>NZ_CAMFHL010000022.1 GCF_945952095.1 uncultured Arsenicibacter sp. | reverse complement strand
CTCGGCAATCAGTTGTTTCAGTATGCTATCGGTAAACAACTGGCAGTACAACACCATACCCAGCTCCTGCTTGATACAGCCTGGTTATCCGGTCAGGCCGGCGCAACGGTTTTTCCGTTTCAGGCAATTGATCCGGTTGCAACCATTGCGCCACGACAGCTGGTCGAGCCGTTCGCCACAACCGCCAATCGCTGGCGACGAATTACCCGGCGCATTATCAATACCTACTGGCCTCACCGGATTACGTTTATCCGTGAGCGGCACCCTTACCGGAAGGTGTCTTTTCCGGCACCGGCTTCTTGTTATCTGACCGGCTACTGGCAACATTCCGGCTACTTTACCGCCATTTCGGACTGGCTTAGAAGCTCGCTGCAAACGTTGCTCCGGCCGTATGTACCATCAGCTTTTCACGTTGACAGTCAGTCGGTTTGTCTGCATATCCGGCGCGGCGACTATGTTACCAACCGCCGCTATCATACACTGCCCGCACACTACTACGCCAGTGCGCTGCAGTTACTGCAAGCACGCGTCGGACCGGTTCAGGTCTATGTGTTCTCCGACGACCCGGACTGGTGCCGGCAGTACCTGACCTTAGCGGAGCCGGTCTGGTTTTGTCCGCCCGCCCCCGCCCTGGTCCATCTGGCTCAAATGAGCAGTTGCAGCCACTTCATTATTCCCAACAGCACATTCAGCTGGTGGGCGTCGTGGATTGGCCGGAAAACCAACAGCTACACCATCATGCCCCTGCACTGGCAGCGCCGCAACGGCCGCCTTACCGAAGCACCGGGCTTAACCCGACACTCCTTAACTATACCTTACCGATGACTATTATTACGATTGGACTTCCCTTTTACAACCAGGCCGCCTACCTGTCTGCGGCCATCCGGTCAGTTGTTAATCAGTCCTTTACTGACTGGGAATTATTGCTGCTCGACGATGGATCGACCGATAACTCGCTGGCTGTTGCATACCGCTGGCTGACCGATCCGCGGATCCGGCTTATCTCCGATAAAAAGCGGCTCGGACTAGCCAGCCGGCTAAACCAGATTGCCCGGCTGGCAGAAGGCCGGTTCCTCGCCCGTATGGACGCCGACGACCTTATGGCGCCAAACCGCCTTCAGACCCAGCTTCATTACCTGCTGGAAAACCCGCAAACCGACCTGACGGCTTCGTTCGCCTACATTATTGACCGGCAAACCCGCATTTGCGGCCTTCGCGGCTTACCGGCCCAGAGTCCCCGCTACCATAAGCTGCTTACCCGCTGCCCGATTATTCATCCGACGGTTATGGGTAAAACGAACTGGTTCCGGCGCCACCCCTATAACCCTGTTTTACAGCGGACAGAAGATCTTGAACTCTGGCTCAGAACCTTGCCTGAAACCAGAATCGGCATTATTGATGAGCCCTTGCTTTTTTACCGCGACCTTCCCCGCAAGCATCATTATCGTACAGCAATGCGCGAATACAGAGATATCCTGCGCCAGTACCGGCCGGCCATTTCACCGGTCGCCTACCGGTTCTACTGGTCTGTCTCCTATCTGAAGCAAGGGCCGTTTTTTGCACTCCGCCAAAACAGGCTAACGGGCCGCTTTTTCCGGAACCGGTATAAGCCAAGGTCTCAGGCCGGTCAGCTCCATGCTGAAGCGCAGCTTTATCTGGCTCAAAAAAATACTTTTGCCGACTGAGATGCTTGCCGTTCAGCTCTTTACAGCACCGGAGTCGGTTTGCTTTCTGGAAGGCCAGACTGCGTTCTGGCGGCAGAAAGGCATCCGGCTGCATGTTATCTGTGCAGCCGGAACAGACCTCGGTCAGCTGGCCGCGCGGGAAGGGTTCACCTATACAACCGTTCCTTTCCGGCGGCCGGTCCGTCTGTTCAGAGACATCTGGTGCCTGCTGCTGCTGATCCGGTTGTTCCGGCGGCTAACACCGGATATTGTTCATACCAATACGCCGAAAGCATCCTTGCTTGGCCTGCTGGCAGCCAGGGTAAGCGGCGTTCCCGTCCGTGTGTATGAAGTACACGGTTTTGTCTTTGAAAGCTATAGCGGTCTGAAGCGGCTACTGCTGATACTGGCGGAGCGGCTGATGGGTTATCTGGCCACACACCTGCTTTTTGTCAGTCATTCACTGGCCCATGTAGCGACCCGTAACCTCATCGGCCGAAACCGGCAAATGACTGTCCCTCACCATGGCAGTTGCAACGGCGTAGATGCCCGGAGACGGTTTAATCCCGAACGGGTTCCGGAAGCGCAACGGCAGCTTCTCAGAAAACAGACCGGCCTTACGACCAGGGTTATTGGCTACGTCGGCCGGTTAACCGCCGAAAAAGGGCTTCAAACTCTGACCGCCGTCTGGCAGGGTATACGGACCGATCCGGCGGTCAGCCTGCTGATCGTCGGGCCCGCCGATAGCCAGTTACCGGCCGATCAGGCGTGTATTCAGCTGCTTACCAGCGACCCGCGGGTGTGCCTGACCGGCTTTGTCGGGGATACGGCACCCTACCTTGCGCTGATGGATGTGTTGATCTTACCAACCCGCCGCGAAGGCTTCGGCAATGTGTTGATTGAAGCCGCAGCGATGGAAATACCGGTTGTCGCCAGCCGCGTGACCGGTGTTGTCGATGCGGTAAAAGACCGGCAGACCGGCCTGTTGGCCGATGCCGGCGCAATTGATGCCTTTATTGACGCTATCCGGACTTACCTGAATAATCCGGTTTTACGGCAGCAACACGGACAGGCAGGGCGGCAGCGTGTCCTGCGCGACTTTGTACCGGAAGACGTTCACGAAGCCAAATACCGTTTTTATGCATATCCTGTTACTTCACCAGTACTTCCTTCCTGAACACTCTCCGGGCAGCATCCGCTGGAATGAACTGGTGCACTACTGGGCTGATGAAGGTCACCGGATCACGGTTCTGGCCGGGACCATTGACTATATGACCGGTAACCCTTACGCCGGTAAAAACGAAATATCTTTTCCGGCCAGCGTACGCATCATCCGCGTGCGGGTACCGGGCTGCTATCAGGCTGGCGCAGCCGGGCGTTTGTGGGCCTATTGCTGTTTCCTGATCAATAGCCTCTGGCACGGCTGGTTTATTACGGACCAATCGGTCAATGTCATTATCGCTTCGTCGCCTCCGCTTACCATAGGTCTTGCCGGCTGGATACTCTCGGTGAAAGCCAGGGTCCCGCTGATACTGGAGTTGCGGGATTTATGGCCGGATGCGCGCGTGCAGCTGGGCTATTTACGTCATCCGCTACTGCGTCGGGCAGCGTATCGGCTCGAACGGTTTCTGTACCGGAAAGCGGCTCATCTGGTCGTGTTGACAGAGGACTTTAAACATGTACTGATTAACCGGAAAGGCATCTCTGCCGCACGGATTACGGTTATTCCTAATGGAGCCGACCTGTCAATGGTTGAGGCCGGCAAGCGTTTATTTGACCGGGAAGCATTCCGGAAAGAACAGGCAATGGCAACCGGTTTCTGGATTATTTATGCCGGGGCCCATGGTCCGGCCAACGGGCTGACAGCCTTACTGGACGCTGCCACCTGCTTGCGCCACACCCCTGTCCGCTTTCTGCTGATAGGCGACGGGCCTATGAAAAAACAGTTACAGGCCCTGGCCTTTCACCGGAACCTGACTAATGTCCGTTTTCATGCATCAAAGTCTAAAAAAGAGGTATTACCCTTTCTGCTGGCCGCCGATGCCGGCCTTGTTATGATGCAGCCTAAGCCCCTTTTTAACACCATGCTGTCGGCCAAACTCTTTGACTATCTGGCGTGCGGGTTGCCGGTCCTGACGGCCATTGATGGCCTGACGCGTACCTTACTTACAGATGCCGGAGCAGGCCTGTTTCTTGACCCGACCCAACCCGATACCTGGGAGAAGTGCTTAACACCTCTCCTCACCGATCCGGCAGTTGTCCGGCAATATAGCCGGAATGCCAGGCAGCTGGCTGTCACCAGCTTTGACCGCCAAACACAGGCGCACACCTACATACAGCTCCTTAAAACGTGCATTCAGAACAGTTAAATAGCCGGATAGACCGGTTATCACCTTTGCTTGTGACCGGTGCCGCTTTTGCCCGTATCAACGAATGGCTAAACAGCCGGACCGAAGGCATACATATCCATGAAACGGTTTCTCGACATAACGCTTATTTTGATTACAATTCCGGTTACACTACCGGTTATGGGGCTAACGGCACTGCTCGTTAGCCTCCATTTCCGCCGGTGGCCGGTATTCTGTCAGCGCCGTTCCGGACAGTATGGACAGCCTTTTGTCCTGTATAAATTCCGCACCATGACCGACAAGTTCGATGCGTCGGGTAAACTTTTACCCGACGCATTTCGTCTGACCAGCACAGCGCGCTGGCTCCGGAAAACATCCCTTGATGAACTGCCCCAACTGATCAACGTCCTGCGGGGCGACATGACCCTGATCGGCCCTCGCCCGCTGCTCCCTGAATATAACGCCTTATACACTGATTTTCAGCGGCAACGGCAAGAAGTAAAACCGGGCTTAACCGGCTGGGCCCAGATTCACGGCCGGAACAGCATCAGCTGGAGCCGGAAGTTTGATCTGGATGTGTGGTATGTTCAGCACCGTTCCTGGCAACTGGACAGCTATATCCTCTGGCGTACCTGTATACTGATGCTTTCACCCGCCAACGACCCGCTTATGTCACGGTTTACAGGCGTCTCTGATTAAGTATGGCAACACCAATCGCTATCTATGGAGCCGGTGGTTTCGGCCGCGAAGTCCTGATGCTCATTCAGCACATTAACCATGCCCGGCCGGATACCTGGCAACCCATCGGCTTTTTTGATGACAATGTGCCATCAGGCACGCTGGTCAACAAACTGCCTGTTCTGGGCGGATTATCGGCACTCAATCAGTACCCGGCGCCATTGTCAGTGGCCATGGGCGTTGGCTGGCCAATGGTTCGCAGGAAGCTGGTTACGGCCATTACAAACCCTGTGATCTCCTTCCCGGTATTAATTCATCCAACGGTCTGGCTCTTGCCTGAACAGGAAGTTACTCTGGGCGAAGGCTGTCTTATTTGTCAGGGAAGTATCCTGACGGTCAATAGTTCACTCGGCAATCATGTGCTGCTGAACCTGAACTGCACGGTTGGCCACGACAGCCGGATCGGGGATTTTTGTTCGCTGATGCCCGCCGTCAATATTGCCGGAGAGGTTGTGCTGGGCGAGTATGTATTTGCCGGTACCGGCGCCATCGTTAACAACCAGCTTACCGTCGGCAGCCATGCGGTTCTTGGGGCCGGAGCCGTTGTGACCAAACCGGTTTTAGGCAATACTACCGTTAAGGGCGTTCCGGCCCGCTGACATGATGCAGCCGTTTACTATTCCATTATCACCACCCGACATTAGTACGCTGCCCTGCACTAGCCACAGCGTTGATGAGCTGTATTGCCTTGCGCAGCATTTTTCACAGCAACTAGCTGCCATTACCGGCAATACCCATTGCCTGCTGACAAATGCCGGTTCGTCGGCCCTACAGCTCGCCCTTGCCACCCTGCCGGTGGCGGCAGGTGATGAGGTTTTCTGTCAATCGCTGACGTTCGCGGCATCGGCAAACTGTATTGTCCATCAGGGTGCAACACCGGTTTTTATCGGCAGCGAATCCCGAAGCTGGAACATGTGTCCGGATGCACTGGAAACGGCCCTGCGGAAACGCCGGAAGCGGCCGAAGGCGGTCATTGCCGTGGATCTTTATGGCGTGCCTGCCCAATGGCATGAACTACAGCTGCTTTGCCGCCAGTTCGGAGTTCCGCTCATTGAGGATGCCGCCGAAGCGCTTGGGAGTACCTATCACAGCAGACCATGTGGCAGTTTCGGAGACATCAGTATCCTGTCGTTCAATGTCAACAAAATTATTACTACCCTGGGCGGTGGCGCTTTGTTGACCAATGACGAAATGATTTTCAGAACGGCCCGCTGGCTGGGTAGTCAGGCGAAAGAACCGGTACCGCACTATGAGCACGAGCGGACCGGCTATAACACAGCCTTCAATCCGGTAGCAGCTCCGTTGGGCCTTCAGCAACTTTCAGCACTGACAGAACGGGTGCAATGCCGGCGGGCGCACCTGCTGGCCTATCAGCAAGCGTTTCAGGCCGTTCAGGACATCCGCTTTCAGCCGGAACCGGCAGGGAGTGCGGCTAACCGATGGCTGACGGCCTGCCTGTTTAATGAACAGCAAACCGGTATTTCGCGGGAAACCGTCCGGCTGGCGCTGGCCCGACACGGTATTGAAGCAAGACCGGTGTTTAAACCGATGCATCGTCAGCCGGTGTACAAAAAAAGCCCGTTCTACGGAACGGGCCTTACTGAGAATATCTTTGACCAGGGGCTTTGTCTGCCATCCGGTTCAACGCTGAATGAAGTAGAGCGACAGCGCGTTATTGATGTCGTACTGTCTTTATTCTGCCGGTAACTTATTTTACGCTCTTACCAATGGCCAGCAGCTGATCAGGCGCCTGATAGCCAATGACTTTTTTCAGAACACGGCCGTTTCCGTCAATGAATAACAGTGTCGGATAGGCTTCCAGCGGGTAACGCTGCGACAGCATAGGGCCTTCGCCTTTTTCCATGTCCATCTTCACGTTGATAAATGACTTGTTAAAATAATCACCGACCTCTTTACGCGTAAATACGTTCTTCTGTAACATTTTACACGGTCCGCACCAGCTGGCATACGCATCCAGAAAGATCACTTTCTTTTCAGCTTTCGCTTTTTTCAGGATATTATTCCAGCTTGTTTCTGTAAACTGAATACCTTCTGTGTCCTCAATTACAGTACGATTCGCGGGTGCAAATGCAGACATGAAGCCAATGGCCAGCAACATCATTGTTGATAACAGCCAAAACTCTCTTCTCATATCAATTAATTGGTTTCGTAGTATGAAAACGTAAAACAAACTCTATTTCGTCTACTAGCAAAGGCGGGACGGCGAATATATAGCAGAACCCTGAGACTCACAACCGATTATACAATTGAATTCGGCAGACAAGGCGAAAAATGTAACTTGCCATAAAATTCAAACACTGCATGAAAACACTGTTTACCTTGCTTCTTGCTACCTGTTCGCTGGTTTCCTTTTCCCAGAAAGTCGACCTTGACCGGTACAGCTTTGTTATGATGTACCGTGATCTGCCTCAAAAGCCGCTTGATCCGGCATTCCGGACGTATCAGGTCAATGTTTCAGGCACTCGCAATATCCGTACCACATTTAGCGACAATGAGTTAGCCGACGCTACCCGCATCGAAGGCTGGCGGCGGATCGACAACGGACCGGCCCACGTCGTTATCCGGCCGATGTTTGAGGATGTGATTATCGAAAAATCAGAGATTAAGGAACGGGTCGATATCCAGAAAGATAAAGACGGCAAGGAAACCGGCCGCAAGTATTATTACAAACTTCAGCTCGAATACAGCTTTGCCGCCCGCGCCGACGTGTCTGATCTTCGCGGTCAGCCGATTATCCGCCCGACGCTGGCCCAGCGGTATTCAAAAAAGACATGGACCAGTCAGGAATACAACAGCTATGCCGCAGCCAATAACTACCTGACCAATAACCGCGAAGAAATCAAAAACCGTTTCCTGCGCGATGAGGTGATGCTGGCCCTACAGAATCTGTCCGGTATGCTGACCAACGATTACGGGTTTCCGGTACGGAAGGCAGATGACCACTTCTGGGTACTGGACTCGAAAAAACATCCTGAATATGACTCCTACCAGCGGGCCCATCAGGACGTAAAAGCCATCCTGGCCGCAATCAGTCCTGACGAGCCGCTGACCGAAGCCATTGAGCGCCTCAAAGCACCGATTGCCTACTACGAAGAACTGCCTAAACGCTATACCAGCAACGATAAGGCCGACGCCAAACTGCGGTATTCTGCCTATTACAACCTCGCAAAACTCTACCTCTATCTGGATGAGCCGGAAAAAACAAAGCAGTACGCCGATCTGCTCAGCCGGAACGGGTATGATGCCTCGGATGGATCATGGCTGAACGGCAAAGCCAATGACTTAATGGACCTTTTCCGGCGGAATGGTGCCCGTACCCGGCATTTTGCCATTGATTATGCGAATCTTCGTCAGCCGGAGTAAAGATTGATGTTTATTTTTGCATGCTGATACAAGTTGCCGGATTGCAGCGTTATTAGCCAAATATGAAATCAGGATTCTCCCGCATAATTCTTGTCGTAGCAGCGCTGGTAGCCCTTAATGTACTGTCAGCCTTTCTTTTTTTCCGTGTCGATCTGACAGCGGAGAAGCGATATACCCTGTCGGATGCCACGCTGAACCTGCTTGGCAAACTCGATGACGATATTCACATAAACGTTTACCTTACCGGCGACCTGCCCCCGGGCTTCAAGCGACTGGAAAATGCCGTTCGGGAAACCCTCGACGAGTTTCAGGCCCGGGCCGGCAAAAACGTGACCTACCGTTTCATCGACCCGACGGCAGTTACGGCAAATGCCGATAAGGAAGCGCTGTTTAAACGCCTGCAGGAACGTGGTCTGCTGCCAACGAACTTAGTTGATAACCAAGGCGGTAAGCGTACGGAAAAGCTCATTTTCCCCGGCGCGTTGATTTCCTACAAAGGCAAGGAGATTGCGGTCCAGCTATTGAAGGGAAATAAAACGGCCTCGCCCGAAGAACAGCTTAACCAATCCTATGAAAACGTTGAATATCAGCTTTCGTCAGGTATCCGGCAGCTGACACAAAAACAGGGAAACCGGCGCAAAGTCGGCTTTCTGGGCAAAACCAACGTACCGCCCTCCCGCTTTTCGGATTTGTTGGCCACCGTTCAGGAGAACTACGACCTGTTTTTCCTTGATCTGGCCAAGCCTGGCCCGATTAGCGGTCTCGATGTATTGCTGGTGTTGAAGCCCGATCAGCCATTTAATGACGACGAGCTTTTTAAACTGGATCAATACGTAGTCAACGGCGGCCGGATGCTGTTTTTCATTGACGGGCAGCGCGTTGACAGTGTCAGCAATGAAGGCACCTTTGCCCAGCCAATGAATCTCCGCCTCGATGATCTGTTTTTCCGCTGGGGAGCCCGCCTGAACCAGAATGTAGTGAAAGACCTGAGCTGCAACCTGATTCCGATGAACGTCGGGAATATGGGCGACAAGCCGAATATTCAGAAAGTGCCGTGGCGGTTCTATCCGGTGATTAACTCGTTCGGGCCGGCCGGTCAGCAGACGCCGATTACGCGCAACCTCGACGCGGTCTGGTGCCGTTTTGCCAGCACGCTGGATACGGTTGCCGCTTCCGGCATCCGCAAAACACCCCTGTTGCTGACATCGCCGTACACGAAATTGCTGAAAGCTCCGGCCATCATTTCGTATAACGAGGCACGGCAGCAGCCCGATCCGGCTACCTACAAAGACGGTGTGCAGATCATCGGTTGCTTGTTCGAAGGGAAATTCCAGTCGCTGTATGCGAACCGCATTCTGCCCGGCGACCCACGCGCCAGCGGATTTAAGCCGGTGGGTGAGGCATCGCGGGTGATTATCTGCTCGGATGGCGACCTGATCGTAAATGATGTCGATTACAAGCGGCAGATGCCGTTTCCGCTGGGTTTCGACCGGTTCAACCGCAACCAGTTCGGCAATAAGGATTTTGCCATGAATGCCATCGACTACCTGGCCGATCCGGAAGGGGTCATTACGGCCCGTAACCGCCAGATTACCCTGCGGCCACTGGACAAAATCAAACTCGCCAACGAACGGACAAGCTGGCAGCTGCTCAATGTGCTGGGGCCGCTCGCCCTCATCGGCTTAGCAGGTGCCGGCTGGCAGTTTACCCGCAAACGGCGTAATCAGTAAAGACCGGCATAGCTGTGATTATCACCGGTTAACCTCGTTGGCTGCCCGTGTTAAAGATTCATTAAGACCCGTTAAAATAAGCGCTTCCTGATGCCAAAAGGAGCGCTTTTTTGCTTATTTTTGCTGACTTTATCAAAACGTATCCGATATGAAATTCATCGTATCCTCATCCGTACTGCTCAAAAACCTTTCGCATATAAATGGCGTTGTTGCCACCAATCCGATTGTTCCGATTTTAGAGAACTTTCTGTTTAAAATTGACTCGAACGATGAGGGCGGTGTACTGACCGTGACGGCTTCGGATTTGCAGACGACTATGATGACGCAAATCCCGGTTGAAGCGAACGAAAGCGGTGCTATTGCGATTCCGGCCAAGCTGTTGCTGGACACGCTCCGCAGCCTGCCCGAACAACCGATTACGTTCAATATTGACACAGAGACGTTCGGAACACAAATTCTGACCGACAACGGCCGCTACAAACTGGCGGGCGAAAACCCGATTGACTTCCCGAAAATTCCGGCGGTCAATAAGAACCTGTCGGTTGAGATTTCGTCGGATGCCCTGGCGAGTGCTATCAACAATACCGTTTTTGCCACAAGCACCGATGACCTGCGTCCGGCTATGACGGGTGTTTATCTACAACTGTCGGAAGACCAGGCAACGTTTGTCGCTACTGACGGACACCGTCTGATCCGCTACCGCCGGACCGACATCCAGACATCGGCCAACACGTCGATGATTATTCCGCGGAAAGCATTGCAACTGCTGAAATCGTCGCTGCCGGATAACCTGACGGTACGGGCTGAATTCAGCCAGTCGAACGCGTCATTCTCGTTCGGGCCGACACAGCTGATCTGCCGCCTGATCGACGAGCGCTTCCCGGATTACGAAAACGCAATTCCGACCAAGAATCCAAACGTGCTGACGATTGGCCGTACGGACCTGCTGACGACCCTGAAGCGGATCATGATTTACGCCAACCGGACTACGCACCAGATTCGCCTGAGTCTGAAAGGCAACGCCCTGACGCTGTCTGCGGAAGATCTTGACTACGCTAACGAAGCCAACGAAAAGCTGCTTTGCGATTTCGAAGGCGAGCCGATGGAGATCGGTTTCAACGCAAAACTGCTGGCCGAAATGCTGAGCAATATGCAGGCGAAAATGATCTCGATTCAGATGTCGGCGCCGAACCGCGCAGGGATCATGGTACCGGCCGACAAAGAAGAAAACGAAGATATTCTGATGCTGGTGATGCCGGTCATGCTGAATACATACGCTTAACCGCCGCCAAACTAATTTCGGGGAGAATCGGACTGCCAACGCTGCGGAAAAGCCTGTCATATGGTTTCTGCGGCTGCGGCCCTCTGGTTCTCCCTTTTCCTTGCTCTATTTTTCCTTTACCCCGCTCTTATGGAAACCAAACCACCGCGCAGTGCCGCGATGATTTTCATCTTTATTACCCTGCTCATCGACGTTACCGGTCTGGGCATTGTGATTCCGGTTTTCCCAAAACTTATTGAAGAACTCATTCACGGCAATCTCAGCGAGGCATCGCAGTACAGCGGCCTGCTGACCTTCGCCTACGCCACCATGCAGTTTCTGTTTGCCCCCGTTCTGGGTGGCCTCAGCGACCGCTACGGCCGTCGTCCGGTGCTCTTGTTTTCCCTCCTTGGTTTCGGCCTCGACTATATCCTGCAAGGCATTGCGCCCAACATTACCCTGCTGTTTGTGGGGCGGATCATTGCCGGTATTACCGGTGCCAGCTTTACTACTGCGAGCGCCTACATTGCCGACGTAAGTCCGCCGGAAAAGCGGGCACAGAACTTCGGACTAATCGGAGCGGCCTTCGGGATGGGCTTCATCATTGGCCCGGCCATTGGTGGTCTGTTAGGGCAATACGGCTCACGGATTCCGTTTTTCGTTTCGGCCGGTCTGACGTTGCTGAACGTGATTTACGGTTTCTTTGTGCTGCCTGAATCGCTGAAGCCGGAAAACCGCCGGCCATTCAGTTGGAAGCGGGCCAATCCGGTGGGTGCTCTGGCGCAAATCCGCCGCTATCCGGTAATTATCGGGCTGGTTACGTCGCTGGTATTCATCTACATTGCCGGCCACGCCATGCAGAGCACATGGACATTCATTACGATGGAGCAGTTTAAATGGTCGGAGAAAACGGTCGGGCTCTCGCTGGCGTTTATCGGCCTGATGATCGGGATCGTGCAGGGTGGCTTAAGCCGCGTACTGATTCCGAAGCTGGGGCAGCAGCGGTCGGTGTATGTCGGCCTGCTGATGTACGCCATTGGGTTTGTCTGCTTTGCGCTGGCGACACAGAGCTGGATGATGTTTGCCTTTATGGTGCCGTATTCACTCGGCGGCATTGCGGGGCCGTCGCTCCAGGGGATTATTTCGGGGCAGGTACCAGGCAATGAGCAGGGTGAGCTGCAAGGGGCACTGACGAGTCTGATCAGCCTAACGTCAATTGTTGGCCCGCTGGTGATGACCTACCTGTTTTCGTACTTCACCGCTCCGGCCACCCCGTTTTATTTCCCGGGCGCGCCGTTTGCCGCCGGTGCGGTCCTGACCGTGATCAGCCTCATCCTCGCCCGGCGAACCCTGTCGAAGCAGCATTGAGGTCAACTAAAAAGAACAAAATTAGTTGCGACTAAGGGCTCAAAGTCTGATATGCAGAACTAAAAAGCAACAGTTCACTCAATCACTCAATAATTTACGCCAGAATCGGCCGGACGACCTCACCGGCTACATCGGTCAGGCGGAACGGGCGGCCCTGAAACTGATAGGTTAGTTTGGTGTGGTCGAAACCAAGCAGATGCAGAATAGTGGCCTGCAGGTCATGGACATGCACTTTGTCTTTGACCCCGTAGTAGCCAATATCGTCGGTCTCACCAAAGGTAAAGCCCTGTTTGACACCCCCACCGGCCATCCAGACGGTAAAGGCATCTAAATGATGGTCACGGCCCATGAACGGCAGGGTCTGCCCATCGCGGTTTTCCTGCATCGGTGTGCGGCCAAACTCGCCGCCCCAGACGACCAGCGTGTCCTCCAGCAAACCGCGCTGTTTCAGGTCAGTCAGCAGGGCAGTAACGGCCTGGTCGGATTCGCGGCATTTATCGCGCAGCCCAATGTCGATAGCACCATCGGGACCTGTGCCGTGGGTATCCCAGCCCCAGTCGAACAACTGGACAAACCGCACGCCCCGCTCAACCAGGCGACGGGCCAGCAGGCAGTTACGGGCAAATGACCCTTTTTCAGGCTGAACACCGTACATATCGAGCATGTATTGCGGTTCGCCTTTGATATCCATGGCATCCGGCACCGACATCTGCATCCGGAACGCCAGCTCATACTGGCTGATCCGCGTCAGAATCTCCGGATCTTTCACCTCGTCGTATGCCTGCCGGTTGATCTCGCTGATTGCGTCAATAGTCTGCTTCCGGATGTCGCGGTTCATCCCCGCCGGATCCGACACATACAAGACCGGATCGCCTTCTGTCCGGCACTGCACGCCCTGATAGACCGTTGGCAGGAAGCCGCTTCCCCAGATCGATTTACCGGCGTCCGGCTGTTTACCGCCCGAGGCCAGCACGATGAACCCCGGCAAGTCATTATTTTCTGTACCAAGTCCATACGTTACCCATGACCCGATGCTTGGCCGGCCCAACCGGGCACTGCCCGTGTGCATCAGCAACTGCGCCGGCGCATGGTTGAACTGATCCGTATGCATCGCTTTCAGGAACGTAACCTCATCAACGGCGCGCTGAAAGTGCGGCATGTAATCCGACACCCATGCCCCCGATTGGCCATACTGCGCAAACTTGCCCTGGGGACCGAGCATTTTCGGCACACCACGGATAAAGGCAAACTTCTTGCCTTCGAGCAACGCCTGTGGACAGTCCTTACCGTTGTATTTAACCAGTTCCGGTTTGTAGTCGAACAACTCCAGCTGACTCGGTGAACCGGCCATGTGGATATAAATAACCCGTTTGGCTTTGGGCGCAAACTGAGGCACTCTATCGCCCGCACCGGCATCAGCCACCGGTTTCTGCTTCTCCGGCCCGCAGCTTCCCATAAACGCGCCGAGTGCCATAGCGCCCAGCCCCGTTGAACAGGTGTGCAGGAAATGCCGCCGCGTTTCGCGCTGCAGCGCCGCTGCCTGGAGTTCTTTTATGAGTTTTTCCATGGTTATTCCAGTTTACCCCACCCCCTGCCCCCTCCCCTGAATTCAGGGGAGGGGGTGAGTTTCCATTGTTGGCTTTACGCTACAATAACTTTTTCGTTAAATAGACCAGTCTGAATCCAGATGCTTACAGATAGTTAGTAACGTATCTGCCATCCGATCATAAATATCATCATTTTTAATCCGTAGTACCCGAATGTACATATCTGCTAAAACGCAGTCCCTCTCCCGGTCATTTATCTGTATGTCAGGCTTATCATGAATGTTGCCATCGATCTCCAGAACCAATCTTTTTTCCGGACAATAAAAATCAACCACGAACGAACCGATACTATGCTGACGCCGGAATTTATAACCTAACTGTTTATTTCTTATCTGCTGCCACAATAGCTGTTCTGCAGACGTTGCTTCGCGACGTAACGTTCTGCGTATTTCCTCAAGAGTCTTACGGTTGTGAATTAATTGTGCCATAGTAAATCATTAAGAATCAGGTTTTAGACCAACAATACCTTCTCTGTCAAGAAATCACGGCAATTTTCAAATCAACCAATATAAACTAATAGTAGCCCCCTCCCGAATCGTTGGCCCGGCCTGATGGATATTTCCGGGTACTAAAGCCCCTCCCCTTATTTCAAGGCTAATCATATAGGAGGTTAGAGGTAATTTACCTCACCCCTTGCCCCTCCCGAATCGTCGGCCCGGCCTGAAAAACAGGAGAGGGGGTGCGTTTCAGATTTCTAAAGCCCCTCCCCTTATTTCAAGGGGAGGGGTTGGGGTGGGGTAATGGTTATTCCTTCGTAATCACCTCATCCAGATTCAGTAATGTGTTGGCCGTTACGGTCAGGGCGGCTTGCTGGGGCGTGGCATCGGCGCGGGCCAGCAGCTTGCGGGCCTCGTCGGGGTACTGCCGGTAATGCGCTTCCGTGGTCCGGTATAGCCGTGTCAATACGCCCAGCCGCTTCGGGGCCAGATCGCGCAGCATCACCCGCCGGAACGCCGACTGAATCCGCTGCTCCGGGGTCTGACCGTGGTCGAGCATGTAGCAGGCCAGCTGCTCGGCCGCTTCGACATAGACCGGATCGTTGAGCGTTACCAATGCCTGCAAGGGTGTGTTGGTACGCAGGCGGCGGAGCTGGCAAAACTCACGGCTCGGGCTGTCAAAGGTAATCATTGACGGATACGGCGCCGTTCGTTTCCAGTACGTGTACAACGCCCGCCGGTAACGATCATCGCCCTGGCTCTGATTCCAGGAATCGCCGTTGTAGGGCGACTGCCAGATACCATCCGGCTGCGGCGGCATCACACTGGGGCCGAACATTTTCCCGCTCAGCAAGCCGCTGACGGCCAGCGCCTGGTCGCGCACCTGCTCGGCAGAGAGCCGGACACGCGGGCCACGGGCAAAATAACGGTTAAACGGATCCTTCTCCAGCATATCAGCGGAGGCCTCTGAACGCTGCCGGTAGGTCGCCGACAAGACCATCCGCTTCAGCATTTTCTTGACGCTCCAATGGTCATCTTCCATGAAAGTGACGGCCAGGTAGTCGAGCAGCTCGCGGTGGGTCGGGGCAATGCCCTGGGTTCCGAAGTCTTCGACGGTTTCAACGATTCCCGTCCCGAAGAGCTGTTCCCAGAAGCGGTTAACCGCCACCCGTGCCGTCAGCGGGTGCTCGCGGCTGACCATCCACTGTGCCAGCCCCAGCCGGTTTTTCGGTGCCTGTTTGGGCAGTGGCGGTAAGGACGACGGCACATCCGGCTGGACTTCCTTCCCCTTGACCAGCCAGTTGCCACGGTCAAAGACCTGCGTTTTCCGCTTCAGATCGCCTGAGCCTTCCCAGAAGACCGGCGTATCGTCCGGCTTCGCATTCAGCAAACCGGCAATGTTCCGGTCCAGCGAATCCGGTAGTTCCGGTTTCTGTCCGGGCAACGTTTCTAGGAACGACACCCATTTGATCATCGTCCATTCTTTCGGGTTGGCGGGGCTTTGCACCGACATGTGTATATCGTGTTTGCCCGACAAAGCCGGAAACGGGAAAATCATAACGGAATCCTTCCAGGCATTCCCCGTTTTGGGCACCTTTAACTCTAGCAGTACCGGCCCGCTCAGACTGCCGTCGCGGAAGGTAACCACCGCATCAGGCGCATTGGTCCCCCACGCCAGATACAGCCGGCGTTTATTGGTCATGGTCACCTGTTTGACCCTGGCCGAACCACCGTGCTGAAAACCAAAGTATTTAGCATCCAGCAGCGATGCATTGACGTACTGATCGAAATCGTGTGAGTTAATTTTGGGCTCCATCACCCGCAGCAGCTGCATTAGCTCACGGTTGCGGACCTGCGCCTGTTGCGGGGTGGTGGCATGCTGCTTTACCCAGCGCGACAACGCCTGCACCTTCGCCGAATCAGGACCGGTGTAGAACCGGAGTTTAGGTGTGTCAGTCGTTACGTCTTCGTCGCGGGTATTGTTGAAGAAGGCCAGGTACTTGTAATAGTCTTCGTGGACAAACGGATCATACGGATGGCTGTGGCACTGCACACACCCGAAGGTGGTTCCCTGAAAGACATCCCAGGTTGTATTGACCCGGTCAATAACGGCCGCCGTCCGGAACTCTTCGTCCTGGGTACCCCCCTCGTCGTTGGTCATGGTGTTGCGGTGGAACCCTGTGGCAATCAGCTTAGACTCCCAGGTCGTATCACCTTCCGCCACCGGCAGCAGGTCACCGGCCAGCTGTTCGGTCACAAACTGGTTGTACGGTTTGTCGCTGTTAAACGCCTTGATGAGCCAGTCGCGGTAACGCCAGATTTTCCGGCCGGGGTCGCGCTCATAACCCTTGGTATCGGCATACCGGGCTAAATCGAGCCACATACCTGCCCATCGTTCGCCGTACGCGGGCGTTGCCAGCAAACTGTCTACCAGCTTTTCATAAGCATCTGGTGATTTATCGGCCAGAAAACGGGCGGTCTGTGCTTCGGTCGGTGGCAGGCCCGTCAGGTCGAGGCTTACGCGCCGCAGGAGGGTCGCCTTACCGGCCTCCGCCGACGGTTGCAGCCCCATTGGCGTTAATTTATCGGCAATGAAGTAATCGATTTCATTTTTGATCCAGGCCGTTGCATTATCGGCAACAAGCCCCAGACGGCTCCAGAACGAGCCAATAGACGGTAATTCAGGCTTTTCTGCACGCGTATAGGCCCAGTGATTTCCCCATTCGGCACCCTGATCAATCCACGTACGCAGCAGCTCGATTTCTTCGTCTTTCAGCGGAGCAGCCTCCAGCGGCATGCGCTCCTCAGGGTCCGACAGCGTTAACCGGCGGATCAGTTCGCTGGCACCGGCATCGCCCGGCACAATCGACGGCTTGCCCGACTTGCCCGGTTTCAGCGCTTCATGCCGGAACAGCAGGCTGTAGTCGGCCGTTTTTTTAACGCCGCCGTGACAGGCAATGCAGTTTTTATTCAGAATGGGCTTAATCTGCGTGTTGAAGTCAACCTTCTGGTCAAAGACGTCGAGCAGCGAAAAAGACGACAAGGCCAAAACGGCAATCAACCCGGCAAGAACAATGGCTTTTGGCTTCATAATCCGCGATGAAACTATAGGTGTAAAAGCACAAACCGGTCCGGAATTACCCATTTCAATCCCTGTTCAGTCAGGCTGCTTCCGCCCTGTTTCTGAACAAATTTACCATTACTGACTTACCTTCTGCCCCGTCGCCGGATTAAGCAATAACGAAGCCGTAAACGTCTTTCACACATCCAGACTTAGAAACTCATGAAACGTATGTACTCATTTGCACACCAACGGACTTGCCTGATCCTCATTCACCTGTTTTTCTGTACGTCGGCCAGCCTGCGGGCACAGGCACCAACACTCCAGTGGCAATCCGTTTTTGAATCATCCGGGCGTACCATTTCAGACATTCAGGCCGTACCGGCTTCGGATGACGGTTATTTTGTCATGCAGTCGTTTAACAGCGGGTTGTCTTCTATCTCTAAACTGACGCCCCCGAATACGCTGGCATGGTCAACGGCCATCGCATTACCTGACAAAGTCAACGGGGATTCGGTAACCGCCGTTTTTGCCCGGAAGTTAATCCGGACCCGTCGTGGCGAGGTATTTATCATCGGACAATACACGTTTTACGGCAGGAATGACTATCATTTTTTTCTGATGCAACTCGCTCCGTCAGGTTGCCTGTCGCTGCTATCAACGATCAAGGTTACGAGTGGTTATTATGCGTTAACAAGTGTTCTGGAAACGCCCGACGGTGGATTTCTGCTGGCCGGTAACGAATATAGTTTTGCCAGCGGACTGCTTTCGCGATCGATATACAGGCTTAATGCGACGGGTCAGGTACAATGGAAATTCTACCGCGATGTGGACCGGCGCGTTCCGGGCCCGTACGCCTATGCGGCAGTAAATGCTCCCGATGGCGGATACATGCTGACCAGCGAATTGTATTCCTACTCATTTAACGGCCTCTCATACGGTCCGAACTTTGGCGGTATTGCCAAACTGACCGATAATCAGACATCCGGTTCGATTCCCTTTGAAACGTATGCCTTTATCAACGCAGTGCGGTGTATACTACCGGCACCAGCTCAAAACGGGTATCTGGTCGGCAGCGGCAGCAATGCCTATTCCACGCCCAACAACGCGGTACTTGCCAAGACAGACCTCACCGGGCAGAAGATCTGGGAATTACCGATAAACAATCGTCAGCAATTCAGCCCGATGTACGCGATCATCACCCGGGCAGATACCTACATCGTGGGAGACAACGCTGCCGATAATGCATCAGATATACGCCTTACGAAGGTTAAAGATGATGGTACGCTGGTCTGGGCGCAGTCATTTGGTGGTAGCCGGCAGGAAGATATCACCTCGCTGGTCGCAACACAGGACGGTGGCTATCTGGTTACCGGCCTGACAACCTCTACCGACGGGCAGCTATCTGAAAGACAGGGACAAACATCCGGCTCAAAAGCGGGCTGGCTCATGAAATTTGCGCCTGAGCCTTCCGGATCACCTGCCTTTTTCACTGTTCAATCCGGTCTATGGAATGACCCCGCCGTCTGGTCATTGGGGCGCGTCCCAACGGCGACCGACAGCGTGCTGGTGGGGCATAGCCTGATCATTCCGGCGACCTATACGGCATCCGTTAAAAGCCTTGGCTACGGCAATGGCGGGCGGCTGGTGTATGAGGTCAAAGCAACCCTCAAAATCAGTCAGTAGACGCACCTGATCCCTTCTGTCTCAGCCCTGCCTGCGCTTGCCGACAGGGCTTTTTTGTAGCCATCAATTAACTCTTTCCACTTTTTAGTATCTTTCGTAGCTGAATGGTTCACCAGCAACCGGTTAACTATTCAATCATCAATCAAACCTATTCGCTATGCGATCATTTTACCTCCTCTTGCTGCTGATTTCGTCAGTGGCAATGGCTCAGCCCAAACCCAAACCCGCTTTATCCTGGAAAGAAGTCGCCGCCTGGAAGGCCATCGGCTCCTTCGGCAGCACCCAGCTATCGCCTGACGGACAGTGGTTTGCCTACGTACTGGCCCCCAATGAAGGCGACGCCGATCTGGTCATCCAGAAAACCGCCGATACCACGCGGTACTCCTACCCGATTGGCTCGGTAACGATGCCGCAAATCACTTTTTCGGACGACAGTAAGTGGATTGCGTTCAAGGTTTTTGCGAAAGACAAGGACAAAAAAGCGGCGGCCAAACCCGGCAGCAAACCGGTACCCGACAAGCTCTTTCTTGTAGACCTGAGCGGTAATAAAAAAACGGAATTTGACCGCGTGAAAAGCTTTGCCTTTAACGGCGAAAAAGCCTCGCACCTGGCCATTCTGCTGACCGGCACACCAGCCATGGGCGGTGCACCGGCAGGCCCCGGCGCAGCCTCAGCAGATGCCGCGAAAGGAAGCGATTTGCTGCTGTATGATCTCAGCACGGCCAAAACCCAGAACATAGGCAACATCGCCGAAATGTCGTTTTCGAAGAAGGGCGACTGGCTGGCCCTCGCTGTCGATGCCGGCGAACGGGCAGGCAACGGCCTGCAGCTGCGCAACATGCAGTCGGGTGTGCTGCTGACCATGGACAGTGATAAGGCCCGTTACCAGTCTCTGAACTGGACCGACAAAGGCGACGCCCTGGCGCTGCTCAAAAGCGTGAAAGACGAGAAGTTCAAGGCAGAGCTTACGAGCGTATTGGGGGTGAAGAACCTGACCGGTCTGCCTGAACTGGTGGTTTATAATCCTAAAACGGATAGTCTTGCGTTTCCGAAAGGCATGACCATCAGCCCGAACCGTACACCTTATTGGTCGGAAGACCTGAGCCGTGTGTTCTTCGGCATTCATAAGCTGGAACCGGCCAGAAAAGACGATAAGAAACCGGTTGCAACCGCAAAGAAGGATACTACCAAAGCCGCGAAGCCGAATCCAACCGAGCCCTGGGCTAAAATCAAGGCGGACACAACCATCAAGTCGCTGGAGGATTTGCAGAAAGCGCTTGCCCGGTTAAAACCGGCCGACTCAACCAAAACGGCTCCGGTCGCCATGGGCGACAAAAAAGACGATGCCGATAAACCGGAGGTAACGATCTGGCACTGGCAGGACAAGCGCCTGCAATCACGGCAGCAGGTGCAGGAAGCGCAGGATAAAAACTACAGCTACCTGGCCATGTACAACGCCGCCACAAAAACTTTTACGCGTCTGGCCGACAGCAGCCTCCGCACCGTAAGCGTTGCACCGAAAGAGCTATACGCCCTTGGCAGCGACAACAGCAACTACGAACTTGACGCCAACCTCGACGGCCATAACTACGCCGACTATTACCTGATTGACCTGAAAACCGGCAAACGCGAGAAAATCCGCGAAAAGCACTACCTGCCTGGCTTTGCGGCAAGTCCGCAGCCCTCGCCGGATGGCACAAAGTTCCTGTACTGGGAAGGCATTCACTTCTTTGTGTATGACATGGCAACCCGCACCAGCCGGAATATTACCAAAGGACTGCCAACATCGTTTGTCGATACCGACGACGACCACAACCAGACAACCCCGCCTCAGTCGCCCATCGGCTGGTCGAGCGACAGCAAATACGTGCTGCTGAGCGACGGCTGGGATATCTGGCAGGTACCGGCTATGGACGGCAAGGATGCCAAAGGCAAACCACTGACCGCCCTGAACCTGACCCAAACCGGCAAACGCGAGAAAATCCGCTTCCAGAATCGCTTCTCGCTTGACCCGGACGAAAAAGGCATCGATCTGAAGCAGCCTGTCTATGTCCGGACCTACGGTGAATGGACCAAGAAAAGCGGTATCAGCCGCATCGAAAACGGTAAGGTAACGCGCTTGTTGTGGGAAGATGCCTCTATCGGCAGCCTGAACAAAGCCAAAAAAGCCGGTGTGTATGTATTCGGCCGGGAGAGCTTTACCCAGCCCCGTCAGTATTTCGTATCGTCAAGTGCTGATCTGGCAGCCGGCAAACAAGTTTCAAAAAATGCACCGGCCTTCGATAAATATGCCTGGTCACCGGGCGTGCAGCTGGTTAACTACGTGAGCGATAAAGGTGATTCGTTGCAGGGAGCTTTATTCCTGCCGGCGGGCTACGAAACTGGTAAAAAATACCCGACGGTGGTATATTACTACGAAAAACTGTCGCAGACACTGCACAGTTTTGCGAACCCTGCTTATTCAGGAACGGGCTGGAACCCAAGCCTGTATACCTCAAACGGCTACGCGGTGTTTATTCCGGATATCGTATATAAAATGAACGACCCGGGCATGTCAGCCGTTTGGTGCGTATTGCCGGGGGTGAAGGCGGCACTGAAAACCGGCGTAATCGACGAGACCAAAATTGGTGTTCACGGTCACTCGTGGGGCGGTTATCAGACGAGCTTCCTGATTACCCAGACCAATATGTTCAAGGCTGCCGCTGCCGGTGCGCCGCTGACCGACATGATTTCGATGTACAACCTGATCTACTGGAACTCAGGTGGCGGTAACGGGGCCATTTTCGAGGGTTCACAGGGTCGTTTAGTCGCTCCGTGGGAAAACTGGGAAGCCTACCACCGTAACTCGCCGATGTACCATGTCAAAAATGTACAGACGCCGTTGCTGATGCTGCACAATGACAAGGACGGTGCCGTTGACTTTACCCAGGGCATTGAATTCTATAATGCCCTGCGCCGTCAGAAAAAGCCGGTTGTGATGGTCCAGTACAAAGGCGAAAACCACGGCCTGGCGAAACTGCCGAACCGTAAGGATTACGCACTGCGGATGATGGAGTTTTTTGACTACCACCTGAAAGGCAAACCAGCGCCTGAATGGTGGCTGAAAGGGGTTCAGAAGCTCGACCTCGATGAGCACATCGAAAAGCGGATTGCCACGCTTTCGGACAGCGAAGCGAATTAACGAAAAAGCCCTTCTGATCATCAGGAGGGCTTTTTCATGACAGCTCTGTAGCCGGTCCCGAAAACGTTTTTCGTTTTCAGGCGGTTATACTATAAACAACAATACTATGGCAACATCCATCGCGCAGATTGCGCAGACCCATACGCTCAGCGAAGAAGTGGTAACACATTTGTTTAACCAGCTATCGCTGGGGCACGGTAAACAGGCCCAGTTTAATCACCCCGCGCTGGGTGGTATGGGCCAGTGGCAGAACGGAATGCTGATGATTTCCGACTTTTCGAATCATGCCCTGAAAGCAAAACTGACCGGTGTTTTTGCTGACCTTGTTCAGCTATACACACAGCAAGGGGCACCGGAGACAATTGACGCCAAACCGGAAACGGACGGACTGGGTAAACCAAGTATCGTTTCCACCCAGAATCACCTGACGGTCAACTACTATCGGGAAAAGTCGTTGCTGGTCATTACTGACAATCAGCGCGGTACGGTCACTACCTATTCGGTTGCTCCGCATCGCCTGACCGGTATATCCCAGCAGAATCAAAATAACAGTCTTTATTCACTGTCGTTTACCAGTGATAAGGGACAACACCTTACTGTGGAGGATTTTAAACAGGTTTCATAATCCTGATACTGTTTTTTCTAAAAAACGCCGGTATGCTTTATGCATTTACCGGCGTTTTTGTATCTATCCCATACAAGCCGGTAAGCTATAGCTGACATATCCACACTTTTTCTTGCATATATAATTTAACTATATATATTTGTACCAAACTAGACAATGCCATATGGAATCTTCGACCAGTGAATTTTTACGCGGGGTACTCAAGACCATCGTCTTGAAGCTTCTGGCCGAGCGGGGTACAATGTATGGTTATGAAATCACGCAAGCGGTTAAAGAACGTACCAAGGGGCAGATTACGCTCACATTCGGCGCGCTTTATCCGGTGCTCCACAAACTGGAACAAGACGGTCTGCTGGTTACCAAATCCGTAGAAGTCGATGGCCGTTTGCGGAAGTACTATTCGCTTACCCCGCGTGGCACTGAAACTGCCATTCAAAAAGTTTCTGATTTTGAACGTTTTATGGACGCCATGCGTGCGCTCCTGTTTCCGCCCTCATCCTTATCGCTGGGGCATTCCTGATTCCAAACGACCTTTTCATACGCACACAAAAATGAAGTAGCCTTATGGAAAAGCTTTCTTCCCAACAAATCACCCGGTTACGCCATCACCTCATCCAGAATGGTTCTGATGAATCGCTGCTCAGCGAACTAGTTGACCATATGGCCTGTGAGGTCGAATACTATATGTGGATTGGCCTGCCGTTCGAAACCGCTATCGACAAGGCCATGCTGGAAGCCAGCTCTGATGCCGTCGGTACTTTGCAGGAGACCTACCGCGATGCCCTGACCCTTAAGCAGGAGAATATGGCCCAGGCGAGTCTGGATGATATTGTGTTCGAAACGCGTAACAAGGCCTACGGGGCGTATTACCTCCGCCAGAACTACGGCAACAGCCTGCGCGATGCGCTGCTGGGCGGTGCGGGTTTTTTCCTGATGCTGATCGGTCTGATTTCCGGCCTGAATCAGGGGAAATGGTCGTATATGACTCTGAGCGGAGCTATGTGGCTGGTGGGCATTTCGTGTGTCGCCTTCAGCGGCTTCTCCTGGTTTATTCAGAACATGAAGCAGAAATATATGGTCGTTAACGACTGAAC
Organism: uncultured Arsenicibacter sp.; assembly: GCF_945952095.1. Taxonomy (GTDB): domain Bacteria; phylum Bacteroidota; class Bacteroidia; order Cytophagales; family Spirosomataceae; genus Arsenicibacter. Next base: position 26,227 of record NZ_CAMFHL010000022.1, on the reverse strand, counting down.
CAATACAAAAGCACTAACAGCCCACACCATTGTTTACACGCTCCGTTCTGGTGGTTACTGGTATTTTTTTGGTTGCTGATGGTTCTGTTGGTTACTGATAGTTTTTTTGGTTGCTGGTGGTTCTGTTGGTTACTGATAGTTTTTTGGTTGCTGATGGTTCTGTTGGTTACTGATAGTTTTTTGGTTGCTGGTGGTTCTGTTGGTTACTGGTAGTTTTTTTGTTGCTGGTGGTTACTGATTGTTGTTAGTTACCAGCAGAACCATTAGAACCAACAGTAACTCAGAACACAGCAACAACCAGCAACTCAGAACATAACAACCACCAGAACCCAAAAATCAACCTTCCATCAACCCGGCAACGAGCTGAATTTTGCCGTAATCATAGCGGCCGTTCAGGTAGTCGTATACCGGCTTCAGCCGCCCCTCGGCAAGCCCGACCTCGTTAATGGCCGCTTCGATTTCGAGCGCATCCTGCTGGCTGATGAGCGCTTCAATATCAATGCTATACCCTGCCTTGAAGAGGTGAACAAGGTGGTTGGCAATCGAGCCGGTTGTCAGCTTTCGTTCGGCAGCAATCTCTTCCATGCTCATTCCCTGGTTATAGAGTTCCAGCGTCAGCAACTGCGTGGAACCACGGAGGGTGTTGCCGTCTTTTGCCTTGCCGGTTATGTAGCCGACAATTTCCTTCAGGAAGCGAGGGCCAAATAACTGGAGTTTCCGCTCACCCACCCCGCTGACATTGCGCAGGCCATCGGGCGTAGTCGGCCGCAGCCGGGCCATGTCTTCGAGGGTCGTATCGGTAAAGACCACATAGGGCGGCACATTCTGCTCGTCGGCAATTTGTTTCCGGAGCGCTTTGAGGCGGTCGAGCAGTTCATCTTTGGCCTGCTCGGTTTTGGTTTTCGGTTTCTCAACCACCACCTTCGGCGCATCGTCGGACCGGACAAGGTCTACCTTTTTCCCCTGAAACAGCACCCCGTCGCCCAGAATGCCTTTTTTCAGGGCATAATGCTGGTCATAGGCAATTTCAATAACCCCGACATTGATCAGTTGCTGAAGATAATTCCGCCACTCGTCGAATTTGAGATCCGCACCGGCCCCGTAGGTTTTAATTTTATCGTAGCCGTTCATGAGCACCTGCTGGCTGCGGGAACCCCGCAAAACATCAATCAGCAGGTTCATCGGCACCCGTTCCTTCAGCCGCAGAATGGCCGAAAGCGCCTTTTGGGCAATGATGGTGCCATCGAAGGTAACCCGCGGATTCCGGCAGACATCACAGTTGCCGCACGGCTCGGTCAGTTCTTCCGAAAAGTAGCTCAGCAGAATCTGCCGGCGACAGGTATGGGCATCGGCATATTGCTGCATCCGTTCGAGCTTGGCGAGCTGTAGCCCGAGGTTCGCCGGATTGTTTTCGGTCAGCATCTCCTTGTACGTCGCCACATCGGCAAAGCTGTAAAACAGGACCGTATCCGAGTTAAGCCCATCGCGGCCCGCCCGTCCGATTTCCTGATAAAAGCTTTCGATGTTTTTGGGCATGTTGTAGTGGATTACCCACCGCACATTCGACTTATCAATCCCCATCCCGAAGGCAATGGTCGCGCACATGATCCGGATATCGTCTTTCAGGAACATCTCCTGCACCATCGACCGCTCCTGTGCACTCATACCGGCATGGTAGAACCCCGCCATAAACCCTTTTTCCTGCAGCTTCGCCGCCAGTGACTCCGTTGATTTCCGGCTCAGGCAGTAAATCACCCCCGACGTATCAGGTTTCATATTCAGCAGCCGCACAATCTGCTGGAAACGGTTGGTCCCCGGCAATACCTGCAGGCTCAGGTTCGGGCGGTTAAACGAGGCAATAAATACGGCCGGATCGTTCATGTTGAGGCGCTGAGCAATGTCCTGCCGCGTCAGTTTATCGGCCGTGGCTGTCAGCGCCACTGTTGTTACATGTGGAAAATGTTTTTTCAGCACATTCAGCTGTGTGTATTCCGGCCGGAAATCATGCCCCCAGGACGAAATACAATGGGCTTCGTCGATTGCGAACAGGGACAGCTGTAATTGCTGGAGAAAGATAAACATGCTTTCACTCAGCAGTTTCTCGGGGGAGACATACAACAGCTTGATCTTACCCGCCAGCGCATCGGTTTCAATCTGCCGCTGCTCTTTGGACGATTGTGTACTGTTGAGGTATGCGGCAGAAATACCATTCAGATGCAGCGCCTCGACCTGATCTTTCATCAGGGCAATCAGCGGCGAAACCACCACGCATACCCCCGGCTTCATAACGGCCGGAATCTGAAAACAAACCGATTTACCGCCCCCCGTCGGCATTAACACCACCGTATCCCGTCCCGACAGAACCGAGCGGATAATGTCTTCCTGCATCGGGCGGAAGCGGTCGTAACCGTAGTAGCGTTTGAGATAGTCGGTAGGATTATCAGACGTAAGCGGTGCACTGGCAATCATGCTGAAAAGAGTAAAAAGTGTATGCAGTTTATTAGACGAATGGTCTGTTCAGAAGTTTCGTTACTGCATATCGGCTAGTCAAATTTACAAAATTTTGCGCGGAACGCTGTACCCCTGCGTTATTTTCTGAACCTCCCTCCGTCACAAGAATAAATCCAGTAAAGCGACTCACCCAAACACTGATTATGAATAAACGCATCACATTAATTGCGCTGATTGTTAGTCTTTTAATGGCCTATAAAGGATATGGTTCAACAACTATACCACCAGCAGTATCAGTAAACATCAAATCTCCGTCGACTACATTATCACTTACTATCAGGTAGTTAACAGTAAACAACGCATTAACGGAAAGCGTACCGGTGCACAGGATGCCGGTACGCTTTCTTTTTTTAACTTAGCCGCACAATGGCTATGAACTTACGTATTAACGGCCGCATCTGGCTCGAAGCCGACGACCGCTTTTTTGGTGTCGGCCGCATGGAACTGCTGGAACATATCCAGCAGACAGGCTCCATTAATCAGGCCGCTAAAGCCATGAAGATGTCGTATAAACGGGCCTGGGACCTTGTCCAGTCCATGAACACCCAGGCAGCAACCCCGCTGGTGTCGACCCAGACCGGCGGCGAGAAAGGCGGCGGTGCCATCGTAACGGAGGAGGGGCTTAAATACCTTGACCATTTCCGGGGCCTGCAAGAGCGTTTCCTGGCCTTTCTGGAGCAGGAAACCCGGCAGTTGCCCGACTAACGTAGTCTTCGGCGGAGCATCCTGCACCGGCAGAAGTTGTACCTTTGCCCCATGCGTTATTTCATTGAGCTTTCCTATCAGGGCACAAACTACAGCGGCTGGCAAACCCAGTCGAACGGCACCAGTATTCAGACCACGCTGAGTGATGTTTTGTCGAAACGGCTGGGCAGGCAGGTATATGTCGTTGCCAGCGGACGCACCGACGCGGGCGTACATGCCCGCCAGCAGTTTGTGCATCTTGACACGGAAAAACCGCTGCCGTTGAGTGATGATTTTCTGTATTCGCTGAACTGCATGTTACCGCCCGACATTGCCATCCACGCAATTTTTCCGGTTCGGGACACGGATCACGCCCGTTTTTCGGCCCGATCCCGCTATTACCAATACCACATTACGCGGCGGAAAGACGCTTTCCTTCAGCAGCAGACCCTCCATTTCCGGCCGGAAGTAAACGTTGAGCTAATGAATGAGGCCTGCGCCTTATTGCTACGACACCGTAATTTCCGGTCGTTCAGCAAGTTCCGGCCCGATGTGATGCATTACGAATGTGACCTGGTCTTCGCGTACTGGCAGTATACCACGCCCGGCTGCCTGACATTTCACATCAAAGCCAACCGCTTTCTGTGGGGTATGGTGCGGACCATCGTCGGAACGATGCTGGAAATCGGGCAAGGGCGCCTGTCGCTCGACCGGTTTGACGAGCTGATTCTTGCCAGAGACCGCAGCCAGCTGGGTGCACCGGCTCCCGCCAACGGGCTGTATCTGGTCGAAGTAAGTTATCCCGACGGCGTATTAACCAACCGCCCGGCACGGGAAGATATGGGTCAGAGCCCGTCAATTCCCAGAAACCTGTTCGGGTCGGGGCATATGGCGAGGTAGCGGTCACGGTCGCGCAGGCTGCACACGCCGGGGAAATCACCTTTCAGGCCAAGCATATTGGTCATGAGCTGGAAATGGAGGTGCGGCGGCCAGTTGCCGTTCTCCGGATACGGCCCGATCTCCGCAATCGTCTCCCCTGCCTGCACCGGCTTACCTTCATACAGCCCTTCGAGCGACGTGCGGCTCAGGTGGCCATAGAGGCTATACAGCGGCTTGCCTTCGTACTGATGCACCAGAATAATCGTCGGGCCATAGTCGCCGAAGTTGTTGTTGTCCTGAAAACTGTGCACAACGCCATCCAACGGCGCATACACCGGCGTACCGGCTTCGGCCCACAAATCAATACCCAGATGAATTTCACGGGGGTCGGCAGTTTGCTGAAAATGCGCACTCCGCCGGTAAATTACCCGATGCTCATTATACCCACCTACGCCGACGGCTGCCCCCGACTGCCGGAGCTTGTCGAACACATAGTCCGAAAACACGGCGGTATCGGTCAGGTCAAGCGTAGCCAGGTCCGGATTGGTGGCCGAAAAGTCGAGAATGAGGTACGAGGGGATCGAAATAACCACAGGATGCTGCATCAAAAAACGCGGATTGTTTAGCCAGCCAAAGTTGCCAAACAATCCGCGTTTTCACAACGATTCCCGCCACCGGTTATGCCTTCTGACGCACAGGCCCACCCGCCCGGATTTCGTCATTGGCAAATTCTTCGTACTTGCCGAAATTATCGCGGAACAAGCCGGCCAGTTTCTGCGCCGTCGCATCGTACTCGTCTTTGTCCTGCCACGTATCCCGTGGATTCAGGATCTCAGCCGGGACGTTCGGGCAGCGTTGCGGAATCGCCACGCCGAATACCGGATGATTAATATAAGCAACATCGGCCAGCTCACCGTTCAGAGCGGCGGTAATCATGGCGCGGGTGTATTTTAGTTTCATGCGTTGGCCTGTACCATACGCCCCGCCGGTCCAGCCCGTATTGATGAGCCAGACATTGGTCTCGTGCTCGTTCATTTTTTCACCCAGCATTTCGGCGTATCGGGTCGGATGGAGCGGCATAAAGGCCGCTCCAAAGCAGGCCGAAAATGTAGCTTTAGGCTCTGTAACACCCACTTCGGTACCCGCCACTTTCGCCGTATAGCCCGAAATAAAATGGTACATCGCCTGTCCGGTAGTCAGTTTAGCAATGGGTGGCAGCACGCCAAACGCATCGGCCGTCAGGAAAAAGATGTTTTTCGGCACCCCGCCGGCCGACGGCGCTTTGGCATTGTTGATGAAGTGAATCGGGTAGGAAACCCTTGTATTTTCCGTAACTGACCGGTCGGTGTAATCTACTTCACGGGTATTTTCGTTGTATCGCGTGTTTTCCAGAATGGCTCCGAACCGGATTGCCCCATAAATCTCTGGTTCTTTTTCGGCCGACAAGTCAATGACTTTGGCATAACAGCCGCCTTCGAAATTGAAGACGCCTTCGGGTGCCCAGCCGTGCTCATCGTCACCGATCAGCGAGCGGTGCGGGTCAGCCGACAGCGTGGTTTTACCCGTCCCCGATAAGCCGAAGAATACCGCCACATCACCGGCCTCGCCTTCGTTGGCCGAGCTGTGCATCGACAGCGTATGCCGCTCAACGGGCAGTTTAAAATTCAGCACCGAGAAAATGCCTTTTTTCATTTCGCCGGTATACCCCGTTCCGCCAATCAGAATCATGTGACGGGTAAGGTTCAGGATGGCAAAGTTGGCGCTTTTTGTCCCGTCAACCGCCGGATCAGCCAGAAAGTCGGGATCGCAGATGATGGTAAAATCGGGGGTAAAGTCTTTCAGCTCCTCCGCCGTTGGCCGCAGGAACATGTTGTAGCAAAACAGGTTATGATACGCCTTTGTGTTGATCAGCTCCACATTGAGCCGGTATTCGGGCAGGGCGCAGACGTATGCCGACCGGGTGTATACCGTCTTATCGGCCAGATTGGCCAGCATTTTCTGATAGAGTCCTTCAAATTTATCCGCCTCAAACGGAATGTTCACCTCGCCCCACCACACCTCATCGGCCGTTGTCTCATCGTTCACAATATACCGGTCCTTCGGCGATCGGCCGGTAAACTCACCGGTATCGCAGGCCAGCGCACCGGTATCCGTCAGCGTACCTTCACCATTGCGGATGGCATGTTCAACCAGTTCGGCTGCGCTCAGATTATCAAACCGCTGTTTGCACGAAAATGAAACAGCATCGGGTTGGGGAGTGCCGGTGCGCGTGTCGGTCACGTCGACAGCATAGGTGATTGTCATAGTCGGAGTCGTTTGTTAAGGGCGAAATAAGTATAACCGCTTTCGGCACCCTATGCCGACAATCACCCCGAAAACTGATCTAAATCCAAAGAGCGAAAGAGATAAAGAGTGCAAGAGCGACCCGCATAGCGGATAAAGAGCGGCCGCCGCGCGGTGAAAGACAGAAAGAGCGACCTGCATAGCGTCGATTTGGCGAATGCTCACCCACCCTGTTCTTTATCCTTTGTGACGGGCAGATTCTTTAAATGACGGCTGCCACTCTTTCGCTCTATCACTCTTTCGCTCTTTCATTCTTTCACTCTATCGCTCTTTATTCCAGTTCCACTTCCCAGGTCGGGTCAATGATCAGCCAGAGCAGGCTGCTGCACAAGAGCAGAAAGCAATGAGGTAGAGCGGATAGTTGTAGTCGCCGGTAGCGTCCACGATTTTGCCGAACAGAATGCCCAGGAAAAACGCCCCCAGCTGCCCGGCCATATTCATCGCACCGGACACCGTACCGGATTTGCTCCGGCCGACATCCACACAAACTGCAAACGAAACCGGCAGGGTCAGGTCTTTGAACGCCATACCCAGCGCCAGCAACAGGGCCGCCGTCTGGTTGCTGGTGGCCATTGCTGCCGACAGCATCACCACACTCGACGCAAACATGCCCACGAGCCCGACCACCCGCCGGCCGAAGCGCAGACCGTAGCGTTTGGACAGCCAGTCGCTGGGGTAGCCGCCGGTAAAACACCCCAGTGCGCCCAGCAGAAACGGCAGGGTGGCAAACAGCGTCATGTCCTTCTCCGAAAACTGACGACCTTCCTGCAAATAGGTTGGCAACCAACCGGTAAAGAAATACGCTCCGTACATGTAAAAGTGAAACATCAGCATGATGGCCCACATATTCCGGTTGCGGAAAATAGCCCCCCACGGAATACGGTGGCTACGGGCGGCACCATGTACCTGATAGCTGCGGGTAGCTTCAATTTCAGTTAGTTCCTCCGGCGAGAGGCCGGGTTTTTCGTGCGGAAAATCGCGGAACCAGATATACCAGGCCAGCGCCCAGACCAGACCGATTCCGCCCATGACCCAGAACGAAGCCCGCCAGCCAAACGCCGCTGCCACCGGTACGACGATCAGCGGAGACAACGCACCGCCGATCCGGCCTGCGCCCCAGATGAACGACTGGGCCCGCCCCGTCTCGGTTTTGGGGAACCAGCGGGAAATGACGATGGAGCTGTTGGGATAGGCACCGGCCTCGCCCATACCAAACAAAAACCGGATCACCACCAGATAAGCAAGATTGAAAGCCGTACCGGTCAGCATTGTAAAAGCCGACCACCAGCTCACGACCCGTGCCAGCACCCGGCGCGGACCGATCCGGTCGCCGAGTGTACCGGTCGGCACTTCGAAAAGGGCATACGCCAGTGCAAACGCACTGAGCACGTAGCCAAACTGCTCATTGGTGAGGTCCAGCTCTTTTTTCATCCGCGGCCCTACCACCGAGATGCAGACACGGTCGAGATAGGTAATGATCGACAGCAGAAAAAGAAAGCCGAGAACACGGTACCGGTATTTCATAGCAAGGTCGGGTTTTGGCAGATTTAGGGCCGAACTGTATCTTTAGGGATTATATTGTCGTTAATTACCAAACTTTATCGTTTACAACACGACTAAAACCCAATTTTTTTTGATGGAATCAACTCTCAATGCACCTGCCCGTAAACAGGGTCACCCACCGGGGCTTTACGTGCTGTTTTTCACCGAGATGTGGGAACGTTTCAGCTACTATGGCATGCGTGCCATTCTGCTGCTTTTCCTGCTCGACAAAATCAGCGGCGGCATGGGCCTCAACGAATCAGAAGGTGCAGCCATCTATGGCTTATACACGGCATCCGTTTACCTGCTGTCGCTGCCCGGCGGCTGGATCGCCGATAACATTCTGGGTCAGCGCAAATCCATCTGGTACGGTGGCCTGATCATTATGCTGGGCCACATCATTCTGGCCTTTCCGGCCGGAACGGCTATCTTCTACCTCGGCCTCTGTGTGGTAGCCCTCGGTACCGGACTGCTCAAACCAAACATCAGTTCGATTGTCGGCGAATTGTACCCTGAAGGCGGCGCGCGGCGCGATGCGGCCTTCTCGATCTTCTACATGGGCATCAACCTGGGTTCGTTCCTCGGCATTACCATTGTCGGGTATCTGGGCCAGAAAGTAGGCTGGCATTATGGATTTGGTGCAGCGGCTGTAGGCATGGGACTCGGTATGATCACCTTCCGTACGCTGGGCCAGAAATACCTCGGCCAGTACGGTAACGAACCGAAAAAGACCGGCAGCAGCGACGAAGCAGCCGCAAGCGGCGGCAACAAGTCACTGATTGGATTTCTGGTTGGTCTGGCCGGCATTCTGGTGATTCTACAGTTTTCAGGTGTAATCGATATGTCGACTGCGCAGGGGCTGGCCAAAGCCATGGGCACCATTATTTCGCTGGTGGCCGTCAGCTACTTTATTTACATCCTGGCCGCCGGTGGTCTGACCCCGGTAGAGAAAAAACGAGTGGCCGTGCTGTTTACGTTCTTCCTGGCCGCTGCCCTGTTCTGGGCCGGTTTTGAGCAGCAGGGGTCTTCGCTTCAGATTTTTGCCGACCGGCATACGGACCTGAACCTGTTTGGCTGGCAAATGCCGTCGAGCTGGTTTCAGAACTTTAACCCTGCGTTTATCCTGACCTTTTCGCCGGTAATGGCCGGCCTCTGGATTTTTCTGGCCAACCGCAACATCAGCTTCCCGGCACCGGCCAAGCTGGCAACCGGTCTGCTCCTGTTAGGACTTGGTTACCTGATCATGGTGGTAGCATCTAAAATTGCGGTGACCGGTCAGCTGACCTCGCCGGTATTCCTGACGTTTACGTACCTGTTCCATACCCTCGGCGAGCTGTGTCTGAGTCCGGTAGGGCTGAGTGCATTTACCAAACTTTCGCCAAAACGGTATGTCAGCCAGCTGATGGGTATCTGGTTTGTAGGCGCCTCGCTGGGTAACCTGATTGCCGGTCTGTTTGCGGGCGGTTTCGACGAAGAAAATGTACAGCAAATGCCGGCTATGTTCCAGAACGTAGCTTATTTCAGTCTCGCATTCGGCATTTTGATGCTGCTTTTTGCCAAACCACTGAAGAAGTGGATGGGCGGCATTCAGTAAACTATTCATACATAAATATACAGCCCCGGCGATCCTGATCGACCGGGGCTTTTTTACGACTATTCAGCCATACAATTGATTACGGACTTACCACGGTTTACCTGCCCACTTTTCCGGTTCACTGCCTTTACGATTGATAACCGCCGGATGAGGCAGTTATTTTGAATTGACCATAAAAAAACGGAGGTAAAACCAAGCTATTAATCAGTAAATCAGTCCATTTTACTACTTGTCACTGAAACACTATTTAACTCAAAAAATACCTCCTTTTTGTAACCTCAATAAGTACTCAGAACATGAAAAAAATTATCCGCTATGCCGGTATCGGCCTCGGCGTTTTGCTCCTTGGTGTCGCCGGAGTGCTGACGTTTGTTAAAGTAGGGCTGCCGGGTGCCTCGGTTGGTGCGGCCGAAGATGTAAAAATACAGGCTACTGCTGCTAAAATTGAACGCGGGAAATACCTGGCCAACCACGTCAGCGTTTGTATGGACTGCCACAGTACCCGCGACTGGTCCTTGTATTCCGCGCCGTTGATATCGGGTAGCCTGGGCAAAGGTGGTGAGCGGTTCGGCCCCGAAGTCGGCGTTCCGGGCGAAGTGTACTCCCGCAACATTACGCCAGCCGGTTTAACAAACTGGACCGACGGCGAAATTCTGCGGGCGATAACGTCAGGCGTCAACAAAGACGGCCGCGCCCTGTTCCCGATCATGCCGCACCCGCGCTACGGCCATATGGACCGCAACGATGTGGAATCGATTGTGGCGTACGTGCGTAGCCTGCAACCGATCCAGAACCCCGTTCCGGATCAGCACCTTGACTTCCCGCTGAATTTTATCGTGAACACCATTCCGCAGAAACCAGCGTTTGAAGCCATGCCGGATACTACCGACGAGGTGGCGCTGGGCCGTTACCTGACCAATGCAGCCGCCTGCGGCGATTGCCATACGAAAGCCGAGCAAGGAAAACCGGTACCAGGGATGGATTTTGCCGGCGGCAATCCGATGGCGAGCCCGATGGGACCGCTGCAAACGGCCAACATCACGCCGGATCCGGAAACCGGTATCGGCCGCTGGACCAAAGAAGCGTTTATTGCCCGCTTCAAGTCATACGATCTGTCGAAGGGCTACCAGCCGCACAAAGTTAATAAGGGCGAAATGCAGACGATTATGCCCTGGACGATGTATGCCGGCATGAGCGAGCGCGATCTGGGTGCGATTTATGCCTACCTCAGAACCGTAAAGCCGATCAAAAACAAAGTGGTTGTGTTTAATGGAGCGGCGCCGGCTGTAGCGGCGAACTAATAATGTCAAGCTTCCGGGAAGTTTTGACCTTCCCGGAAGCTTGACATTATTAGTCAGTGGTGGCACGACTTTGACAGGGCCGCCTGGCGGTCGTGCCACCACTAATTATCACCGCCGCATTTCCTTTTTAAACTGCAGCGGATTCTGGCCCGTCACCCGCCGGAAAACGCGGTTGAAATACGACAGACTCTCGAAACCGCTCTCAAAACAAGCTTCCGTTACCGACTGCCCCTGTAGCAGCCCTTTCTTAGCCTGTGCCACCCGGTACTGATTGACATACTCCGTAAAGGTCATCCGCGTCATTTGCCGGAAATAACGACAAAAGGCGGCCGGCGTCAGGTTGGTCAGATCGGCGGCCTCGCTTACCTCCATCCGGCGCTGATAATGCTGGTCAATAAACTGATAAATCTGCTGAATGCGGTCTTGTTGCCGCTGGTTGTAAGCCTGTTCGACCGGCCGGCTGTGGAGCAGCTCTGTCTCTGCCGACGTGGCCAGCAACTGAAAAATAGCCAGCAGCTCCATCAACTGCCGGAAATGGCTGAGCGTATGCAAGGCCAGCAGCCTTTCACCGGCTTCCTGCTTTGTTTTGCCGGCAAAGGCAATACCCTGCCGGGCCAGCTGAAGCAGCCGGGCAATGTCCGAAAGCTCAGGTGTCTGACCAAAGGCCATGCCCATAAAGTCAGGCAGCATCTGTACGACCACTTTCCGGTACGCCGTCCGCACGCCGTAATCAAAATTCAGGTGCGGGATGTAAGGTCCGATCAGGACCAGATCACTGCCGCTGTAGCGCGATAGATGATCCCCCACATGCCGCGGTCCGTCAGCTCCCTCAATGTAAACCAGCTCGTATTCCGGATGGAAATGCCAATAGTAAAAATCGTTCAGTCTGGGTGTAAAGAGCTTGAACGAACTGTTCAGATCGGGCTGGACATCTTCACGGATTAGCTTCATTTTTGTCCGTACTTGCTTTTATAGACGCTGATTTTTCGTCAAAATTATCAATATTGTTCAAATACCAGCCATTACCGGTGTAGTAATCCGTTAGTAGTCCGCCTACTTTTGTTTTATCCAATAATGATAAATTACTATTCCGATGCAAACAATGGCCCCGACAATGGCACCGACGATGAGCCCTAATCAGGCTCATAAGGATATTCCAGGCAATCCCTCGACTGCAACCAGCAGCCGCCAGCAATTAAATGACCGGTCAAACGGCGTACCGTTGCGGGTATTGTCGGAAGAAGACTGGCAGTTCTGGATTCATAACGGTTATATTGTAATTAAACAGGCGGTTCCGAAAGAACAGGCCGAACGTCTGGCCCGGTTTATCTGGGATTTTGAAGAAAAAAATCCGAATGACCCGGAGACATGGTATGCGCCGCCACGGGCCGATATGCAGATGAAAGAGCTGATCGGCAGCGGCATGGTCGAACTCTATAACCATCAGTATCTGTGGGATAACCGCCAGACGCAACGGGTCCACGATGCTTTTGTGGACATCTGGGGTACCGAAAAACTCTGGGTAACCATCGACCGCTGCAACCTCAATATGCCGTTGCGGCCACAGGATACGTTCAAAGGATTTATTCACTGGGATTATGATCCGGAAACCCGCCCGCAGAATGTGCAGGGCGTGCTGGCCCTTGCCGACCAGACCGACGAAAACATGGGCGGTTTTCAGTGCATTCCGGAGTTGTTCCGTACTTATGATACCTGGAAACTCACCCAGCCCGAAGACCGCAACCGTTTCCGGCCCGACACAACCGGTTTTGAGGATAAGATCGTGAAAGTAAAACTGGAAGCCGGTGACCTGCTGATTTTCAACAGCACCCAGCCCCACGGTATCCGTCCTAACCATTCGGGCAATAAGGTGCGGATTGCGCAGTACATTTCGATGATGCCAGCCGAAGAAGACAACGAAGCACTCCGGCAATGGCGCATCCGGTCATGGAAAGACCGCATTGCTCCGGACGGTTACGCTTTTCCGGGCGACCCGCGTAACTGGGAGAAAACCCGTCAAGAAACGGCATCATTATCGCCGCTGGGCGAAAAACTGCTGGGCAGTACTCCGTGGTGATCCTCACACATGCGTAAACGGCGGGCCACATGTGGCCCGCCGTTTACGCATGTTAACACCTATTCGCTTACCATCCCCCATTCTTCAAGCACTACCCTGCCTGGTAATCTGTTGAATCTGAGCCAGTATTGGCATAGCCACTTAATCGTTTCCACAAACGATGTATTCGACTCAGGAACCGATACGACCGAGTTGGCATAGCGTACATAATGCTGATAAACCGTTTCTTTTTCTTCTTCGCGCACCAGAACCACAATCGGCAGATATGACGTGTGTTTATTGTTTTTTAGCTGCCGCAGCACATTAAGCGGCTCCTGAAACGATTGACGCGCATCCACGATCATCAGCACCGGAAGGTCGGCGGGAGGCAGTTCCCAAAGCAAGCCGCAAACCAGGCTGGCATGGGGCATGATATGAACACGGTACGGACTGTACGTGCTTTCGATTACCTGCTGCAGCAACAGCCCTTTGTGCCGGTCAGCGGAAACAAACAAAATCACGGGATCATCGTCCGGATTCTGCATGTGCCCGGTATCGGACGTAATGGTCTCAGCGATTTCTTTCCAGCGGCGACGGCTAATGGGCAGCCTCGTACCGTCCTCCAGTTCTACTTCTCCGCTTTTTTTCAGCGTTGGCGGTGGTATAACCTGTTTAATGCACCGGGGATTGGCCAGCACTACTTTATGAAGCCTGACAAAATCAGGAAACCGCTCTTCGAAATAGCGTAACGGCTTACTGATTAACAATTTCGACGCCGCTCTGAAATGAACCCAGGTATAGTTGTTTGCTCCGGATAAATGACTGATTAGTACAGGATGCCGAATAACGTCATTAATAAAGCTCATACCGTTTATCACTTGCCAAATTGTTACTAATTACAATTATTCATTAACAACAAAGGTACATCTTTAGATTAGCGGATTCCGGAATAAACTGATTTGTCTATCCTGTGGGCACAAAAAACCCCGGCCTGTCAAGGCCGGGGTTAGCATTATCTAATGTCTTTACTAATTAAAACTCAAGAACCGAGATCAATACCTCGCGGATAAGACTTTCTTTTATCCTGAAACCTGCCAGTAGTAGCTGTTCAATCAAAGGTTTTACTTCCGGAATCAGGTTTTCGTCTTTGGCAAATGCCAGAATACCTAATGTACCGATCTTTTTAATGCCACGCGATTGAGCATATGCTCGTCCTTTTATTTCATCAATAATCAGCAAGTCTGCCTTATTTTCACTAGCCAGGACAATTGCTTCCGCTTCTCCCTGATCCAGCACCTTTCTGATTGTCAGAAGGTCGTCAGTGTGCTGAACAGCCCGAACGTCTACCCAGGAAGCATTCAGAAATATATTTACATCGTCAAGATGACTTTTTAACTGCAGAAGCTCATCACGGACAGCTACAGGAATTACAATATGCCCGAATAACTGCTCTAAAAGATGGATATGGCCGATGAGTATTAAATTACTTAGTGCTGTTGTATCACTAACTACTACCATTGTTGCGTTTTGCCCGCAGCGTTTTGATCGTTTCTAAGTCCTCACGAAATGATTCTTCATTGTAATTGACAGGAATCTGGCGGCTAGCCAAGAGAGATTGAAACTGAATCCGGTTTGTATCTGCTAAACGTGCAGCCTGTCCCATAGACAGTCTGCCTTTCTGATACAAGACAACCGCCAATTCTGTTTTCAATTCAAGTTCGCTCATATTGGCTTCCTGCAATACGTCGTCGGCAATAATCATGGCTTTATAGCTTATTTAGCAAAGTTGCTTCAATATAACATAAAAGCCGGGCCTTTTGCTCAACCAACCTTACAAGTTTGATGTATCAGAACGAAAGAGAAGAAGGAAGGCAGTGTGAATGGAAAAGGAATAGAAACAGTAAAGGTATTTTTTTGTACCTCTTTGCCGGGCATGCCGAATCGTAGAAACGTATTTAAGAGAATTGCGTAAAGCATTTACGCAAGTGATAACATTCAGAGGCCAGGTCTGGTAAAAGCTACAATCAAGACCAAAGGCCTTTAATGAATAATTTTCAGCGTTTACAACGGTTCTTGCCAGTATTTCTATTTCAGTTGATACTTGCCGGATTAAATTAGCAATGACCGTATTTTCTCGTATATCAGCTGTTTTATAATGTATTGGGACTATGTACATTTTTACGCGCGGATTTGATTTTGTGATTCTTTGCCAGAACACAATTACTTGACTGCCAAAACCACCTCTAAGCTGGCTCTGGCAGTCAAGTATGCTATCCTTAACTTCCGCACATTTCGCAGCCTTCCGGATCGTCGAGCGAACAGGCGATGGCGGCGTATTGCTGCTCCAGATCCGTAACGACAGGCGCCGCTACTGCCTGTGCCGCGTGCTCCTGCGCATACTGCTGGTAGTTCAGCGGCTGCTCGTGAACAGCAACAACCGCCGGATTAATCTGTGCTTCGGCCTGCTTCTCAACGGTGAACTTAACGGCATCCGCAGCAGCTTTCGTACGCAGGTAGTACATACCCGTTTTCAGGCCACGCTTCCAGGCGTAGAAGTGCATCGACGTCAGCTTACCGAAGTTCGGATCCTGAATGTGGATGTTCAGCGACTGTGACTGGCAGATGTATGCCCCGCGGTCGGCAGCCATATCGATGATATGTTTCTGCTTGATCTCCCAAACGGTTTTGTACAGGTCCTTGATGTGCTGCGGAATCGTCGGGATCGCCTGTACCGAACCGTTGGCCGCGATCAGCATGTTCTTCATGCTGTCGTTCCACAAGCCCAGTTTCACCAGATCGCGCAGCAGGTGTTTGTTCACCACTACGAATTCACCTGACAATACCCGGCGGGTATAAATGTTGCTGGTATACGGCTCGAAGCACTCGTTGTTGCCCAGAATCTGGCTGGTTGATGCCGTTGGCATCGGTGCCAGCAGCAGGGAGTTCCGGACACCGTGTTCCACAACGTCCTTACGCAGCTCTTCCCAGTCCCAGCGGTTCGATTGCGGCGTTACCCCCCACATATCGAACTGGAAAATACCCTGCGAAATAGGTGAGCCCTTCCAGGTTTCGTACGCACCGTCGACTTTCGCCAGTTCCATCGACGCCGTCATGGCACCGAAGTAGATGGTCTCGAAAATCTCTTCGTTCAGGCGGCGGGCTTCATCCGATTCAAACGGCATACGGAGCAGAATGAAGGCATCAGCCAGCCCCTGCACGCCCAAACCGATCGGCCGGTGGCGCATATTTGAGCGACGGGCTTCTTCGACAGGATAGTAGTTCAGGTCGATAATTTTGTTCAGGTTGCGCGTAGCCACTTTCGTGATTTCGTACAATTTCTGATGATCGAACCGAAGCACGCCGTCAGGACCGGCAACAACAAATTTAGGCAGCGCGATTGAGGCCAGGTTACAAACTGCCACCTCATCCGGTGATGTATATTCGATGATCTCCGTACACAGGTTCGACGACTTGATAGTACCGAGATTTTTCTGATTCGATTTCTGGTTTGCTGCATCTTTGTACAGCATGTATGGTGTGCCGGTTTCGGTCTGTGATTCCAGAATTTCGAACCACAGGTCCTGCGCCTTCACTACTTTCCGGGCTTTGCCTTCGCGCTCGTAACGCGTATACAATGCCTCAAATTCGTCGCCGTACGTATCGGCCAGACCAGGGCATTCATGCGGACAGAACAGCGACCAGGTGTCGTTATCTTCTACGCGCTTCATGAACAGATCAGGTACCCAAAGGGCAAAGAATAAATCGCGGGCACGGAGTTCTTCCTTACCGTGATTCTTCTTCAAATCCAAAAAGTCGAAGATGTCGGCATGCCATGGCTCAAGGTAAATAGCGAACGAACCTTTCCGTTTTCCGCCGCCCTGGTCAACGTACCGCGCCGTGTCGTTGAAGACGCGCAGCATCGGCACAATCCCGTTCGACGTACCGTTGGTGCCTTTAATGTAGGTTCCGGTAGCCCGCACATTATGGATGCTCAACCCGATACCACCGGCCGACTGCGAAATCTTGGCCGTTTGCTTCAGCGTGTCGTAAATTCCTTCGATGCTGTCGTCTTTCATCGTCAGCAGGAAGCAGCTCGACATCTGCGGCTTCGGTGTACCAGCACTGAAGAGCGCCGGCGTTGCATGCGCAAACCACCTCCCACTCAACAGGTTATAGGTCTCGATGGCCGCATCAATGTCATCCTGGTGAATGCCGACAGCTACCCGCATCAGCATGTGCTGCGGACGCTCGGCAATCTTACCTTCCATTTTCAGCAGGTATGATTTTTCCAGCGTTTTGTAGCCGAAATAATCATAGCCATAGTCGCGGTCATAGATGATCGACGAGTCAAGCAGGGAAGCATTTTTCCGGATTACGTCATACACCTCTTTTGAAATGAGGGCTGCGCTTTCGCCGGTTTTCGGGTCCACGTAGTTGTAGAGCCGCTTAATCGTTCCGGAGAACGACTTCTGGGTTTCCTTGTGGAGGTTTGAGATGGCCAGGCGTGCCGCCAGGATGGCATAATCCGGGTGTTTGGTGGTCATCGATGCCGCTGTCTCAGCGGCCAGGTTGTCTAATTCGGTTGTTTTAACCCCGTCATACAAGCCATTAACAACCTTCATGGCTACCTCAATGGGTTGCACATGAACCGGGTCGAGCCCGTAGCAGAGTCGCTCAATCCGAGCCGTAATTTTGTCAAATTTTACCGATTCGCGCCGGCCATCCCGTTTAATAACGTACATGGTGATTGTTATTTATCGTAAGTGATCTGTTTATCGCAAAGTGGCTCCCCGCCAAAATGGAAAATTCATTAAAGGTACTATTCCGATAGACGCAAAAGCAAACGAAAAGGTGTCATGTTTTTGCAATTCCTTCGAAAAATTAAACTCTAGTGCACTTATCTGATAACTGGTAAGTGCTAATCGTTAACCACTTAAGTGAGGCTGTGATCAATGTCATATCGAAATCGTAAAAACTTCGAATAGTATAATTTCTGGTAGAGGCTGAAAGTAAGCCGGCAGGTGCCGTAAACTGTTATCGAAAATTAAAAAATAATCCGGTTTGGCCCAAAATAAGCTGACTTGAATTCTACTCAGCGGTATAAAAAAGAAATCCGGCGGCAATTTGTTGTAAACCAGCCCAAAACTAGTTATTTTTGCAGTCCTTTTCGGTCGGCAACCGAGCAAAGGCAAGAAAATCAAAGAAATACTATGAAAAAAGGCATTCACCCGGAGTATCGCGACGTGGTATTCCACGATCTGTCGAGTGATTATAAATTCGTAACTCGTTCGACAGTCCAGACAAAAGACTCGATCGAATTCGAAGGTCAGACGTATCCATTGGTAAAGATCGAGGTTAGCTCACAGTCGCACCCTTTCTATACCGGTAAGAACGTTCTTCTTGACATCACTGGTCGTGTTGACAAGTTCCGTAAGAAATACGGCAAGAAATAACACGTACTCAGCTTACAAAACGCCCCGCTGCATGACCTGTAGCGGGGCGTTTTAGTTTTACCCCAATCCCGCTCCCTGATTTAACGCCAACATTTTGCCAGTAGTCAAGTTAACAAATAGAGTAATACATAACCTGACGACTATGGCAACGAACAACAAAAACGCGCTGGTACTGCGGACAGTACCGGTCGATCCGATTGCAAGTGGCTCAAGCCGGATTAATATCGGAAAAAATGAACGATGGGCGTCTATGGGTGGCGGAGCGCTGCTGGCCACCATCGGCCTGCGCCGCGGCGGCATTGGCGGCGCATTACTGGCCGCTATCGGCGGCGCCCTCGCCTTTCGCGGGGCAACCGGCCACTGCCCGGTCAACGAGGCGATTGGCCGCGATACAGCCGACGGCAAAACCGAAACAAGGGTGATGGAGATCAATCAGACCGTCACCGTTGATCAGCCCCGCGCCGACGTATACCAGCACTGGCGGCAGCTGGAAAACCTGCCCCGCTTCATGCATCACCTCGAACGCGTAGAACAGCTGGATGCCAAACGCTCACACTGGGTCGCGCGCCTCGACGTCAAGAACCAGACCGTTCAGTCGATGTCAAAAATTGAGTGGGATGCCGAAATCACCGAAGAAGATACCAATAACCGGCTGATGTGGCGCTCGGTACCGGGGGCAACCGTCGATAACTCGGGCGAAGTTCAGTTTATTGACGCACCCAATGGCGGGACAACCATCATCGTTACCATCAAATATCGGGCACCGGAAGGATTGGTCGGCGAAGCACTGGCCAGCCTGTTCAATCCGGTCTTTAAGAAAATGATTAAGGACGATATCAAGCGCTTCAAGCACTATCTCGAAACCAACACGGGGCCGATGAACCCGGTGCAGGAGCGCATCAATCCATCGCTCGATGAACCCGCTCCTTCGTGGCAAACGCCGGTTCATTAATAAAAAAGCGGGTAAGTGCTCCTTACCCGCTTTTTTATTTTTAGAAACCGCCCCGGTCGTAGAAGCTCCGGCGACGGCTTAACTTGAGTTCCTGTAAGAGAGAAGACCGCGCCCGCAGCTCAAATGAGTAGTTGCTGACCCGCTGGGCACTGCCTGCAAACGGCGTCCAGTTGAACGACATATCCCAGCAGTGTAAATCGCGCGTGGCCCCGACGGTTGTCAGCGACGGGCGTTTGGCCTGGAAGTCGAAACCGGTGCTGAACGTAAATTTCCACTTTGGTGTCAGGCTGAAATCGCCGGTCAGGTTGAGGGTCTGAATGATGGCACTCGGCGCCCCCGGATAATTACTGACCCCAAATGAATAACTGGCATTCAACGACCATGGAATGTTAAAATCGACATACAGGTCCGGATTAGCATTAATCGCCCGCATGTTTGCTTCAGATGCACCCGGTGCAGGCCGCTTCGTTTTGTCAGCACCCGGAGGGGCCAGCCGGCCGCTCAGGAAGACCTGCGCGCTTTGCAGGTGAGCCAGCCCCTGCCCTTCCGTTACGGCGTAGCGGTTGACACGGACAAAATTCCGGACGCCCGGGGTCGATGCCGTTGAGCTGGTTGGCACCTCTATGTAGCTGTACGGATCAAACGTAGCCGAGAAGTTAAAGCTGATATTCTTAAAAATCTGGGTATTGGCACTCACGTTGATGTTCGACAGCTTATACTCAGCTGCCAGCATGTTGTAGCTACCGGTCATGCTGATGTTGTCGAAAATCGGAATTTTCTTAAACTCGCTGCCTGCCGAATCGCTGCGCGACCGCACTTTCATTTCAAGCTGGTTGACAAATCCGAACGAGATAAACGCCGACTGCCCCGACGTAGCTGAGCCAGCCGAACCGCCTAACCCACGGAAACGCGAAATCCGGCGCTTATACGACGGCAGGCCCAGTTCTTCCGGCAATTCCTGAAACATTCCGAACGATGGATTCGAAAAATCCGGTACGTAGCTGAACGCGATAGACGGTGCCAACGTATGCCGGATTGCCTGCAGGCGTTTCCCTTTGAAGAAAAACGTACCATACACCCGCGTGTTCATGCTGGCATTGACCGCAAAGTTATAAGTCGGGAACAGGCCTTTCAGCGTATCAATACGAACGCCTTTTTCGGCTGGTATGTACGTGTAATTCAGCTTTTTAGTATACAGATCACCGGCCAGCGAGAAACCCGGAGTCAGGTTGATGTACTTGAAGAGTTTAACGTTTGGCAGTGAAATCGGGATACTGTACGAGCTCTGGATGGTACCATTCCGCCAGATTGTTTCACGGTTCCCCCAGCTGAAGGCAAAGATATTCGGATCGGCAATTACCTGGCCATCGCGGATTGCCTGCGCCCGGGCGATACTGTCAGCAATGTATTCTGCGCGGCTTTTCAGTGTCACCCCGCTCGGAGGGATTACTTTAAAACCGAGCCCTGTCGTATCTACCTGCGTCCGGCGGGTGTTATTAATGGTAGCCTGCCCCCGGAAATCAAACCCCACCCGGAAGCTTTCGTACCACCGGCCCGAACCACCATTCAACGCAAACGGCGAAATCTGGTTAATCCCGAGGTTGAAATCCGTCGATATATCCGTTTTACCATTTTGTCTGACGGTTGATCCGGGAGTAGTGGTTCCAAACTGCTGATTCACCCGGAAACTTGCTCCCGAGCGGATATACTGCCCGAACGTCCGGTTGTACTGGACCGATGACCCCGCTACGTTTGATGTATACCGCTGCAAATCATACGAATTGGTCGAATTGTAGCTGTTGCTGGTTACGTTTACGTTGGCCGAGAACGTTCCCCGACCGCGCGGCACCGGAGAATGGGACCATGTAATCGAAAAATCGTTCCGTGGTTTCTGCGTTGTATCGACGCGGTCGCCGGAGCGGTTACGGGCATACCGCAGGTCAAAGCCGCCGCTGTAATAGTAGCGTTTGTTGTAGGCAGCCGTCGTGCCGAGACCCCAGCTTCCCTTTGAATAAATCTGCCCGCGGAACTGTAAACCGATGTTCTCGTTTACGGCCCAGTAATACCCGCCGTCGCGCAGGTAATATCCGCGTCCGTTCGGTTCCTCACCATACTGCGGCATCAGAATGCCTGACACCCCGTTTTCTTTTTTCTTCGGGAACGGGAAGAACCCGAACGGCAACCCGATCGGCAGCGGTATCTGATTGACAACCAGATTAAACGGTCCCGCAATCACCTGTTTGTTGTGAACAACTTTCAGCTTGGTGGCGTTAATGTGGAAGTGCGGTGTTGCCAGGTTACAGGTGGTATAGATAGCCCCCCGGATATACATATTGTCGTCGGCATCTTTCTTAACATCCTTTCCCCGGATATTGCCTTCGCCCTGCTGGGTAACAACGCCCTGAATTTTTCCTTTTTTGGTCCGAAAATTGTACCGGATTTCGTTGGTATCATACTGTTCGGAACCGTCCTTAAAAACCGGCAGGCCAACCATCTTCCGGGACGTTGAATCATAGCGGCCTTTGGCATACACTTCATTGGTCGTATAGTTCAGCCGGATGTAATCAGCGTTGAGTGCTATATCGCCGTATGTTACCTTTGCATCGCCGTATAATTCCATAATCTGACCATCTGCCGAATAAATGGTTGAATCACGGGAAGAATACGTGACCGTTGTCCGGAAACTATCGTCCGTTTTAAGGGAGTCCTGCTGTAAGGAATCCCGGCGGGAAACCGCCGATGAGTCACGGCCGGAGAGGGCACGGATTACGCCCGGCGAGCCGGTTGGTTTATCCGGTACCGTCTGGGCCGGTGTGGGCGCCGCCGGAATGCCACCTTTTGCCGGCTGCTGCGGTACCGTCTGTGCCTGAGTGATCTGGAACAGAAACATCAGCCCCATCAAAACCGCTCCCGACAAGCGTTTTGATATGGTCCGTATAATAAAGTATGTATTTACCAGTTTTGTCAAAGACATTAGATTTACTAAAATACCCACAACCCGGGTTATGCAAAGTTATGACGAAGGCTTTTCCTATCATTACTTTCAAACAGATTGTGCCGTTAAAAATTATTAAAGTCCTGTTTGGCACAATCGGCGGACCAGTTATGATCCTGGTATGGCCGCTGCTGGCGCTCACGGTTCAGCAACAGCCCGTATTTCAGGACACCATCTCAAACAGCCAGCCGGCGACAACGGAAGGCGGACCGAACCGGCTGCGTACGGTTGTGATCGACCCCGGCCACGGCGGCAAAGACCCCGGCTGTATGACAAAACGTAACCGGGAGTCACGGATTGTGCTGAAGATCGGATTACAGCTGGCGCGGCAGATAAAAACCGAGATGCCGAACGTGCGGGTGATCCTGACCAGGGCCAGTGACCACTTTGTCGAACTTGCCGAACGCTCCGCCATTGCCAACCGCAACCGCGCCGATTTGTTTATTTCGATTCACGTCAATGCCAATGCCCAGTCGAGCCGGCTGTATGGTACAGAGACCTATACGCTGGGTCTGCACAAAACCGAAGGCAACCTCGAAGTAGCGAAACGGGAGAACTCCGTTATCCTGCAGGAAGCGAACTACCAGCAGACGTACAAGGGCTTCAACCCGAATTCGCCGCTGGCCCACATTATGCTGGCCAACTACCAGCACGCCTTTATGGGCAGCAGCATCAACTTTGCCGAAAAGGTGGAACGCAGTTTCAACAGCCACGCGGAACGGCATAGCCGGGGTGTGAAACAGGCCGGATTTGTGGTGCTGTGGCGGACGACTATGCCAAGTGTTCTGGTCGAAACGGGCTTCCTGACCAACCCGAATGAAGAAGCCTATCTGGCCTCCGAAGAAGGGCAGGAAGAGATTGCCTATGCCCTTTTCAAAGCCTTTGCCCAATATAAACAGGAAATTGAATCGGCTGATTAAACAGTACCCCGGTCAGTTTTGGTTGTAGTGTTAAGAAAGTTTCACCCGGATCAAACTATTCAAACTCTCCGGGATGTTGTACTTTCGCAGCAAATCTGAAGATTGAGGTCGTGAACTGAGCGAAAACGGAGCCTGACAAACAGCAGACTTCCGGATAGTTACCTCACACTAACGCTCTTTCACACGTTCACTATTGGTTATGAAATTTTCGCAGGAAACGAAGGTAGGTATACTGGCAGTCGTCGCGCTGGCGATGCTTTATTTTGGCTTTAATTTTTTAAAAGGCTCTGATTTCTTTTCAAGCAACCGGCAATACGAGGCTATTTACGATAACGTGGACGGCTTAACCGTTTCCAATCCGGTGCAGGTAAACGGATTTACGGTAGGCCGCGTAAAGACCATTAAAATCCTGCAGGATCAGCAGAATAAAATGCTGGTAACGATGGACATCCGGAAAGACCTGGCCGTGGGCGAAGGCTCTAAAGCGATCCTGGCCGACAATGGGTTGCTGGGTGGCAAGCTCATTAAACTGGACCTCAACCAGAAGGCGCAGGCGATGGAGGACGGTGGTAAGCTCGTAGCCGTCAAGGAATCGGGCATGGTGGCAACCCTCAGCAACAAGGCCACACCGGTACTGAACAACGTTGACTCCCTGACCCGCAACCTGAACCGGATTGTGCTGTCGTTTGATAAAACTGCCGCCATTCTGAACCAGACACTGGCCGGTGCGAACAAGGTGACCGGTACCCTCGACCTGACCGTTCAGGAAAACCGGGCCGCTCTGCGCGCCACGCTCGCGAACGTCAACCGCCTGTCGGCATCACTGTCGGAGACCGAAAAACAGGTAAAACCGATTCTGGCCAAAGCCAGCAGCTTTGCGGATTCGCTGAACGCCCTGCAACTGCGGCAGACGTTGGCAACGGCTAACCAGACCGTAGCCAACCTGCAGAAACTGCTGGCTGGTATTCAGCAAGGCAAAGGTTCTATCGGCAAACTGACGTCTGACGAAGCGTTGTATGCCAACGTCAACGCCACAACCGTCAGCCTGGAACGGCTCCTGACCGACTTCCGCGAAAATCCGAAGCGGTACGTACATTTTTCACTGTTTGGCCGGAAAGACAAAGGCGCCCCTGCCAGTCAGACCGTTACACCCGGCCGCACGGCAACGGCTACCGCTGATACCTCAAAGTAGCGTTTTTGTCGCACGTTTCCGGTTGTCTGCTTACGTTTAATGCGGACCCAAACGTCCGCGCTACTGCTATGTACACTTCATCACTTGACTCATTACTGGAGCAGCTCCGCCAGAAAACGGCCCAGACCCAACTGGGCGGCGGACAAAAGAAAATTGACGATCAGCACCGCAAAGGCAAACTGACCGCCCGCGAACGGATTGCATACCTGACCGACGATGACCGGCCTTTTGTCGAAATCGGCCTTTTTGCCGGCGAAGGGATGTATGCCGAGCATGGCGGGTGCCCGTCGGCAGGCGTGGTGGCTGGTATCGGCTATGTGTCGGGCCGGCAATGCGTGGTTGTCGCGAATGACGCTACCGTAAAAGCCGGTGCCTGGTTCCCGATTACGGCCAAGAAAAACCTCCGTGCGCAGGAAATTGCCATGGAAAACCGGTTGCCCATCATCTACCTTGTCGACAGTGCCGGGGTGTATCTCCCGCTTCAGGATGAGGTGTTTGCCGATAAGGAGCATTTCGGCCGTACCTTCCGCAACAATGCGATGATGTCGTCGATGGGCATTCTGCAGGTTGCGGCGATCATGGGCAGTTGTGTGGCCGGTGGCGCTTATCTGCCTATCATGTCCGACGAGGCGCTGATTGTTGAAGGCACCGGATCTATTTTTCTGGCAGGTCCTTATCTGGTCAAAGCATCCATCGGCGAAGACGTAGACGCCGAAACGCTGGGCGGAGCCAGTACGCACTGCGAGATTTCAGGCGTTACCGACAACAAATACCCCGACGACCAAAGCTGCCTCGACGCGATCAAACGCATGTTTGACAAACTGGGCCATTCCGAAACGGCCGGTTTCGACCGAGCGGCACCAGTGCCTCCTGCCAAAGCCCCCGAAGCTATTTATCAGCTCCTGCCCCTCGACCGGGTAAAGCCCTACGACATGCTTGAGCTCATTGAGCGGCTGGTCGACAACTCCGAATTCGACGAGTATAAACCCCTCTACGGCAAATCGTTGCTGTGCGGCTATGCCCGGATTGACGGCTGGGCGGTCGGCATTGTGGCCAACCAGCGTAAAGTCGTTAAGGCCAAAGGGCGCACCGGTCAGGCACCGGAAATGCAGATGGGCGGTGTGATTTACGGCGATGCGGCCGATAAAGCAGCGCGGTTCATCATGAACTGCAATCAGAAACGCATTCCGCTGGTGTTTTTGCAGGACGTAACGGGCTTTATGGTCGGCAGCCGTTCGGAGCAGGGCGGGATTATCAAAGACGGCGCCAAGATGGTTAATGCGATGGCCAATTCGGTAGTACCGAAATTTACGGTAGTGGTCGGCAACAGCTACGGAGCCGGCAACTACGCCATGTGTGGCAAAGCCTACGATCCGCGCCTGATGCTGGCCTGGCCTACGGCACAGATGGCAGTCATGAGCGGGGCATCGGCGGCCAAAACCCTGGTACAGATTCAGGTCGCGACCATGAAGGCCAAAGGCCAGCCCCTGACCCCGGACGAAGAACAGGCGCTGTTGCAGAAAATCACCGATCAGTATAATGCCCAGCTATCGCCCTACTACGCTGCGTCGCGGTTGTGGGTCGATGCGGTGATTGATCCGCTGCAAACCCGTCAGATACTGTCGGAAGGTATTGCCGCCGCCAATCATGCCCCGATCACCCGGCCGTTCAACGTCGGTGTGATCCAGACCTAGGGCGGTCATTGCCTAAAAAAGATTGGACGGATGGCTAAAAAACGCCTTATTCGCAGCGTAACTATCCCCCTGCTAAAGCAAGGGGGCTTTAATCCTCACCGTTGGTAGGTG
>NZ_CAMFHL010000021.1 GCF_945952095.1 uncultured Arsenicibacter sp. | reverse complement strand
GCTTTTATTTTATGCGGAAAATGTGCCATACGTTACGAATTATTACCGGTCTTTGCCTGCTGACTATAGTCGTGGCGGGTAAGGATGTGATTCGTTCGGAGCGCGGGCCGTTTTCACGATCGCTGACGTTTGGAGGTTACCGTTTTCAGATTGATGCTTCAGCCGGAGATACAAAACGTTTATTACAGATACATGCTGTAAGGGGAAACACTTTGCTGACCGCTTTTCATCTGCCGATTGACCGGCCGGTTATTGATGCCCATGTGGCGGATCTGGATGCAAACCACTTTCCTGAGCTATATATTTTCCTGAGCAGCGATGGCAGCGGTTCGTTCGGACGGGTCATGGCCTGGCAGTTTCTGAGCCAGCGGAAGGCAGAAATCAGGACGGAGGGCTGGCAACTGAACGACGCCGCCTATATGGGCCACGACAGCCTCTGGATCGAGGAGGGGGTATTATGCCGCCGCTTTCCGGTTTATCGCCCCGGTGATGCCAATGCGCAGCCATCAGGCGGGATGCGTACGATCCGGTACCGGCTTCAGGTTGCCGGAGAACAGTTTTTACTTAAGCCTGAAGGAAAAGAATGAGCCTGCCGGAGCGGACAGGCTCATAAAGAAGGGTTAAAACAACTGATAACCGACCGTCAGTGTGGCAATTCCGAGATAACCGGTAATGCCCTTGTCGTTATATACACCACCTACCGGAACAGCGTAACGCAGATCAACCTCCAGTTTAGGCACCGGATTGATACCTAACCCGGCTTCCAGGGCAACCGTAAATGGTTTTACCTGAAGAATCCCGGCATCACTGCTGAGCAGATCCGTTGTCCGTTCGGTTGATACAGGTATGGTCGGAACACCGATCGAGGCGTTGCCATTGACCTGACCGGTAATTTTCTGTTTACCTTCTGCTTTTGCCACAAAAATGAAGTTAGGCCCGGCAAAGACCCGCACTTTCTGATTCGCAAATCGTTTACCGATCAGAATCGGTACGTTTACCGAATTGAGGCTCGATTCTGACTCGCTGTGCAGCGTACCCGTCACCAGACCATTCGGAATCTGTACCGGTAATTGTTGCCGGGCAAGTACGGCCAATGCGTTAACATCCAGGGTCAGGTCCGTCTTTTGTTTTAATACGAACCGGTTATACGTTACTTCGGCCTGTAAAAAGATATTACCGAAGTCCTGGCGACCCCAGATACCGGCCGAATAGCCTACCCCAATCCCGTTATTCTTGTTATTGATTTCAGGAATCTGAAGACCGGTTGAAATGGGCTGGGCCGGAATATTGGTAGCCCCGTGGGTAAACGTTCCGCCGGCTTTTACGCCAAAAACTCGTTGTGCCTGCGCAGGGGCCTTGGTTAGAAGGCCACCGATCAATAAGCAGGGAAACCAAAAAAAGCTTTTCATAAGTACTAAATTTGCCTTGGTAGGTAATAACAGGTTTTCTGTAATAGAGATTTTGTTAACTTATTAAATAGCCCAATGACGAAGCTACGGTAAATCATGTGTCATACGCTAAAAAAGCCTGATTCTGTGTACAGATGATGATTGACTTTTGATAGCCTTTTTACATTTTTGCTTCAGTTAACCAGGTATTCACTTAAATAAACAACGTATGGGTCTGCTCAATTTCTTTAAAGGCGTAGGCGAAAAAATCTTTAACAAGGAACACGAGGCACCGGCAGCCGAACCGGCAAAGCAAGCCGAGGTTGAGCCACTGCGCGCCAGTGCACTGCTGGCACACGTAAAGCAGTTAGGTCTTCCGTACAATAAGCTGACTATCAAAACCAAAGGCGATACTGTTACGCTGGAAGGCGAAGTAAAGTCTAATGAAGATGCCGAGAAGATCGCGCTGGCCGTTGGGAATGTGGAAGGCGTTCATGTGGTCGATAACCAGCTGGATGTTGCCGAACCGGAGCAGCCAAAAGGTCAGTTCCATACAGTGGAGTCAGGCGATACGCTGTCGGCCATTGCCAAGAAAGTATACGGTGATCCAATGAAATACGGTATCATTTTCGAAGCAAACAAACCGATGCTGAAAAGTCCGGACCTGATTTATCCGGGTCAGGTGCTGCGGATTCCGCAGTTATAAAAAAACGGGCCGGCTGAAACCGGCCCGTTTTTTTTACCCTTGCTGAAAGTGCGGGTTTTCAATAATACCCAGCAGATTTCCCATGGGATCTTTCACAACGGCTACCTTGATACCGCTGCCCACATCCTGTACCGGTTCATGCTCCGCTGCTCCTAAATCCAGTAACTGTTTCCACATCGCGTCAATATCACTGACGCCCCAGTAGGTAACCGGCGTACCGATACCCGGCGCTAAATCCGGGTCGAGGCCCAGCTCAAATCCTCCGACGGAAAAACCGACATAAAACGGCTCGTCAAAATAAGGGGCAGCGCCGAGCACCTGCGTATACCACGCTTTGGCTTTTTCCAGGTCAGGGGCTGCATAAATGGTGGTCCGGAGACCAAGAAATCCGCTCATCATCTTATTGGTTTACAGGTTTGCGTCAACGCGTGCTTCCAGTATGCGCTGTACATCTTTAGGGACGGCCGACAGAAAGTCGTAACCGGTCTTTTTTTCAAGTTCTTTAATGCTGGTCAGGTAAGCTGTCCAGGGTTTGTCAGCTGCTGTTTGCCGGTTGGGAATGCTGACGGCAATAACACGGGTGTTGGTCGAAATCCGGTTAATATCGTCTGAACCAACGGGCAGCACAACGATGATTTTCCACAGTGTGGCCGGTACAGTTAGTTTACCGCCGGCGATTGTGGAGGTTTGTCCGCTTTCACCTGTTCCGCCCGTCCCGTCGGTACCGGCAATGATGTATAATTCGTTTCCGGCGCTGACCAGCTGACGGGAATAATCCTCCAGGTTTTTCCATACTTCACGGTTATGACGGGGGGCTTCCGGCACGATGTTTGTCATCTGGAAGGTAGCGCTGTTGTCATCGGCCGATCCGTCGCGGTCGTCCGACGGGCAGAGGTGTCCGCGGTCAAAGCCGGAATTTGTGTAATCCGATGTCTTAACCGCATACCAACCTGATGGTAAAGCAGGATCGGGCCTGAAGTCATTACCCCGTTTGATATCTCCCTTCCAGGCCGTGCTCAGGTGCCAGCTTACCCAGTTGGCAATGGCCCGCTTCCGGTTATACGACAGGGTGTATGCTGACTTAGTAATGAGGTAGTTATCGGGATCTGCGCTGCCGGCCTGACTCGGGTTACCGAGGGCAAGATTATCGTCCCGGGTTGGTGAGGTATTATTTACCGTTGTTCGGGGAGCGCCGGGTAAACAACCGTGCAGCGACGCCGATAAAACGATGAAAAGACAAAACGTTGACCAACGCATCAGGTAATCTGTTGACTTTCTAAGCATACTTCGTGAACTTTACGATGGAATTAACCGGACTTAGTAAAAACGGCACTCCGGAGCCCGAAATTTTTGTAAAATAACTGTATTTATACTTTTTGTATGTCGAAAAAAAAACAACCGGCAGCGCCCAAGCCTACCATACAGGCTGCACAGAGTAGCCGACCTGCCAATACGGGCGGGCGCGCGGTTACGCCGACCCCAACACCTCCAAGACCAGTATCCCGACCACAAATAAGCTCCAGCCGGTCTAACCGTACTGTTTCGACATCGGTTGAGTTACCTATTGAGAAAAGACCGGTAACGTGGTGGCCTCCGCTGATTCTGGCAATCGTCGGTTTCGTACTATACATTAACACATTCGGCCACGGATATGCACTTGACGACATCGCGGCGATCAGCCAGAACCTGTTCGTTAAATCAGGCCTGAAAGGGATTCCTGACCTGTTGCGTACGGAATTCTGGCACTTCAGTAATATCTCCCTTGGTTATTACCGGCCGTTATCCCTGATTACGTTTGCCATTGAGCAGGAGTATTTCAAAGATAATCCGGGGATCAGTCACCAGATCAATACCGGCTTATATGCGCTGACCGGCCTGGTGCTCGGTATTCTGCTCCAGAAATGGCTGGTGTCGCCTAAGTCATCGGATGTCAGCGGGGCCAAACGTCAGTCTGAAGTCCTGATGGCGTTCCTGGTCGGCCTGATTTTTATGGCTCATCCGATTCATACCGAGATTGTTGCCAACATCAAAGGTCGCGATGAGGTGCTGAGCTTTCTGTTTATCTCACTGATGCTGCTGGCCCACTTCCGCTACCTGGAAACAAAACAGTGGGGCTGGATTGTGGCTGCCGGTATTTCATTGTATCTGGCCTTCCTCTCAAAAGAATCGTCTATCGTAAGTTTGGGCCTTGTTCCGGCTCAGCAATACTGGTTTGCCCGCCGTAATGTCATCCAGTCACTGGCTGGTTTATGGCCGTTCCTGATTGTAGCAGCCCTGTTCTTCTACCAGAAAAAAGTAATGATCGGTACCCTGAGCGGTACACCACCGGTCGACTGGGCCAACTACCCGTACGCTATCGAAAAAACACAGGGAGCCACTACCTTTAAGTTCCTGATGTATTATCTCAAACTGCTGGTACTGCCACATCCGCTGGTGTATGACTACTCATACAACGTAATTCCGTCGGGCCGTGGTGGTGACCTTCTCGTATGGCTGGGCTTCCTGTCATTCCTGGCACTGGTATGGCTGGCGTGGAAAGGATTCATGAAACGCACGTTGTGGGGTTTTGGTCTGTTCTGGTTCTTCGTAACGATGGCACCGGGCTTAGGCTTTATCTTCATGCGGGGTGGTATCCTTGCCGAACGTTTCCTGTATGCGGCTGTTATGGGCTTTGCGTTTGTGGCCGTATGGGGGCTACAGAAACTCCTGGTAAAAGAGCAGCCGGCCGGTGATGAGGTGGCTAAAAAGCCGTTCCTTGTCCAATACGCGCCATTGGTTGCCCTGCTGGCGGTAGTAGCTGGTTTGTATTCGTTTAAAACAGTTGAGCGGAACCGCGACTGGAAAAACAACTTCGTGCTCTTTAATTCAGCCTTACCGTATGCACCGAGCAGTTGCCAGGTACAGCGTCACGTGGCTAACGAGTGGATTGAAAAAGGGGTAAAAGACCGCGCGAAGATTGACTCCGTAGCGGCTATCGTTAACAATCAGGCTAAACTGGACTCAGTGCTGAAACTGATGAAAGGCAAAACCAGAGATGTGGCGATCCGCGAAGCACAGGCGCTGGTAGATACCAACCAGAAATGGGCTAACCAGCACGCTCGCTGGGCACTTGATCACCTGAAGGAAGCAACGCAGATCTACCCTGGTTTCGGGGAAGCCTTCTTCTCAATGGCGTATGTATTCCAGAGAATTACGCCAAACCGCGACTCGGCTGTTTATTATTACAAACAAACGATCCGTGCCGCCAATGCCTATGCACCGGCCTATAACAACCTCGGGGTAATTTACCAGAACGAAGGCAAATTACAGCTGGCATCGTATTACTACAACCGGTCGATGCAGGTGAACCCGGCTTATCAGGATGGTAAAAACAACCATGCAAACCTGAAACGCCAGACAGGTATCGATGTTACATTCCTGCCGGATTCCGTGTTGACAAAGAACTAGGAAAAACGGCTTTTACCGGAGCGCAACAGACCTTGTCTGTTGCGCTTTTTTTTATAAAAATGCCCTTTTGCTCATTTTTTTGAGGCAAATAACAATAATTACCTGAAAGTGTTATATTTACGATGTACAGACATCCAGTCGGCCTATGAAGAAAATCCTTTACATTCTGCTATTATCGGGATTCGCCTTGCCGGGACAGGGACAGAGTACGTCGGATTACTTTCCGGCCCAACAACGCCGGCATATTTACGAGAAACTGGTCGCTAAATATGCTCCGCGGACAGATGAGTGGTATATCGGCACGGAGAGCTTCATCCGTACGGACCGGAGCAGCATCACCAATACATTCGGAGGCATCCTTTCTCCCCGCAGCTTCAGTAAAGTTGGCTGGGGATTGCATATTGGCTATACGTATCAGCAAAAATGGGCGGTTGAAGGCGGTTTCGTCAGTTCGCCGGTACACAATACATTTGTTATCAACCGCCATCCGTTTCCGATCAGCCTTCGCTACGACAGCGATAAGTTCAACTTTATGGTGCGTGGCAAACGCCTGCTGCTGCCAACCAGCAAAGTCGGGCTCCGGTCGGGTCTGTGGGTCACGGCTGATATGTGGCTGATGCCGAACCGGGGCCGGTCGGTAGACCGTTTTCTGGTAGACGGACTGCGCTACCGCGATTTTCAGACCTCACCCGATACGGTTATTATCCGGAGTATAACGAATACAAATCTGCGCCCGACGGCTACCTTTCAGCTGGGTTTGGAGTACAACGCGCGTCTGAGCGATCAGTGGTATGTCAGTGTCTATGGCCGCAGAGCCTGGGGAGCCGGTAATGCGGTAACAACCGATATGACGTATCTCGACAATGGCCGGTCAACCCAAACGTCGCTGGTGAAGGGCGACGGGCAGGGCTACAGCTTCGGGGTTTCGCTGCGGTTTGTCTATGCCCAGCGCTATGCGCCGCTGAACAATATTTTTAAACTGAAGGGCAATACACCCCGTAAAAAAGGAATCGCTTTCGCAGACACGAAAAGCGAGGGGATATAAATACATGATCTGACAAGGTGGCACGGCTTCTTATCCGCTAAGAAAGCCGTGCCTTTTTAGTTTACTGGTTATTCAGGGACTTTACCGTCACGTTTGGCATACCGGCCAGAATGTCGAGCATAATCCGGCGGTGATTGGCGCCCACCGCCACCACTACCCGTTTTGCTCCCGCTTCGCGTGCCCGGTTTACAATGTTGCGGCACATGCCTTCGTTGCGCAGTTGCCAGAAGTGCAGCATCTCGCTTACTTCCTTAGCCGGATAGCCGGGAACACTGAGCATATATTTACCCCCGTAAAAATTGGCCAGGTGCAGAAATTCGTCGCCTTCCGGTGTATTCAAGTACTCGGTTAAATGCCCCTGCTTGCCGGTTTCGGTTTCTTTCTTGTCCAGTTCCATATAGCGGCTCATCATTTTTTTGTAGCCGGCAATCGTTGCACTGTTGGTATCCAACGCCGTCAGGCCTTTCTCAAACCGGCGGAAAAGGGAGTCCGATTTATCCCAGGCTTTATCCCATGGCGTATTGTAGGTCTGGCAATCCATAGGCGTCATTTTCTGAATTCCAAGCTGCTGAGCGGCCGGATAGAAGATGGTTGTATACTCGCTGTTAGCACGCAGGCCGAGGGCTTTAAGGGAATCAACCGGCCCAAGTATCTTAGTGCAGGCTGCCAGCTCTTCAGGGCCTAAAACCGGTTTCGCTTTATTGATCAGGTAAAGCTGGTAATTGGCATTACCGAAATCATGCTTGTAGAACAGGGCATGGGCGAGCTTCATCCGGTCCTGATGGAAGTTGGGGTGTTTGGCCAGAAGCGCATACTGTTTTTTAATGAAGGCGTCCAGGTTTTTCGGTGCCGGATAGCCCGCCTTTTTCAGGGTATTCATGATTTTGTCGATCCCTTTCTGATTCCAGTAATCGGTCAATACATCATAATCGGCGGGAGAGAGAGTTTCCGAAAACATCAGGTCAGGCTTATAGCCTACCACAGTAGAGATGACCGGGTCAAATTTTTCGTACTGTATATAATAGCTGTGTGAGGTGCCAATCAGAAAGACCTCAACCGGTTGGGTTGACTGAGCGAATGAA
Source organism: uncultured Arsenicibacter sp. (assembly GCF_945952095.1). Lineage (GTDB taxonomy): Bacteria > Bacteroidota > Bacteroidia > Cytophagales > Spirosomataceae > Arsenicibacter. Next base: position 43,028 of record NZ_CAMFHL010000021.1, on the reverse strand, counting down.
AGCAGGGCGGAGGCACTCAGAAGCAAGGTAATGATGAGCGTTTTCATGGTCGTTTCGTTTAATTCGTTGTGCGTTGATGCTGTAAAGTTGCACTGGCCACGCCGCCCGCAACGAATCCATTCGACCAACCCGCCCGCCATATCGGCTAACCCGCCAATAAAACGACCAACGCCCGAATGCAGGTAATGACTGCTGTTCGGGCGTTGGTCGGTAAAATAAGGGTGTTGGTCGGAGATGGGGTAAAATATCCGTTAAACCGCCAGCAGGTTCAGCATTTTCTGCGTTGCTTTGATGGCTGATACCGTCTGGTCAGAATCAAGGCCGCGGGTTTTTACTTCCTTATCGTTGATACTCCACGTAATAACGGTTTCGCAAAGGGCGTCGGTTTTGCCACCGGGCGGAATCCGGACGGTATAGTCGGTCAGCATCGGCAGTTCGATTTTCCGCTTGTGATAAATCTTTTTCAACGCATTCATAAAGGCGTCATACTGCCCGTCACCCTGCGCATTTTCTTCGTACAGCTGCCCTTTAATCTGCACCTGCAGGGTAGCTGATGGCCGTAGTCCTTTTGAATGCGTGAGTACGTAGTTGACCACCACCACATTTTCCTCTATCGCATTACTGTCGAGGATATCAGAAATAATGTACGGCAGATCCTCCCGCGTAACCATTTCCTTGCGGTCGCCGAGCTCAATAATCCGCTGCGTTACTTTTTTCAGATCGCTATCGGACAGCTTAATGCCCAGTTCCTGTAAGTTCTTTTCAATGTTGGCCTTTCCGGAGGTTTTGCCCAGCGCATACTTACGCGTCCGGCCGAAGCGTTCCGGCATCAGGTCATTGAAATAGAGGTTGTTTTTGTTGTCACCGTCGGCATGAATACCGGCCGTTTGGGTAAACACGTTTTCGCCGACAACCGGTTTATTAGCCGGAATCCGGAAACCGGTAAAGGTTTCGACCAGCTTGCTTACGGAATACAGCGACGTTTCAACCACCGACGTTTTCACCTCCGGCATAAAGTCATTCAGCGCCGCAATGGCCGAGGCCAGCGGGGCGTTACCGGCCCGTTCGCCCATGCCGTTGACCGTCAGGTGCAGGCCATGCGCTCCCGCCCGGACAGCTTCCATCACATTGGCAATGCTCAGGTCGTAGTCGTTGTGGGCGTGAAAATCAAAATGGCTGTTCGGGTATCGCTCAACAATGGATTTGATAAACGTGTAGGTCTCGTGCGGGGTTAGTACACCAAGGGTATCAGGCAGTAACACGCGGTCGACCGGTTGTTGGGTCAGGAAGTCGAGGAACTGAAAAACGTACTCCGGTGAGTTGCGCATGCCGTTGCTCCAGTCTTCCAGATACACGTTACAGCGGATATCCTTTGACCGGGCCAGGGTAATGACCTGCTCAATTTCTCCGAAATGCTGCTCCGGTGTTTTCTTGAGCTGATGCGTCAGGTGGTTCATCGATCCTTTGGTGAGCAGGTTCATCACCTTTGCGCCGGCATCGATCATCCAGTTCACAGACGTTTCGCCGTCAACAAAGGTCAGTACCTCAATCTTGTCGATCAGTCCGTTTTCCTGTGCCCATCCGGTAATTTTCTTAACCGCCTGAAATTCGCCGTCCGACACGCGGGCAGAGGCAACTTCCAGCCGGTCAACTTTTACTTCCTTCAGCAACAACTGGGCAATTGTCAGCTTCTCAGATGCAGAAAAAGACACCCCCGATGTTTGTTCACCATCGCGGAGTGTCGTATCCATAATTTCGATAAGACGACTCATTAATAAAGAGCGAAAGAGCGGAAGAGTGAAAGAGATAAAGCGGATTTTGGGTCGCTCTTTATCTCTTTCGCTCTTTCACTCATTAGTACGGCCTTGCGGCTTCAAAAACAGCAATATCTTCCTTCAGCGACCGCAGGTAATCGATATCATCGAACCCGTTGGTCATGTTGTGCTTTTTGTAGCCATTGATCGCAAATGACTCCTGCTCACCGGTCGGCACAATCGTTATCGTTTGCTCCGGAAGGTTCACTTCCAGTTCGGCCTTAGGGTCGGCTTCGATGGCCAGGAAAATCTTGTCCAGAAACTCAGGGCTGACCTGCACCGGCAGAATGCCGATGTTCAGGGAGTTGTTCTTGAAGATATCGGCGAAGAAGCTCGATACCACACACCGGAACCCGTAGTCATAGATCGCCCAGGCTGCATGCTCCCGGCTTGATCCGCTACCAAAGTTCTTGCCGCCAACCAGAATCTTGCCGCTGTAGATCGGGTTGTTCAGGATAAAGTCTTCTTTCGGCGTTCCGTCGGCATTGTAGCGCCAGTCGCGGAACAGGTTGTCGCCAAAGCCCTTGCGCTCCGTCGCTTTCAGGAAACGGGCAGGAATAATCTGGTCAGTATCGACGTTTTCGATCGGCATCGGCACAGCCGAGCTTTTCAATATGGTGAATTTATCGTAAGCCATGATAGAATGAATAATGAAAAATGTAGAATGAATAATGAGCTGTATCGAAATACATTGTCCATTACTCAGCAATCAGTTCCCGCGGGTCAGTAACGACACCGGTAACGGCGGCCGCGGCAGCAACCAGCGGACTGGCGAGCAGCGTACGGGCACCCGGGCCCTGACGGCCTTCGAAATTCCGGTTTGAGGTACTTACCGCATATTTTCCGGCCGGAATCTTATCATCATTCATAGCCAGACAAGCCGAACAACCCGGCTGACGCAGCTGGAAACCGGCGTCGGTCAGAATGTCCAGAATGCCTTCTTCCTTAATCTGAGCCTCAACGATGTGCGAGCCTGGCACGAGCCATGCCGTTACATTGTCGGCTTTCTTACGGCCTTTTACAATCGACGCAAAGGCGCGGAAGTCTTCAATCCGGCCGTTGGTGCAGCTGCCAAGGAAAACGTAATCGATTGGCTTGCCAATGATAGAATCGTTTTCGGCAAAGCCCATGTAATTCAGTGACTTGGCGTATGAAGCAGCGCCGTCGAGTACCTGGCTGGCCGTCGGGATATGGTTGGTAATGCCCGTGCCCAAACCAGGGTTAGTCCCGTATGTAATCTGCGGCTCAATGTTAGCCGCGTCGTATACGTATTCGAGGTCGAATGAGGCGCCGTCGTCGGTTTTCAGCGTCTCCCAGTAAGAAACGGCCTTGTCCCAGGCTTCGCCCTTCGGTGCCTGCTCACGGCCCTGAATGTAGGCCAGTGTTTTTTCGTCGGGAGCGACCATGCCGCCACGGGCACCCATCTCGATACTCATGTTACAAACGGTCATCCGGCCTTCCATCGTCAGGTTACGGAACACATCACCCGCAAATTCAATGAAATAGCCGGTTGCACCACTGGCCGAAATCTGCGAGATGATATACAGCACCACGTCTTTGGCAACGACACCTTTTTGCAGGGTACCGTTAACGCTGATCCGCATTTTCTTTGGTTTCGGCTGCATGATACACTGCGACGCCAGGACCATTTCAACTTCCGAGGTACCGATACCAAAGGCGATGGCACCGAACGCACCGTGCGTAGAGGTGTGTGAGTCACCGCATACGATGGTCATGCCCGGCAGGGTAATGCCGTTTTCCGGTCCGACCACGTGAACGATACCGTTCTTTTGATGGCCCAGACCCCAGTGAGAGATGTTGTACTTTGCTGAATTCTTTTCCAGCGCTGCCAGCTGGTTTGCCGAAAGCGGATCGGCTACCGGCAGGTGCTGGTTAATGGTCGGCGTATTGTGGTCAGCTGTTGCAAATGTCCGCTCCGGATAGAGCACACCGATGCCCCGGCTCTCAAGGCCAAGGAACGCAACAGGGCTGGTAACTTCATGGATAAAGTGACGGTCGATGAACAGAACATCGGGTCCGTCCTCGATTTTCCGGACAACGTGTGCGTCCCACACTTTGTCGAAAAGGGTAGTTGGGTTACTCATAGCGATCGGCAAATAATTCGTATAGGGCAAAGGTCAGAATTAATTGTACAATCGACATCACGGTAGGCGTTCAGTAAATAGCGATTTTGGTTCAATAGGACTATTTGAGAGGTAAACGGTATCGTCAGAGCAAGTCAATGATCTTTTCGGCCTCCCGGATACCACTCAGCCAGGCACCATGAGCCGTTGAGAAATAATCGGCGTGGGTATGCTCTCCGGCAAAGAAAAGCCGGTTGTCAATGGATTCAGCAAGATCGTCAAAATGGGTCATTTCGGTGTCAATGGCCGTGTAGGAGTAGGAGCCAAAGGTAAATTCGTTGTTTTGCCATTTCGTCCGCAGCATGGTGACCGGTTCGGGAATACCAGTGCCGTACATATCCCTGAGGTGAGCCATGATCCCGGCCACCACCTGGGTATCGGTCATCGTCTCGGTTTGCCGGGCGTAGTCGGCATACGCAAAGGTCATCAGCGCATTAACGGTTGGCTGGTATTTCCGGACGTTGACAAAGTAATTGAATTTATCCCGCACCGCCGGCGTGTATGAAATGTACTGCACATCGTCCCAGAACGCCTTTTCCCAGATGAGCAGAAACTTATTGACGCAATTCATGCCGATGCTCCGGATTGCTGACTGCTTGCCGGCGGGGAGCAGGGGTGTAAACCGGATACTTTCTTTTTTCAGCACACCGAGCGGCACCGTTACGATCACATAACCGGCTTCGCTGACGTTGCCGTTATGTGTCACGGTTACAGTTGATGAGCTGTAATCAATGGCTGTCACGCGCTGATCAAAGCGTATGTCGAGCCCCCTGGCCAGATACGTGGCAATAGTGTCATACCCATTCGTAGCGATGGTTTCTACACCGCCGTATTCCTCCCCTTCATTGTACAGCAGCGACGATAATTTATTCAGATCACCGGTGTCGAATGTGACATAGGTAGAGAGAAGAAAAGTCCAGAGCCGGTCGTTGGCTTTACCGCGATAAGCGGCATTAAAGACTGATTCAAAGCTCCGGGTACGGCTGCCCTGCTTCATGAGCGAATCCAGAATACTATACAGTTCATCTTCGGCAGCGTCGTAAACGGCCGCTTTCCGCTTTATGCCTCCGATGTCATAAGAAACCCGGCTTTCGTCAACTGTCGGGAACGTTTGCATGCCCGCCTGCTGCGCCAGTGTCGTGATCGGATTGCCGTCGATACCATGGATCCAGCTGGCCCCTTCATCGAAAGCAACGCCGGCCGACCGGTTTGTCCGCAGACGACCACCGACAGTACTTTGGGCTTCCAGTACCGTCACGATGAATCCTTTATCGTGTAGCGCTCGGGCCGCTGCCAGGCCCGAGAGGCCGGCCCCGATCACCAGTACGCGTTTGGTTTTGGGATCGGCCGATTCTTTTGAGGTACATGCACTTGATAAAAGCGATGCGGCTATCGGCAGCCCCGCCATGGTATGTTTGATGAATTTCCGTCGCAGCATAGTATTTCCGGCATGATCTGTTTGTATTGTGACGAAAAATAGCCTCCTGTGGTTACCTGCTGTCTTGTAGAGACGCAATATTTTGCGTCTCATTTTGTGCATAGATTTTATGTGATTATCTGCAACCTGCCGGTTACTGAGACGCAAGATGTTGCGTCTCTACACGGATGGGATTGTTTCAACCAGTATCTCCTGACCGGCTTTGTCGTAATACGTACAGGTTAACTGATCCATACGTACTGACCATTTGTTAATGCCCGATGCCGCCGCTTGCCGGCAAAATGTAAGGTAATCGGATTGACCTTGCTGATGAGCGATCAGGTCGGCCTTGAAGCGGGGCGCATCGCAGGTATCAGCCACAGACAGTGATTCGTATTTGGCAGGCGATGAGGTCTGGTAATCGTTTGCGCCGAAATAGCTGGCATGACCATCGGCTACATACGTTTCATAACAGGTCACGCCCATTTGTTTGATTGCCTGGATGTAAGCCGGGAAGTCGGCGCCTGATTTGACGTTGCTGTGTGCTTCTTTGATTTGAGCTATGGTAAACATTGACTGAACGGGGTTATGTTGTGTGTCCGTCAGGGACAGGTTTAGTCCCGATTGACAGCACAAAGGTCCGGTTCAGGCAAGGGCGGTCATTGTAAAAAGTCGTTTTTTACAGGAAGCGGCGGAAGTGTTCGGGTGCTTCGCCGGTATAGAGTTTAAAGTCTTTGCTGAAGTGTGCCTGATCGAAAAAGTTGTTTTCGTAGCAGATGTCGGCCAGCGATTTTCCGCCATCCAGACTGCTGAGCACCGTATTGAAGCGGACAATGGAGGCGAACTTTTTCGGGGTGGTGCCCACCAGCTTCCGGAACCGCTTCTCAAACGGGCTCTGGCTGATGGCTAACCGTTCATTCAGCTCCCAAATGCGGATAGCCCCCTTGCTTTGATAGATCAGCTTCACTGCTTCGATAATTAGTTTATCCGTTTCAACCGCCTTAAGGTGGGCCCGTAAAAAACGCTCTACCAGCTGAATGCGTTGCTGATCGGTGGTGGCCTGCGATAAACGGTCTTCGGTTTCAGAAATGCTGGCATTGTCAAAAATGAGGTCGAGCGACAGACGCTGGTTGAACAGCTCGTGGGCCGGATGCTTCGAAAAACGCGCAAAACCGGTTTCGGTGAAGTAAACCAGAATGGTCCCGATATGGGGCGAGTTTCTGAACACCGTATAGCTGTCAGTCATTCCTGAAATACCGGCCGTGGCGAGGTGTGTTTCGGTATCCTGACTGACTGTCGCAAGCCGGCCTCTGTACTGAAATCCGATGACCATACCCGTTGACGGAAACACCTTATAAGTCATGCCGGCTTCGTTTTCCAATATAACGAAGTGCCTGACGTAAGGCTGTAACGACTCTGAGGGGATTATTATATTAAACCGCATCTCAACAACTGAATTACAGTTTTTCGCCCTTAATCAGCCAGACTGACTTTATCGATTGTTCTTTCAGGTGCACGAACCGCTTCCGTTCTTCGTCCTTAAAAAAGTCAGCCAGATCCGATTCGTTGTCGAATTCGACCAGATGAATTTCGTAGGGCGTCTCAATGGATTGCTCAATGACGTTTTCCGGCGAAAGCCGGTTTCGCAGCAATAGCCGGCCGTTGTATTTGGCAATCAGCGGGATGGCTACCCGTTCGAAGGCATCGAACGTTTCCTCCTGTCCGTCGATGAGATAAATGAGCTGGGTAATGTAGATCATAGTTGTAGAGACGCAATAATTTGCGTCTCGTTTTGTGCATAGATTTTATGTGATTATCTGCAACCTGCCGGTTACTGAGACGCAAGATGTTGCGTCTCTACGTTTGTCATTACCCTGTGCCGTAAACGCATGAACGGTTTCTCGATCAGAATGTGCATCGCATAGGCACCTGCCAGACAGGTAACGGTGCAGATGACCAGCATCAGGTTCGGGTGCAGTTCATAGCCCGCCAGTAGGTCGCGGGTCAGGTGAATGATGCCTTTATGGGTTAAATAGAGGGCGTACGACAGGTTGGCCAGCAAAGCCGTTACCGGTGAATACCAGCGGTATAAAAACGAAGCCGGACTGATGGCAGCGCCCACCAGCCATCCGAAACCGAGTGCAATCAGCGGAAAGCCGAACACGGAGGCCGTAAAGGTCTGTTGGTCGGCGCACAGGAAATAGGCTGCCGTCAAGAGCAGTATTCCTGGCAGCAGCAGCCAGTTGCCGTAGCCGGCCACCATTCGCCAGCGGGCAGGGGAGAAGACAGATAAGGCAGCAATGGCTACACCTGCCAGCAGCCCGTCCAGCCGGGTGTAGGTCGGATAGTAAATATATTTGTACCAGTACATCCAGCTGGCATCGTCCGCCTGCCAGGGACCATAGAGGTAGACATAGGACGCATACCGGATCACAAATCCGCCCAGAAAAAGAATAACGAACAACCATGTCCCGTTGCGGAACCGGTTCGTTTGTTGCAGCGCGATCAGGATAAGGGGCAGGAACAGGTAAAAATGTTCTTCGACGCACAGGGACCAGGCATGCGAAAACGTGCCGAAGTCTTTGAGGTTTAGGCCGAGATTCTGGGTAAAGGTCAGAAAGCGCCAGAGCGGCGGCAGGGCCTCACGCTCGCGGAAGACTGGGAAAATAAAGTACAGCCCGACCGTAACCAGATAGGCCGGAATGATCCGGAAAACGCGTTTGAGGAAAAAATCTCTGTACGACAAGGGCTGACCGGCCTTAACCTGCGCAAACAGCTGCGCCGAAATCAAAAAGCCGCTCAGGACAAAAAACAGATCAACACCCGTCCAGCCAAACTTAGCCACGCCCGGCAACCACGCCGGTTCGCCTTTACTGATGATGAAATAATGAAAGAAAAAGACAAACGTAATGGCCGTGACCCGTAAGTGGTCGAGCCCGTTGAGTCTGGCCGGGTGGGTTGACATGTTGAGTTGTTAGTTGCTACACAGAGCCGCAAAATTAATCATTCAACCCTTTACCGTTCAGAATATCCGGAATACTTTTTTCGACCCGTGCCGTCCGGGTTTTTGATTGCTTCGGGGCCGAAAAATGGAGCAGGTAGGCGCGTTGCCGGCCGGGTGTCAGGGCCTCGAAAGCGGCTTTCAGGGCAGCATTTTGGTCCAGCTTTTCCCTGAACTCGTCTGCTACAGCATACTCCTCCAGCTTTTTGAGCGTTACGTTCAGGCCTGCTCGCTCGACCTCAATCGCTTCAAAAAGATAGGCTTTAATGGTTGGTTCCAGTTCCAGAATCTGTTTCAGGCTTGTAAAACGCAGCTGTCGGGCGGCCTGTACGTTTTCCGTTTGCTGTATCAGCAACCCTTCTGCATCGTGCAGCAGAGCGCCTTTCGTGAACAACAGAGCGCAATACTCCTTGAAGCCATGAATCAGCGTTACATTATGCTGCTGATAGGTGTAGCAGGGCACTCCCCATTTCAGTTCTTCAGTCAGGCCGCAGCTGAGCGTGATCTGCCGCAGTTTTTCGTACTCGTCCTGCCATTTCGTGGCTTTATTAAAAAAGAAATCAACGTTGGGGTTCATAGCAAAGAGTGAAAGAGATAGAGAGTGAAAGAGCGAAAAAAGCTAAAATCATTGATGCAGCAGGGTCTGGAGGCGGTTGTGGGCGAGGTTGAGGCCGTGGGCAAAGGGCATTTGCAGCATCTTGTTGCGGAGTTCGGCCGATTTATAGATAATCTGCATGGTTAGCTTGCTGGTAGTAGCGGAGAGCGCTTCAAAGTCCAGAAACTCAAGCTGCACTCCGAAGGGGGCGTTTTCTATCTCAAATGTCCGTATAATCTGCCGGTCAGGGATAAACGTATGGATCACACCATTGGCCTGAAAAACTATATTCCCGTGGGCGTCAACGGTCTGGAAGTGCCAGCTGCCGTGCGGTTTACTCTCCAGTGTCAGCACCCGCATACCCATCCATTGGGCAACCAGCTCCGGTTCGGTATAGGCCTTAAAGAGGAGTGGCAGGGGCAGATCAAACTCCCGTGTGATGCATATATCCTGATGGCCGTCGCCGGCGCGGACCTGTGTTTTGCGTTCCATAAATGGTTATTGGTTACCCTGATACGCTTTCATAATGCTTTCGAGTTTGTTGAACCGGTCATCCCACATCTGGCGGAACGGTTCGATAAAGTCAGCGATTTCCTTCATTTTGGCGGCATTGAGGTGATAGTACATTTCGCGGCCGTTTTGTTCCTGCCGCAGCAATTCGCATTCAGTCAGAATTTGCAAATGTTTGGAAACGGTCGGCCGGGCCGTGTCAAAGTTAGCCGCTATGGCTCCCGCCGTCATGGCCTGCGTTGCCACCAGAATCAGGATATTCCGCCGGGTCGGATCGGCAATAGCCTGGAAAACGTCGCGTCGTAGATTCATTGTGTAGTCATTTAACTACAAATATACGTGTAGCTATTTGGCTACGCAAATTTATTTTTGGGAAAAGCCTGAATTCTATAGGAACTCCCCGAGGGTTTTAAACCCTCGGGGAGTTGGGGGAAATCCGGTAAGCAGTCAATGATGCCCCTGCGACACAATAGATGTAGGGGGGTAACCGAAGTGTTTTTTGAAGGCGAACGAAAAATGAGATAGGTTTTCAAACCCTGTCTCATAACAGGCATCCAGTGGTTTGAGTTTTCGTTCAGCAATCTGGTAATGGGCTAGTTCGAGGCGTTTTTGCGTAAGCCATTTTTGTGGAGTTGTGTTGAAGGCTTTTTTGAAATCGCGTTTGAATGTAGTCAGGCTACGGCCTGTCAAATACCCGAACTTTTCCATAGGCATATTGAACATGTAGTTCTTCTCCATGAAACCGATTAAATCAACTTTATGCGGGTCGTCGAAGTTAGCCAGTACGCTGTCCACTTCAGGATCAATAGTTCGCAGAATGCTGATGGCTTCAGTCAGTTTCAGTGATGCCAGTTGGGGCGGAAAGTGGTCTTTCATCTCAAAGTAAGGAATCAATGATACCAGACAGCTTTCCAGCAAAGGGTGGTTTCTGAAACTGCGGATTTTGGGCACGGCCGTAATTCTGGCCGTTACAGGAAACTGTTGGTAGTATTTTCTTAAAACATCGGTTGTCAGAAGCATCACAACGGTTTTATGAGGTAACCCATCTTTCGGAAAATTGATGATTGTTGCAGGCTTATTTCTGGGAATCAGAAAGATATCACCGGTTCCGAAAAGATGGGTTACGTCTGCCTGTACAATTCTTGTTTCGCCGGAGATGAACCAGACAAGCATGTGCTGATCAAAGACAATTTCTGATTTGAAAAACTTGTCCTGGTAGCAGGAGAGTTTTATATCGGGTGTCAGATAGCTGGATACATGTTCCATATGTCAGAGGTGTATCATTAAATGCTTTATCGGCTCGGCCAGGCGTTGACCACCTTAAAGATAGCTATATCGGACAAGACCAGAATATTATATTAAATTACCGGAAAGGAAATACCTGTTAAGGCTTCGCTGATTGTCCATAAACGTTTTGCTGTTGTCTCATCTAAAGCATATGCTTTTACGCCGCCCGGTGCAGACGCATCATAGGAAAGTCCGGCAAGGTCGGCATCTTCGCAATAGACTCCGCCAATCTGGTTGAGCATAGGGCTGGTGGCGCACCAGATTGTGGTGGCAGCACCCTGCGGAATCGTTTTCAGTGATGCAGCTACTTCGGGTAGTATATTGCCGTCGGCATCACAGAAGCCCATCTTCTGAAATAAGGCCAGTGGGGCTTCGCGGCCCAGTTCAGTGCCGTTGATTGATCCGGGGTGTAGGGAGTAAGCCCGTACGTCGGCGTCTTTGCCGCGGTAGTCGAGTTCAAGGGTAAACAGGATACACGCGGTCTTTGATTGTCCGTATCCTTGCAGTGTTTCATACGTGCGATGCATGAAATTGGGGTCTTCAACATTAAAGGGTGCAAACCGGTGCCCTTCTGAAGAAACACTGATCACCCGCGCACCATTGGCCATGGTGAGGGCCGGCCATAAGCGGGCGGTAAGCTGAAACTGAGCGAGATAATTAGTGGCTAGCTGAGACTCAATGCCCTGGCTGTTGCGTCGTAACGGCACCCACATGATACCGGCATTATGAATTAGCAGGTGAAGAGGGCGGCCTGATTGTAAAAACGTCCCGGCGAAGGCATCAATAGATTCTGGACTCATTAAATCTATAGCGGCCAGCTCTACACGGGGTATCCCGGCGAGGTTGCGATTGGCTTTTTCTGTATCCCGAACCGCTACAATGACCGTGGCACCGGCAGCCGCTAGTGTCTTCGTCGTTTCGAGGCCGATTCCCGTATTGCCCCCGGTTACTATGGCAATTTTTCCAGTCAGGTCGATGCCCTTTATGACATCACTCGTAGTTGAGGTAGCGTCGAACCCCGAACCGATTGGCTGCTGTAATGCCCCCTGATAATTAGTTTGTCCCATTCTTTTTGTGTTTTTGTTGGGACAAAAGTAGCGCGCCACTTGTCGGGCGACTTTGTTTTAAAGACCGTATTTACTTTGTTTTAAAGGCCGGTCTCGGGCTGTTTTGCTTCACCTGATAAAATAGAAAGCCGTTGAACCGGAAAAAAATGTTAACATTTTCCGGTTTCGTTTGGGATTAGTGAATACACCTACATCAACGTAAACAACAGCCAGCTGATCAGCAGCATATCCAGTCCGATAAAGGCTGTACTGGTTCCGCGATACCTGAATCCGGGCAGACGCAGCGACCGGCTTAGCAGCCAAACCGAAATGCCGCACAGGCCAATGTTCAGCAGCGTAAGCGTCAGGGCGTTTTGCAGGAAAAGAGGGAAATAGCCGAGGTAAAGCGCTTTCGCCTGATCGAAAGGGAGGTCCTTCATGGCGGTATTTATCCAGAGCATGACATTAGCCACGACCAGGAGGCAACAGAAAAGGCCGGTGTAAAAGAGAGCTTTCATACGGTAAGATGTCTGATCTAAAGATAGTACTTTGTTTGGACTGTTGCCCCTCAAAAGGAAAACATTGGCACCTGTAACGGATGGATAATCGTTACGGCCGGACCCGCTCAAACGGCATGTCCGGATTGCCGGTCCACCGGTACAGCAAGGCGGTGCTTTCCTGCTTACCATCTGTTGTTTTGCGGTTGTGCGAAATGTAAAACAGCCCGTCGCCGAGAGGGCAGAGACCGGTGGCTCCCCACTTGAAACGCCAGCCATGTGTCCCGCTGGCCGGATGCGCTGATCCATTATTCGTCAGTGGCAACGTCTCAATGGTTGTTGGCTGGTTATCAATGATGACGGACTGTTTCACCGGCTTTTGATGGCCGTCAATTTCAAACAGAGCGTAGTTCGGGAATGCCTGTTTGCTCCCCGTATAGACAGCAGCGAGCAGGTTGCCTGAAGCGGGGTCATAGGCCAGATTCTGGATGCCGTAGCTCGTATTACCCGTCTTGACAAAATACTTGCCGGCGGGCGCCGCCGGACCAGACCGGTGCAGGCTGTCTTGGGTGAGGGTCCGGGCAAGGCGGCTCCAGTTGCTTGTATCGTATAGAAGCAGTACCTGATGGTCGTTGTCGGTGCGGGTAGTGTCGCCGTAAATACCGTATGCCACGTACAGATACTGCCGGCCGTTGCGTTTGCCGCCCGGCTTCGGCGCGAAAGCCACGCCGTCAATACCCGAACAGCCAAAGCGGTGTGCTACCATTTTCGGGCCCTGGCGTACACTGGCTTCGTAATCGCTGACGACTTCGCGGAGGTAAACCGTCCGGACAATATCGTCTTTTTCGGCGTCCATGCCCGGCTTCGTAATGCGGTTGCCGTCAATGATGGCTATGTAGAAACCCGATCCCGAATGCCCTTCGCCGGCACCCGTTGCCTGTTTGATACCTTTGCCGATTGCATCGTTTTTATATTCCAGCGACCCGTAAATTTTTCCGTCTTCGGGATTGATATCCAGATCACCGAGGTGGCCGACCAACCCGGTTACGCTGCCGAGCAACCGGCCGTCGAGCGTCATTTTGATCAGCTGATTTGTAAACGAAAAATAGATCACCTTGCGGGCGTGATCCACGGCAATGCCCTGCACATGAAGCGTTCCCTGTTTGCCGGTATAGACGGAGTCCGGCCAGCTGCCTGACTGACGCTGTGCATACAGACGCTGGGTGCTGATTGTCAGGGTAAACAGGCTGAAAAGAATTGTAAGATAACGTTGCATGGTTGATTGTCATTCCCGTTTCACCGCGCGGATGCACAGAAAGGCCGGAAAGCTGTTGAGTTCGTTAAAATGTTTGGGATCCAGTTTCTCAAATTCGGGAACAGGTCTTGGCTCGACCAGCTGATCGATATAAAAACCGTTGTTGGTCAGCGGGGTAATGCACTCGCCGAGCGGCCGCCGGTAGCTGTTGACCTCGACCGGTTGTCCGAACCCTTTCCAGACGCACGCCACGTGTTCGACGTCAAAATAGGCACTGGAGTTAAAGTAGTTGTATTCAAAAAACGGATGTTCAACCGAAATCACGAGCGTGCCGTTTGGTTTCAGCACCCGGCAGAACTCCTGTATCGTTAAGGTCCAGTCCTGAATGTAATGCAGCGCCAGTGCACACAGTACCACATCAAATGATGCGTCGGCGCACATTGTCAAGGGTGCGGTAAGATCGTGAACCAGGAAAGAACCCTTACCCTGATTTCGCTCTTGAGCCAGTTTTATCATCGTCGGGCTAAGGTCAAGGCCAACAACGGAAGCCCCGCGATCCAGCAGGATTTCGGCGTATTTGCCGGGGCCACAGGCCGCATCCAGTACCGCTTTGCCGGCCACATCCGGCAGCAGCGCCAGGGTGTTGGGCCGGTCGTAATAAGCGTTGTGGGGTTTATGGTCGATGAGCTGATTGTAGCGTTCAGCCATCTGCTCGTAGGCCGTCAGGACTTTATTTGTAATCATGGCAGGTTGATTTTGCCGGAAAGTTATCATTTAAGTCGGTATGTGATGCAATGCCGGCTTCATTGTGATTTTACCGAAGGGTGACTATAAATCTTATCAACCATACTGCTATCCATCGACATGACTTTTTTGTTAAGAACAAATTTTCTTTACAAACGTGTCTGGTGAATTCTCCCGCAAACAGCAGCTTTACCAGAGAAACATCCTGATAAAGGTGTGTTATAGATAAAAGCTATGTCTCCTAGATATTATCAATTTGATTTATTGGGAGGCGTTTTGTTATTTTGAGTCCTGTTAAATATTAGAATTATTCATTTTTGTTTTCATACAAAAACACTCAATACATCTAAACCATGAACGACGCTGCACACGATAGCCCACTGGCAGAGACCATGAGCTCCGAGGCTAAATGCCCCTTTTTACACGGTGAATTAAAGCAGACAGCCGGTGGTGGTACCCGCAACCGTGACTGGTGGCCAAACCAGCTGCGGCTGAATATTCTTCGTCAGCATTCATCATTGTCGAATCCGCTGGGTGAGCAGTTCAACTATGCAGAAGCGTTTAAGGCTCTGGATCTGGATGCTGTTAAGAAAGACATCAATGACATCATGACCACGTCGCAGGACTGGTGGCCGGCGGATTATGGTCACTATGGTCCGCTGTTTATCCGTATGGCCTGGCACAGCGCCGGTACCTACCGGATTCAGGATGGCCGTGGTGGTGCCGGATCGGGTACGCAGCGTTTTGCGCCGCTCAACAGCTGGCCGGATAACACCAACCTCGACAAGGCCCGTCTGTTGTTGTGGCCGGTAAAGCAAAAATACGGTAACAGCCTGTCATGGGCCGATCTGATGATTCTGGCCGGTAACTGCGCGCTGGAATCAATGGGATTCACCACGTTTGGTTTCGGCGGTGGCCGTGCCGACGTATGGGAGCCGGAAGAAGATATTTACTGGGGTAGTGAAGGCGAATGGCTGGCGCACCGCCACCCGGAAGCTCTGGAAAGTCCGCTGGGAGCAACCGAAATGGGCCTGATCTACGTAAACCCTGAAGGACCGGAGCGTAATCCGGACCCGCTGCTTGCGGCAAAAGCGATCCGCGAAACATTCGGCCGGATGGCGATGAATGATGAAGAAACGGTTGCGCTGATTGCCGGTGGTCACTCATTCGGTAAAACGCACGGTGCTGCGGATCCCGGCAAATATGTTGGTAAAGAACCTGCTGCGGCCACGATTGAAGAGCAGGGCATGGGCTGGATAAGTTCATACGGCTCAGGCCATGGCGAACATACCATCACCAGCGGTCTGGAGGGTGCCTGGACAAAAACACCGACCAAATGGAGCAACGACTTTTTTGATCACCTCTTTGGTTACGAATGGGAGCTGACCCAAAGCCCGGCCGGTGCGCACCAGTGGAAGCCGAAAGGAAATGCCGGTGAAGGGTTGATTCCGGACGCTCACAACCCGGAAAAACGCCATGCGCCGTTTATGCTGACAACTGACCTCTCGCTTCGTTTCGATCCGGCATACGAGAAAATCTCACGCCGTTTCCACGAGAATCCGGATCAGTTTGCCGATGCGTTTGCCCGTGCCTGGTTTAAACTGACACACCGCGATATGGGTCCTCGTGCCCGTTATCTGGGACCGGAAGTACCACAAGAGGTATTGATCTGGCAGGATCCGATTCCGGCCGTTACCTATGCAACGATTGACGAGGGCGATATCGCCGCTTTGAAAGCCAATATTTTAGCCTCGGGTCTGACCGTTTCCGAGCTGGTGTCAACCGCCTGGGCGTCGGCGTCGACGTTCCGTGGTTCTGATAAGCGCGGTGGTGCCAATGGTGCCCGTGTCCGGCTGTCACCACAGAAATTCTGGGCGGCAAACAACCCGGTTCAGCTGTCGAAAGTACTGAGCACGCTGGAAAGTATTCAGCAGGAGTTTAACAGCATCCAGACCGGTGGTAAGCAGGTTTCCCTGGCCGATCTGATTGTGCTGGCGGGTTGTGCCGCTGTCGAAAAAGCAGCGAAGGACGCCGGTGTTGAGGTAAGCGTTCCGTTTACACCAGGCCGCGCCGATGCTTCGCAGGCTGATACCGATGTAGAATCATTCGAAGCCCTTGAACCGGCTGCCGACGGATTCCGCAACTACATGAGCAGCCGCGCTAATGCCACGGCCGAAGAAATGCTGGTAGACAAGGCGCAGCTGATGACGCTGACCGCTCCGGAAATGACGGTATTGGTTGGCGGTCTGCGGGTTCTGAATACCAACTCAGATGGCTCGAAACACGGTGTCTTTACCCAAACGCCGGGTGTACTGACCAACGATTTCTTTGTAAACCTGCTGGATTTCAGCACTACATGGCGGGGTACGTCACATGCGCAGCAAGTGTTTGAAGGCCGTGACCGGAAAACCGGCGAAGTGAAGTGGACGGCAACGCGCGCCGACCTGATCTTTGGTTCTAACTCAGAACTGCGCGCTATCGCCGAAGTGTATGGCTTCGCCGGATCAAAAGAGAAATTTGTAAACGACTTCGTGGCGGCCTGGAATAAGGTCATGAACCTCGATCGTTTCGATTTAGTTTAATGAGATAGCTATAGTGACAATAGGTGGTCTGATTTCAGGCCACCTATTTTTTTATGCTTTTCCGCCCGGGGTAGTGCCGTATTGCAGCTTGTAGGCTTTGATAAAGTGCGAAACGCTTTCGTACCCAATCTCCATGCTGACTTCCGAGACGTTTTTTTCGGTGTTCCGGAGCAGGAAATGGGCATGTTCCAGCCGCTTGCTCCGGATCCAGTGCCCGGGCGAGGTATGAAAGTGCGCCTCAAAATCACGCTTGAAGGCCGACAGGCTACGCCCCGACAAACGCGCGAGCTCATTCATGGAGAGTGGTTTGAGCAGGTACGTGTTCATCAGGTAATCCAGATCGGTTTTCTGCCCCTGATAGATGCTCATCAGCAACGACCGGAGTTTGCCCGAGGTGTCGAGCTGAAGCAGGTGCAGCAGCAGTTCCTGAAATTTCAGCCGTAACAAATCGTTCAGGTACAGCGATTGCGCTCCGAAATAAGGCAGCAGCGACTGAATAAACGTCGAAAACGTCGGGGAGGCCGCTAATTCCAGAATCGGTTCGGCCGACGCTGCTGCTGCATCGGCCACCGGTTTAACGTTGTGGAAAATATCGAGGTGCTGGCTGACAAACTCCTTAAGCAGCTTCTCCGGAAAGAAAAACACGAGGCTTTTGTAATTAGCATCCAGCGACTCATTCATGGAATAGCAGCCGCGCTGAAAAAACAGAATATGCCCTTTCGTAACGTGCAGGTCCTGCGTCGGTGACACGAATTTCTTTTCACCCTCCAGTACAAAAATGACTGCGTGTTCCTCAAAAAATACTTCATTCCGTTCCGGATACACGTCGCTCCGGTACGCCACAAAGGTCATGTCCTGAATTTGCAGCGACTGGAAGGTTTCCGGATTGATGGATGACGGTACACGAAGCATAACGTTATTCAGGGCCTGATTTACAAGTCTGTCTGCATGAGTTCCTGTAGGATTTTCTGGGCCGCAATGGAAATAACCGTACCCGGCCCGAAGACGCCTTTAACACCGGCATCGTACAGAAATGCATAATCCTGAGCCGGAATTACGCCGCCGGCAATGACCATGATATCGTCGCGGCCTATTTTCCGGAGTTCGTCGATCAACTGCGGTACGAGCGTTTTATGCCCGGCTGCCAGACTCGAAACGCCGACGAGATGCACATCGTTCTCGGCCGCCTGCCGGGCTACTTCTTCCGGCGTCTGGAAAAGCGGGCCCATATCAACGTCAAAACCCAGATCGGCGAAGCTGGTCGCAATTACTTTGGCACCCCGGTCGTGACCGTCCTGGCCCATTTTGGCAATCAGAATCCGTGGGCGGCGGCCTTCCTGTTCGGCAAACCGGTTGGTCATCTGACGGGCAATGCGGAAGTTTTCGTCGTCGGAGACCTCGGCCGAATAAATGCCCGAAACGGCGCGGATCGTGGCCTTGTGCCGGCCGAATGCTTTTTCCATAGCGTCAGAAATTTCGCCCAGCGTGGCCCGTTGCCGCGCGGCTTCGATGGCCAGGGCCAGTAAGTTGGTTTCGCGAGAGGGAGCGGCTGCGGCTTGCAAATCCGAACCAGCATTGTCCAGACCGGCGAAGGCCGCTTCGGTAATGGCGGCCAGGGCCTTGGCTACTTTTTCCGGATCGCGGCCTGCCCGGATGCTGGTCAGTCGCTGAATCTGCTCCTCCCGAACCGCCTGGTTGTCTACCTCAAGCAGCTCGATTTCTTTCTCTGAGTCCGGTTTATAGCGGTTTACGCCGACAATCACGTCTTTGCCGGAGTCGATGCGGGCTTGCTTTCGGGCAGCGGCTTCTTCGATACGCAGTTTGGGCAGACCGGTTTCAATGGCTTTCGTCATACCGCCAAGCGTTTCTACCTCCTCGATTAACGCCCACGCTTTTTCGGCAAGTTCCTGCGTCAGTGCTTCAACGTAATACGAACCGCCCCACGGGTCAACGGCGCGGGTAATGTCGGTTTCCTGCTGGAGGTACAACTGGGTATTCCGGGCGATGCGTGCCGAAAAGTCGGTCGGCAGGGCAATGGCTTCGTCGAGGGAGTTGGTGTGCAGCGACTGCGTGTGGCCAAGGGCGGCGGCCATGGCTTCGATAGCGGTCCGCGTTACGTTGTTAAACGGATCCTGCTCAGTCAGGCTGTAGCCCGATGTCTGGCTATGGGTCCGCAGCGCCAGCGATTTCGGGTTTTTCGGATCAAACTGCTTCACGATTTTGGCCCACAACAGGCGACCGGCCCGCATCTTGGCAATTTCCATAAAATGGTTCATCCCGATGCCCCAGAAAAACGAAAGCCGTGGCGCAAAATCGTCGATGGCCATGCCCGCCTGAATGCCCGTGCGGATGTACTCAAGGCCGTCGGCGAGGGTGTAGGCCAGCTCGATGTGGGCAGGTGCACCAGCCTCGTGCATATGGTAACCGCTGATGCTGATGGAATTGAATTTCGGCATGTAGCGGCTGGTAAACGCAAAAATATCACCGATAATCCGCATCGACGGGGCGGGCGGGTAGATGTAGGTGTTGCGCACCATGAACTCTTTCAGAATATCGTTCTGAATCGTTCCCGACAGTTTTTCCGGCGAAACGCCCTGTTCTTCGGCCGCTACGATGTAAAACGCCATGACCGGAATCACCGCCCCGTTCATCGTCATGGATACCGACATCTGGTCGAGCGGAATCTGGTCGAACAAAATTTTCATGTCCTCAACCGAATCAATGGCTACACCGGCTTTGCCAACGTCTCCGACAACGCGCGGGTGGTCGGAGTCGTAGCCCCGGTGAGTGGCCAGGTCAAAGGCTACGGAAAGGCCTTTCTGCCCGGCGGCGAGGTTCCGGCGGTAAAAGGCATTGGATGCTCCTGCGGTCGAAAAACCGGCGTATTGCCGGACGGTCCACGGTTGCCGGACGTACATAGAGCTGTAAGGGCCGCGCAGAAACGGCGGAATACCGGCCGCATAGTGCAGGTGTTCCGCACCGGCGATGTCGGCGGCCGTAAAGCGGGGCTTCAGTTTTATGCCCTCGGCGGTGGTAAAGGGTTTGGGTGCTGGTTGGGAAGCGGCTTCCGGTTGTATATGCGCCGCCGATATGGTTGAAAAATCAGGTCTCATGCGTTGTATCGTTTGCGGGTCACACTATTGTTCGAAAGCTGCCGCTAACCGGCGGTCAGGAATCAGGGCGTTCGGATAAGCAGGCTGGCGCGGCGCGGGCTGGTCGCCTTCATCAAACCGGAATTTGTTTACGCCAACCATAATACTGCCGTTGTGCATAGCGGCGATACGGGCATCATAAGCGGCCTGCAATTGCGCCTGAATACTGCCGCTGGCTATACCGGCCAACAAACCACCTTGCTGTTCGGTCGTCACAAACAGCGCCCAGGCAGACTGAACCAGCAGGTCTGTGGCCTGTTCGATGTACCAGGCACCTGCCGCCGGATCGGCCACTTTGTCGAGATGGGCCTCTTCTTTGAGCAACACAGACACGTTGCGGGCAATCCGTTCCGAAAAGGCGTCGGGCGTTCCGGATACAGTGTCGTACGGGTGAACGGTCAGCAGATCAGCCCCGCCAGCCACGGCTGCCATGGCTTCGGTTGTGGCCCTGAGCAGGTTAGTATAAGGCGTAACCGCCGCGTCGTAAAATGTTGAGGTCTGCGCGTGTATGAACGGCTGCGGAACACTGACCCCGTAAGCACCCGCGAAGCGATACCATAATACCCGCAAAGCCCGTAGTTTGGCAATCTCCGGAAAATAACTGGTACCGACCGAAACCGACAGCATGGTTTTATCCAATGCCTGTTCAACCGGCAAGCCGGCTTCTGTGAGCAGATCATAGGTGTCGGCCAGCGAGGATAACAGAAACGCAAGCTCCTGAGTGGCAGTGGCGCCGGCATTGTGAAAAACCGTGCTGCCGGCACAGACGGACCGGAACTGCGGTGAGTCGGCGGTCAGGCGTGTTGCTTCGGCCAGTGTACCGGCCGTCGTTGCCGCCGGTACATTACCGGTCTGGAGGTAAACCGTTACCGGATCAATCAGCAGGCCGCCTTTGAGCTGGTAAGGCGCAATCCGGCGCAGGTCCGGTAGTAAATCCGGCGTTAGTGACCGGAAATAAACGGGGGTGTCACTTAGTTTAATGCCTTGCAGCAGCCGGCTCAGCAAACCTGCCGGAAAGCCGTTCTGCGTGGTCAGATCGAACACAATGGCGTCGGCACCTTTGTCCAGTGCTTCCCGCGCCTGCCGGTTTGCCGCCGCAATGTCACTGCCGGCTGCTACCTCAGGGGTATTCAGCCAGCCGGGTTGCCTTTTTTGTGCTGCCTGATTGGCCGATAGCAGCTGCGGACTGACATCACCGGCTGTATAGTACGGATCAAGCACAAAACCTTCCGGCGTCTGCCACCGTAAGACTTCGTAAATAGTTGGATCTTTTAAATCTTTCCGGACCTGCTGAAGCCAGTCTTCTTTGGTGGCAGGCGCAAATGTGTCGGCAAATAAGGACGTCATAGGCGTGTCAGTACGCTAAATTTCCGGTAAAGGTAAATTTTCTGCCAGCATGCTGAAAATAGATTTTGCTAAATAACTATAGCTATTGGTATTGTACAATTCCAGGCTCTTATCTGATTAATTTGTTAAGCCGCCGGAATGCGCGTATTTTTATTGTTCGGGAGCGCTCCGGACAGACAACTAAGTGACTTTTTTTTCTACTTTTGTCTCCCATTTTTAAAGAGCCACCGGCAAGTAATAACCCGGAATAGTAATTTTTGATGGTTGAACAGGGATGTTTTTGTAACTTAGTGATGGAAACGCCTTGCTCAGTAAAACTACTATTCTAACAATATCTGATTAACTGTGAATGTAGCTGTTCAACCTGGTATGCAGCGAGAAGTAACGACGGTATGGAACCGATGTCTGCAAGTCATCCGGGAGAACGTACCCGAGCAAAGCTTCAAGACGTGGTTTGAACCGATAGTCCCTCTCCGGCTATCCGGTACTGTGTTGACAATTCAGGTCCCCAGTCAGTTCTTCTACGAATGGCTGGAGGAGAACTTCGTACACATTCTCCGCAAAGCACTCGATTTCAGCATCGGCCGTGACGGACAGCTGGAATATTCCATCATTGTTGATAACGGTAACGAAAAGAACCGGCCGCTGACGGTCAATGTTCCGACCACAAAATCACCCCAAACCGCTAAGCCTGACAACGTTAACCCGGATATTCTGAAGAGTCCCTTTCAGCTGAAAGACCTCGACTCGCTATCGCTGGATTCGTATCTGAACCCAAGTTATACGTTTGATAATTACGTGGAAGGGGACTGTAACCGGCTGGCACGGAATGCCGGTTATGCGGTGGCAACCCGTCCGGGCGTTACGGCATTTAACCCGCTGATGATTTATGGCGGGGTAGGGCTGGGCAAAACACACCTGGTACAGGCCATCGGCAATACCATTAAAAATACGAGTCAGGATAAATTTGTCCTGTATGTGACGTCTGAGAAATTTACCAACCAGTTTCTGAACGCCATCAAAACCGATACGCTGCGGGACTTTAACCAGTTCTACATGCAGGTGGATGTGCTGGTCATTGACGACGTACAGTTTCTGCAGAAAAAAGAAAAAACGCAGGAGATTTTCTTCCATATCTTTAATCACCTGCATCAGTCCGGCAAGCAGATTATCATGACCTCCGACCGTCCGCCGCGCGATCTCGCCGGGCTGGAAGACCGGTTGCTGTCACGGTTCAAATGGGGGTTAACGGCCGACTTACAGACGCCGGATCTGGAAACGCGGATTGCCATCATTCAGAAAAAACTAATGGCCGAGGGGGTTTATATTGACAACAACGTCATTGAATACCTGGCCCACAGCATCAACACCAACGTACGGGAGCTGGAAGGCGTTATTGTGTCGCTGATGGCGCAGGCCTCGCTCAACCGCCGCGAGATTGACCTCGAGCTTGCCAAGCAGACATTGCGCAATATTGTCATTGATTCTGATAAGGAGGTGACTATTGATGCCGTGCAGGAGATTGTGGCCGATCACTTCGGTATTACCGTTGCCGATCTGAAATCGAAAAGCCGGAAACGCGAACTGGTCTATCCGCGTCAGATTGCGATGTACCTGGCCAAGGAGAAAACAGAACTGGCCCTTAAATCCATCGGCTATCATTTCGGCGGCCGCGACCACAGTACGGTTATCCATGCCATTCAGACGATCAACGATCTGATTACGGAGAAACCGGAAACCCGGGAAACCGTCGAAAAGCTCAAATCCTACTTTAAATAACCGCATCCGTTACAAACAGGTCTGGTCTCCGTCAGGAACCTGAACCTGTTGTTAACGATGACCAATTCCCCGATTCAATTTCTTAACCGTCCGTCGATTGATACATCGGCCTGGGATGCCTGTGTGGCCCGGTCGCCGAACCGGCTGGTATACGGGCTCAGCTGGTACCTTGATGCCGTAACGTCGGCTGAGGGCTGGCGGTGGGCCGGCCTGGTCAGGACGACAGCTGACGGGCAGTACGAGGCGGTGATGTCGGTGCCGCTGCGGCGGAAATACGGGCAATGGGTGGTACACCAGCCGCTTTTCTGTCAGTTTCTCGACGTGTACAGTACAGACCCTGCGGTCGATGTCCAGCCTTTTTTTTCGTATCTGTACCGGCGTTTCCGGTATGGCTCTGTCCTGCATCTTGCCCGCTTACCTGAAGGGTTACCGGAAACAAGCGAGGTGCGTACGGCGTATACCCATTTGTTGCCATTGCCTTCAGGCGGGCAATCGTATCCGATCCGTTATCCGGCCGACCGGCGAAGGCACTTACGCCGTGCTGAGCAACATGGCTGGCAACGGCGGCCGGCAACCGATCCGGCGCTGATGATAGCCTGGTTTAAAGAATACCATGCGCAGCAAATAGCCGGTGGTGTCGGGGATTGGGCGTATGACGTACTGACGCAGTTAATCAGGGATTTAATCAGCCGCCGCATGGCAACACTTGCGTATGTGGTTGACACGTCGGGGGAGGCACAGGCGGGAGCGTTGATTGTCAGGGCGTTTGGCCGGATGATTTACCTCTTTAATGCAGCCACGCCGGCCGGTCGTGCCGGTCATGCGCGAGCCTGGCTGATCGACACCCTGCTCAGGGAAGCGGGGCGGCCGGTTGTTTTTGATTTTGAAAGCCCCGACGTACCGGCAATTGCCCGCTTTTATCAGGCGTTCGGTGCACATCCGGTACCGTACTATATCCTCCGCTGGAACCGGCTAACGAAGCTTGAGCAATGGGTGAGGCGGATCATTTTAATGTATAATGGACAATGATTAATGTATAATGGGCGCTGGTCCGGCATTATTCATTAGCCATTTAACATTAATCATTACAGAATCGCCACCGGCATGAGGTTCCAGAAAGCGTGGAATTGTTCCTGGTATTTTTCCTTGTTGAGCCGGTACAGGGTTGCCTTTTTAGTGGCCGAGTTCGTGTTTTTCTCGCCGGTATCGATCAGCAGGCCGGTCGAGAGGAGTTTGCGGCTGAAATTCCGGCGGTCGAGCGGGGCATCATAAATGGCTTCGTAAAGCTTTTGCAGCTGCGGCAGCGTGAATTTCTCCGGCAGGAGCTCAAACCCGAGCGGGTGCAGGGTTGCCTTATAGCGTAGTTGTTCAAGCGCCTTCCGGACCATATCGTCGTGGTCAAAAATAAGGGATGGCTTTTGTTTGAGGCTAATCCAGTGAGCATTGTGCGCTTTCACCGCTTCGGGATCATGGTCGGCAATGTTGATGAGCGCAAAAAAGACAATTGACACCGTACGTTCGACCGGGTCACGGTTCACCCGGCCGAAGGCTTCAACCTGCTCAACGTAAATATCATGCAGGCCGGTCAGGTCGAACAGCAGGCGTGATGCCGCTACTTCCAGATCTTCTTCTTCGTTCAGGAAGCCGCCAACCAGCGACCACTTCCCGGCTTCCGGCGCGAAGTTCCGTTTGATGAGGAGCACTTTAATTTCCTCGCCATCGAAACCGAAAATAATGCAATCAAGCGCTACCAGTAGCCGGTAGGAGTGGGCGTAACGTGTCATTCTGCAAAAGTACATGTTCAGGTCGGTTTATGCATTACACAGGCCTGAGAGCCTGTACGTGTAGATCAGTCCGATGCGTATAAATGATTGATAATTAAGAGGCTGTATATTGTTGTATAGTAAAAAACCAGGAAATACTTTGACAAACAGACATCCTCGGATAGAGGTATCACGGCTGGCAGCCTTTATGTAAAACCCTTTTAATTACCTTTTAATGAAAGATTTATCTGTTCTTAACGTTGCCGGGTGCCTGATGCTTTTACTTTGTAGCAGTTAAGAACACGAACATGTCAGCCATCAAAAAAATAGGAATAATCGCTTTTCTGCTCGCGATGACCGCCATTCGGGGAACTCTCCCTGGATACGGCAGCGGGGCGATGGCCTATGGCTCCGCTGGTAAACACCTGACGGCTGAACGGGGCAAACAATCTGTTGATCATACGAACTGGATCGGCCGTGCTGAAGATGAACAGGAGTACCGGCAGGCTTCTGCCGATACGTCGTTTGATCTGGCCCCGGCTGCGGTTCTGGTTACGCTGTTTGCCGCCGCCTGGCTGCTTTTGCTGGGACGTTCTTTCCGACTGCCATTCAACACATATAAATCGTATCAATCACGTCCGTATTATCTTCTCTTTCATTCGCTCCGGATTCCTGAAAAGCAGCGTATGTAGTATCCGTTAGCATCATCGCTAATCAGCTATGTAGCACATAGCCAGGCTATTTAGTGCCTGTTCATTTAGTAATTTAGTTTCTATTCACTCAAAAGTCCCTGACTACCAGGGCATTCTTATCGACTTATGAAACGGCTCATTCTTTTGGTTGCGGGCGTACTGACCGTCCATGGCCTTCAGGCAGCATACATTCCGGCAGCAGGTGATACGCTGCGGCTCACACTGGCCGATGCCGGGCAGCTTTTCCGGCAGAATAACCTTACGCTGATGGCAACTAAGCTGGGGGTTTCTGAGAATCAGGCCTATGAATACCAGGCAAAACTCTGGAACAACCCATCGATTTATATTGAACAAATGCCATACAACCAGCAGTCACGGGAAGTGATGCCGGTTAAGCAGAGTAATTCAGAGCAAGTGATTCAGTACCAGCAGCTGCTGTTGCTTGCCGGTAAACGCAACAAACAGCTGGCTATTGCCAGAACCAGTACCGAGCTGGCCAATGACCGCTTTTTTGACCTGCTGCGTACCCTGAGCTATCAGCTGCGGAGTACGTTTTACAGCCTGTACTATACGAATCAGGCACTTGACGTTTACCGCGAAGAAATTGCAACGCTGCAACAGACCGTCGACCTGTATCAGCAGCAATACGATAAAGGCAACGTGCCGCTGAAAGACCTGACACGACTAAAGGCGTATCTGTTTAATCTGATCACTGAACGCCAGCAATTATTAAAGAAACTGACCGACGACCAGGCTGATTTAGCTTTACTCCTGAATGTCAGCCCTACAATCCCGATTAAGCCATTGCTGACAAATAACGAAGCAAGTCAGGCTGGCGTGGGTCAACAAAACGTAAGTGAGCTGCTGCGGTTGGCCGACGAGAACCGGTACGACCTGAAAGGCACCCGCGATCAGGCCAAACAGGAGCAGCAGAATCTGGCTCTGCAAAAAGCACTGGCTGTACCGGATCTGACGCTTCAGGGTACGTATGACCGCAACGCCGGATACATTCAGAACTATTTCGGGGTTGGCGTAGGCATTAACCTGCCGTTTTTCAACAAGAATCAGGGCAATATCAAGGCCGCTTCCATTCGGATCCAGAGCAGTCAGCAACTCGCCAACGCCTATCAGATGCAGGTAGAAAATGATGTGCAGCGGGCCTATACCAAAGCGCAGCAGACCGAACAGCTCTACCGGACATTCGATCAGCGGTTTGTCAATGATTTTGACAAGCTTATTCAGGGGGTTACCACCAACTACCGGAAGCAGAACATCGATGTGGTCGAATTCCTTGATTTTTTCGACTCGTACAAAAACAGTCAGCTCCAGTTTAATCAGCTTCAGAACGACCGGCTTCAGAGTCTGGAAGACATCAATTTTGCCGTAGGTACAACCGTATTCAATAAATAGACCTCATCTTATCAACCGTCATGAAAACGAATAAACACACATTCGCAACCTTGTTCGCCATTTCTTTCGCCCTTGTGTCCGGCCTGTCAGGCTGTTCTTCGTCGGCAAAAGAAGACGAAAAAAATGTAGCCGAAACGAAAAATGACGCCAGCCTGCTGGCAACGGCTAAAATCGACACCGCCCGGCTTGAAACCGTAAATAATGAATTGAACCTGACTGGTAAGGTAACCTTCAATCAGGATAAGGTGGTGAAGGTATTTCCGCTGGTGGGTGGCCACATCGAAGAGGTTAAGGCCGATCTGGGCGATTATGTAAAAGCCGGTCAGGTGCTGTCGGTGATCCGCTCCGGCGACATGGCAGACCTTGAGCAACAGGCTGTTACTGCAAAAAGCCAGCTGGCCGTTGCGCTGAAAAATATGCAGGTGACTGAGGATATGTCGCAGGCCGGTTTGTCGTCGCAGCGCGATCTAGTAGCCGCCCGTGAGCAGCTGCAGGCCGCTAAAGGTGAAGTAAACCGCGTGGCGCAGCGCCGTCAGATTCTGGGCGGCACGGGTTCCGTTTATATTGTAAAAGCACCGGTGAGTGGCTTTGTGGTCGAGAAAAACGCCGCCCAGGGCATGGAGCTCCGTTCTGACGACCCCGAAAACCTGTTTACCATCTCAAACCTTGATCAGGTGTGGATAATGGCGAACGTGTATGAATCTGACCTTGCTAATGTGCGGGTCGGCTACGAGGCCGATATCACCACCCTGTCATATCCCGATAAAGTATATAAGGGAAAAATTGATAAGATTTTCAACGTGTTAGACCCTGAAAGCAAGACGATGAAAGTTCGCGTCACGCTGGATAACCGGTACATGGGCCCATCGGATTACGCGCTGAAACCAGAGATGTTCACGAACGTGAATGTGCTGTATGCCGGTCAGGATAAGCGGGTAGCCATTCCTGCCAAAGCAATTGTGTTTGATAAGAGCCGGAATTTTGTGGTGGTCGTTACACCGAAAGGCGAGCCGGTTGTCCGGGAGGTAAACGTCTTCAAAACCATCGGCGACCGTGCCTACCTTGCCAGCGGCCTGCAACCCAACGACCGCATCGTTACCCAAAATCAGCTCCTGATTTATAACGCACTAGGTAATTAAAGAGCGAAAGAGCGGCCGCTACTGCGGCTAAAGAGTGAAAGAGCGAAATTTATCGCTCCTGTCCGGATATTGCCTTAACAAACCGGAGTCAGCTCTCTGATACTATTATGTTGAGCCCCTTTAGTGGAGGTGTCAGACCGCTCTTTCACTCTTTCATTCTTTCACTCTTTACCTCGTTCACTCTTTGACTTTCTTCCCATGAACAAGTTCATAAAAAATATTCTGTCGTTCTCGCTGAAGAACAAATTCTTTGTGTTCTTTCTGACCGTGCTGATCGTGATCGCCGGCTTTATCAGCTACCAGAACACACCCATCGAGGCCTTTCCGGACGTGACCAATACCCAGATCACAATCATCACGCAGTGGCCGGGCCGGAGTGCCGAAGAAATTGAAAAATTCGTAACGATCCCGATTGAAATCGGCCTGAATCCGGTACAGAAAAAGACCGATATCCGCTCAACAACGCTGTTCGGGCTGTCGGTGGTGAAAGTAATGTTTGAGGATGGTGTGGATGATGCCTTTGCCCGGCAGCAGGTCAATAACCTGCTGGGGAGCGTTGACCTGCCGGAAGGTATTAAGCCCGATGTGCAGCCTCCGTATGGACCAACCGGCGAGATTTTCCGCTATACCCTCAAAAGCCCGACCCGTACTGCCCGTGAGCTGAAAACACTACAGGACTGGGTCATTGACCGGCAGCTGAAAAGTGTACCGGGCGTGGCCGATGTCGTCAGCTTCGGTGGTGAAGTGAAAACCTATGAAATCTCGGTTGATCCGCGCCGGCTGCTGGATTACAACATTACGCCGCTGCAACTGTATCAGGCCGTTGCCAACTCAAACGTAAACGTAGGGGGGGATGTCATTGAGAAAAACTCGGAAGCCTATGTGGTGCGGGGGATCGGTCTGCTGAAAAACAGCAAGGATATCGAAAACATCATTATCAAGAACGTAAACGGGACACCGATCATGGTGCGGAACGTGGCGCAGGTGGCCGAATCGGCACTGCCCCGGCTTGGCCAGGCCGGCCGTGACAAGCAGAACGATGTGGTGGAATGTATTGTAGTGATGCGGAAAGGGGAGAACCCAAGCGAAGTCATTGAACGGGTAAAAGACAAAATCAACGACCTGAACGACCACATTCTGCCGTCAGACGTTAAAATCGATACGTTCTACAACCGCGAAACGCTGATTCACTTTGCTACCCATACGGTAACGCACAACCTGATCGAAGGGATTATTTTCGTAACGGTCATTGTGTTCCTGTTTATGGCCGACTGGCGGACCACCGTTACCGTGTCGATTGTTATTCCGCTGGCATTGCTCTTTGCATTTATCTGTCTGCGGCTGCGCGGGATGTCGGCCAACCTGCTGTCGATGGGTGCCATTGACTTCGGGATTATCGTTGACGGTGCGGTGGTGATGGTTGAAGGGATATTTGTGACACTCGATGAGATGGCGCACCGGAACGGTATGGAACGGTTTAATAAACTGGCTAAACTGGGCGTACTGCGCAAGACCGGTACCGAGATGGGAAAGGCTATTTTCTTTTCGAAACTGATCATTATCACCTGTTTAGTGCCGATTTTCTCATTCCAGAAAGTAGAAGGTAAAATGTTCAGTCCGCTGGCGTGGACACTGGGATTTGCCTTGCTGGGTGCCTTGTTCTTTACGCTGACGCTGGTGCCGGTATTGTCGAGTATTCTGCTGAAAAAGAATGTGCGCGAAAAGCATAATCCGTTTACGGAGTTTCTGGTGAAAAAATCGACTAGTATTTTCGGCTTTACCTACACCCATAAAAAAATCAGCCTGCTGTTTTCACTGGCACTGGTGGTAGTCGGGATGTCGGGTTTCTCGCTGTTAGGTACTGAGTTTTTACCGGAGCTGGATGAGGGATCAATCTACGTGCGTGCCAGTATGCCGATGAGTATCTCACTGCCTGAATCGGTTAAACTGACGACGCAGATGCGGAAGATTTTTGAGCAGTTTCCGGAGGTAAAGGGTGTCATGTCGCAAACCGGCCGCCCGAACGATGGTACTGACCCGACCGGATTCTATAACATTGAGTTTCTGGTTGATGTGTATCCGAAAGATGAGTGGAAAAGCCACCTGACCAAGGAGCAGCTGATTGATCAGATGCAGGAAAAGCTGAAAGTATTTCCCGGGGTTAATTTTGGCTTTTCACAGCCGATCATGGATAACGTTGCAGAGGCTGTTTCGGGGGTTAAGGGATCAATTGCCGTTAAAGTATATGGTCCGGATCTCTACACACTCGAAGAAAAATCAAACGAAATCAACAAGCAGCTGGCTACCGTAAAAGGCATTGAAGACCTTGGTGTTATCCGGAACATCGGCCAGCCGGAGCTACGGGTTGAGCTGGATGAACAGAAACTGGCCGTATATGGTGTTGATAAGGCGGATGCAGAAGCGGTAATCGAAATGGCTATCGGCGGTAAAGCGGCCACGCAGATTTATGAAGGTGAGCGGAAGTTTGACCTCCGGATCCGGTATGACAAAGGCTTCCGGTCCAACGAAGAGCAGATCGGTCAGCTGATGGTACCCACAGATAAGGGAATGATTCCGATTAAGGAGATCGCCAAAGTATACACGCAGACCGGTCCGATTCTCATCTACCGCGAAGGCAATCAGCGTTACGGGGCCGTTAAGTTCTCGGTGCGCGGCCGGGATATGGGCAGCGCCGTTGCGGAAGCACAGCAAAAAGTTACCGAACATGTGAAACTGCCGCAGGGATACAGTATCAAATGGGCCGGTGATTTTGAAAACCAGCAGCGGGCAACCCTGCGGCTGGAGCAGGTCGTACCGATCAGCTTACTGGGTATTTTCTTTATTCTGTTCGTGTTGTTCGGGAATGTCAAAGATGCCGGACTGGTGCTGCTGAATGTACCCTTTGCGATTATCGGTGGTATTGCCGCCCTGTTGGTAACACATGTTAACTTCAGTATCTCGGCAGGTATCGGCTTCATCGCTCTCTTTGGTATCTGTATTCAGAACGGGGTAATTCTGATTTCGGTCTTTAAGAAGAACCTGCATAACCGCATGACACTCGATGCATCCATTAAGCAAGGGGTTATTTCGCGGGTGCGGCCGGTAGTGATGACTGCGATGATGGCTGCCATTGGCCTGATACCGGCTGCGATTTCGACCGGTATCGGTTCCGAAACGTCGAAGCCACTGGCTATCGTCGTTATCGGCGGACTGATTACGGCCACCTTGCTGACCTTATTTATTTTCCCGCTGCTGTTTTATGTTTTTTATCGTGGCAAAGCCACAAACCTTGGCTAGGGTTTCCGGGTTGAGGTTCAGAGAGCGGAGAACGCTCTCTGAACCTCAATTTTTACTATTGTGAAACTTATTCTGCGCACACAGGTTGCCCGGCCGGTAAACGAGGTCTGGGCCGGTTTCGACCGGAGATTATTTGATAAGCTAAGTCCTCCCTTTCCGCCCGTTCAGGTCCTTCGTTTCGACGGTTGCCAAACCGGCGATCAGGTTCAGCTGGAGCTGAACTTTTTGCTGTTTAAACAACGCTGGGACAGCCTGATTGTCGATCAGCAGACATCTCCCGATGAGATTTACTTTATCGATGAAGGAACAAAACTACCGTTTTTTCTTCGCTACTGGCATCACCGTCACCGGCTGATAAAATCCGGTAGCGGAACCCTTATCATCGATGATATTACATTTCGAACACCCAACCGGTTAACGGATTATTTAATGTTACCGGTTCTGTGGCTTCAGTTTTTATATCGGAAACCCATATATAAACATGTTTTTAACTAAAGCGGTACGACATCATCGATAAAACTGCTGGTAATTTGCTTGAAAAAAAGAGGGCATATGCTGAAAAAAGATTTGTAAAGCTGGGAATGTGCTCTATATTTATTTCATAAACACCTAATTAGTAGATATTTATGAAAAGACCGTGTACTTTATTACTATATGTAGTAAGCCTATGTACGATCCTGTTTTCCACACATGTAATGGGTCAAAGCGTGCCGGTAAATACGCCGGCAAACGCTAGTATCTGTGTTGGCCAACCTGTTTCAATTACAATAAACTGTCCGGTTGAATTCAATAAACCCTCATCAATTACGGTACTCCGGGGAAGTTCAGGCTTCATTATACCCGCTCCACCGGCCACTACGGATGGATTTCAATATGTGAACTCCGCCGTTGGCGTTGGCGTACTAACCTGGAAATCGACAACGAACGCAGGCTTGTACCAGTTCAGAACGAGCTGCCGCGGCAACGCAGCAACCTCTCCGCGAGTAACCGCAGTGTCTTATATTACGGTTGTACCGCCGCCGTCTCTGAGCATTTCCGCCTCTGAACCATGCGGTCAGGGGCCGGTTTCGCTCTCGGCAATTGGCTGTGAACATGGCGTGGTAACCTGGTCAACCGGTGAAAATAGTGCTGTACTTAATGTAAGTGCTGTTAACAGCAGCATGACGTATTCAGCGACCTGTACGGTCGGAACCGGTTGCGTTGCAACCGCTAAACGGACAATCGGGCCGAAGCCAAGTGTAACGCTGACACCAGGTAACCTGACAGTATGTACCGGAGAAAAAATAAACCTGACTGCCAGATCGGAGACCGCTACCAGCTACCGCTGGAGTACCGGGGCAACAACGGCTACTATTAGTGTTACAGCATCAGGGAGTTATCAGATAGCGGTTACAGACAACCGCGGGTGTTCAACGTCGGCCACTGCCAGTATTACCGTAGAGCAACCGATATCCGTCTCTATTACACCACAGTCTTTAACCCTATGCGAAGGGCAAACGGCGATTCTGACGGCTTTGGGATCCAATAACATTACCGGCTATAAATGGAGTACCGGGGCAACATCTGAAACCATTGTTGCGTCAAAAACGGGTACTTACGCCGTTGAAGTAACGAATGACGGAGGCTGTGAGGCAAAAGCCTCAACGACTATAACCGTATTACCAAAGCTTACAGTCAAGGCTTCGGCGACGGCGGTCTGCGCAAACCAGAATGTATCGCTGGCGGCGGGCGGCTGTGAAAAAACAAAGCTGTTGTGGAGCACCGGCACAACCGGGTCGGAAATTATCGTAAGACCGTCCCAGACCACTGTCGTTTCAGTTACCTGTCTGGGGGGCATTTGTTCGGCCAATAATACGGCTTCAACAACCATAACCGTGGTGGCACCACCGTCCTCACCAACCATTACGGGGAGCCAGACGGCCTGTTTCGGAGGCGTAATTTCATTAACGGCCGTCTGTGAGACCGGAACTGCACTGTGGAATGGTGCCTCAAGAGATGGTGTATTTGTCGGAACAGCGTCGCGGTCAGGCGTTCTGATGTATATGGCCATCTGTACAAACGCCATTAACTGCGCCACGTCTTCTATTCACAGTGTAACCGTGGCCGCTCCGCCGGTCATCTCGGCTTCATCAAATACGGCAGTTTGTGTCGGCGAGCCGCTCACGTTAACGGCAAGCTGTTCGACCGGAGAAGTGGTCTGGAATAATGCAGTATCGGGTAACAGTTTCGTTGTCAATACATCTGTGGCAGGTATCAATACCATTTCGATCAGTTGCAGCAATGCCGCCGGTTGTTCGAACCAGGTTGTACGGCAGGTATCGATTGGGTCTCTGACCAGCTTTTCACTCGTAAATACCAGTAGCTATCCGGCAGTGGGGGCTACTCTTATTGCCGACGTCCCTGAATCGTTTTTATACATCGCGCCGAGTCTGCCGGCCCAGGTAGCGCTGGCCGGATCCGTATGCGGGAACGGGGGCGAGTTCAGCTACTCAATCGCTAAAGCCGGTTCGTCAGCGGCACCGGTTGTATACCGCCAGCAAAATACAACCCTGACGGTTCCCGGCTCGTCAACCGGTATTCCGGCGCTTGGTGCCGGCCGGTATGTTGTAACGATAATGACACCGACGGGTGTGCGGGTGATTAACTTTATGATTGCAGGCAGCAGTGCCGGCCGCAAAGCAAAGCCTGAACTCAGTGAGCCAGAATTATCCGTTAGTGTTATCGGTAATCCGGTGATCAATGATGCGGAAATTGTGGTAAGCGGTGCAGAAGGCAAAACGCTGAACCTGTTCCTGTCGGATATGCAGGGCCGGCCAATACATACGTTTACGCAGCAGGATGCCCCCGCACTATTCCGGTATCAGCTTCCGATGAGCAGCCAGCCATCGGGTATGTATATTCTGAAAGCCCTTACGGATACCAAACAGAAAAGTATCCGTATTCTGAAAGGGAATTAACCGGTGACGGTAACAGAAAAGCCCTCATGATGAACTCGTGAGGGCTTTCCTGTTTTCAGAAAGACCGTATCGGGCTGTCAAAATTCCCTTTTTCCTGTATTTTTGTGGATACTGCTCTTTCAAACAACTAAATGAAACGACCAAACATTACTACACGTATTTTTCTGGGAATGGTGTTGGGTATTCTGATCGGATACTTTTTCCCGGCAACGGATTCCGGTTTTTCCGGCACCGACCTGAACATTCTGTCTAAGGTATTCCTGCGGCTGATTAAAATGATTATCGGTCCGCTGGTCTTTTCGACGCTGGTGGTCGGGATTGCCAAACTGGGTGATTTCAAAGCCGTTGGCCGGATCGGTCTGAAAACACTGGGTTATTTTTACTTTGCCACCATCCTGTCGCTGATCGTTGGTTTGCTGGTCGTTAACGTCATGAAGCCGGGCGAGGTAATGCAGTTGCCACTGCCAGCCAAAGGAACGGATACCGGCATCGAGGCGAAAAAACTGACGTTTGAAAACTTTATTACTCACATTTTCCCGACGAGCTTTATTGAGTCGCTGGCCACGAACGAAATCCTGCAGATTGTCGTCTTCAGTATTTTCTTCGGCATTGCGGTCGGTGCCATCGGCGACCAGGGCAAGATTGTCGTGAAAGCGCTTGATGCCATTTCGCACGTTATGTTCAAGGTAACCGGCTATGTGATGGGCTTTGCGCCGTTCGGGGTATTGGGCGCGATTGCAGCTGTGGTCGCCCAACAGGGGCTTAGTATTCTATTAGGCTATGCCTACCTGATTCTTTGCTTTTTTGGTGGTCTGTTCTTCTTTTTGTTTGTCGTTCTCTGGGCGATTTGTGCCATTAATGGCATACCGTATCTCAAATTGCTCGGGCACATAAAAAATGCCGTTATCCTGTCGTTCAGTACGGCAAGTTCGGAGGCCTCGTTTCCGCAGACGATTGAGGCGCTCAGGAAATTCGGCTGCTCAGAGCGGATTATCTCATTTGTACTGCCATTGGGGTATTCGTTCAACCTGGACGGCTCGATGCTGTACATGACATTTGCGACAGCCTTTATTGCACAGGCGTATGGCGTACCGCTGGATGCACAGCAGCAGATTACGATGATGCTCACGCTAATGATTACCTCTAAAGGCATTGCCGGTGTACCACGGGCTTCGCTGGTAATCATTGCCGGTACGATGGCTATGTTTAACCTCCCGATCGAAGGTCTGGCCTTGTTGCTGGGTATTGACCAGGTGCTGGATATGGGCCGTTCGGCAACGAGTGTGGCCGGTAATGCCGTCGCCACTGCCATTATTTCCAAGTGGGAAGGCGAATGGCATCCGGAAGCGGTTCAGGAAGATGTCGCTGTATAAAAAGTAGCGTCGTGAAGTTGCGAATGTGAGGGGTAATCGGTATGTTAAAGTCTTTAAATCAGAACTTTATTAAACCCTACCCCTTACTCTCATGGCACAAGCCGCAATTTTTGAGTCAGAACTGGCTCCCTACTTTACTACGAAAGCTCCTTTTCAGTTCCCGGTCAATTTCCGCGAAGGATTCGTTAAATATTGGCCGGTTGTTTCGCTGATACTTTTGCTGCTCGCGATTCCGGGACTGCTGGTCTTTTTGGGCATCGGAGCGGCATTTTTACCGGTAGCCGCCGTTGCCGGTGTAGGGTTCACCTATACGATCGCGATGATCATCAGCCTGGCCGGCACCGTACTGGCAGTGATGGCGCTGCCCGGGTTATTCAACCGTAAACGGCAGGGGTGGGTGTTCAGCTACTATGCCCAGTTACTGAGTATTCTGAGCAGTGTTTTTTCAATCAGTTTAGTCGGAATTATACTGGGCCTTTTATTCCTGATGCTGCTTTTTCAGGTCCGGGATTATTATAACTAACCCGGCATTAGTCATACCGGTAGCCGCAGCCGTGCAGGTTGTGGCTTTTTTTTTGCCATTTGTGGAAGCCCGCGTCGCTTTATCCCGAAAAGGTTGCGGTTTGTAGCAGTCATTATGTAGCTTGCCGTATAATGCACATGTTTACATGGCGCACATTTTGAAACCTAAACGTTACGGTTCTGCATGAACATTTTGGAGACGCATCACATCGTTAAGCAGTACGCCCAGCACCGGGCACTCGACGATGTCAGCCTGAACGTACCCCGTGGTTGCATTTTTGGGCTGCTGGGCCCGAACGGTGCCGGAAAAACTTCACTGATCCGGATCATCAACCAGATTACCGGTCCTGATGAAGGCGACGTTTTATTCCTGGGAGAACGCCTGAAGCCGGATCATATCCGCCGGATCGGTTATCTGCCCGAAGAGCGCGGCCTCTACAAAAAGATGAAGGTCGGGGAACAACTGCTGTACCTGGCTCAACTCAAGGGGTTGAGTGAAAAACAGGCGATGGATAAGCTGAAAACGTGGTTTATCAAGTTCGACATCAAAACCTGGTGGAACAAGAACGTAGAGGACCTCTCAAAAGGGATGCAGCAGAAGATTCAGTTTGTGGCGACCGTTCTGCATGAGCCTGACCTGATTATTCTCGATGAGCCTTTCAGCGGATTCGACCCGATCAATGCGAACCTGATTAAGGACGAGATTCTGGAACTCAAACAAAAGGGCAGTACCATTATCTTCTCGACCCACCGCATGGAATCGGTTGAGGAATTGTGTGACCACATTGCGTTGATTAACCGCTCAAAGAAAGTACTGGACGGACCGAAGCTGGCCATTAAAGAGCAGTTTAAGACCCATACCTACCATGTCGACTATCAGGGTTCCATTGATCAGCTGCCGGAGCAGTTTGTTTTGCTGGACAGTAAGTTAACGGAAGATGGGTATACCAGGACAAATATCCGGATTCCGGTCGGGGCCAGCGTAAATGACCTGATCCGCGTGTTACTCGATAAGGTAACGATCCGGTCGTTCGGTGAGAATATCCCGAGTATGAATGAGATTTTCATTAAAGCCGTCGGCGAAGTTCCAACCACTTAATCCTGCTACGACATGAATACAATTTTCTTAGTCCTTAAACGTGAATACCTGGTTCGGGTCCGGAAAAAGTCATTTATCATCATGACGATTCTGGCGCCATTGCTTTCCTTTGGTTTTTACGCAATGATGATTTATCTGGCGGTCAGTTCGGTTGATGAGAAAAAAATCGAGGTAATTGATGCCAGCGGTATGTTTAAAGGCAAAATTCAGTCGACGGATACATACAAGTTTTCCTACCCTGAGGTTGCTTTCGCCGATGCCAAAAAGAACTTCCTGAACAGCGATTACGATGTGCTCGCTTACATTCCGGCTGATATTATGGCCCATCCCGAAGGCATTCAGCTATATGCCGAAAAGGGAGTAAGCTATGAAATCAAGAATGAGATTGAAAAAGCCGTTGAGCGTGAAATTGAGAACATAAAGCTGACGCAGGCAGGCATTACGCGCAAAGTGCTCGAAGAGGCTAAAGTAAGTGTCGACTCAGATACGATCAGCCTGAACGAAGAAGGCGAGAAAGAAAGCAGTA
This sequence comes from uncultured Arsenicibacter sp., assembly GCF_945952095.1. Lineage (GTDB taxonomy): Bacteria > Bacteroidota > Bacteroidia > Cytophagales > Spirosomataceae > Arsenicibacter. The sequence goes on along the minus strand of NZ_CAMFHL010000021.1, from coordinate 5,080 downwards.
CCGGAGCCGCCACGGCAGTTGGGGGCATTTGTGCCTTTGTCCTGTACATTACCATGATGATCTATGGTACGCAGGTGATGCGCAGTATTACCGAAGAAAAAACAAGCCGGATTGTTGAGGTAATTATTTCGTCGATAAAACCCTTTCAGCTGATGCTGGGTAAAATTCTGGGTGTTGCGATGGTTGGTCTGACTCAGTTTCTGCTCTGGATCCTGTTAACCGTCGGGCTGTTTACGGTTGCGCCGGGCATTATGCAGAAGCGGGCTGAAATGGCCGGTACTGTTCAGGCACAGGTAACGCAATCTGCGGACGGTGGCAAAAAGACGACTGTGGTTAAGGCAGAAGGGCCGGCGGCGAAAATCATGAAGGCGGTTAGCACGCTGAATCTGCCGTTGATTATCGGTTGTTTCCTGTTCTATTATCTGGGAGGCTATCTGCTGTATAGCGCCTTATTCGGTGCGATCGGAGCAGCGGTAGATAATGAAGCGGATACGCAGCAGTTTGTCTTTCCGATTATGTTACCGATTATTTTTGCGTTTGGCGTTGCCCAGTTTGTGCTGCGTGATCCGGACGGCAGCCTTGCTTTCTGGGCGTCTATGATACCGTTTACTTCTCCGATTGTCATGATGGTCCGGATACCGTTAGGTGTACCGGCCTGGGAACTGGCACTGTCGATGGGATTGCTCGTGCTGGGCTTTATCGGAACGATCTGGCTGGCATCCCGCATTTACCGTGTTGGTATTCTGATGTACGGCAAAAAACCAACGTTCAAAGAAATGTCGAAATGGCTTTTTTACAAAGGCTGATATATGAAGAAGCCCGGCACCTGATGCCGGGCTTCTTTCGTTAAAGACGGTCTTCCTGTCGAATTTGCAGAACCAGCTCCTCCGTAACATTAAAATCTTCGGCGATCTCAGCGGGTGTTAGTTTACCACGCTGTAACGCCCGGACGATGCTCTGGCGGATAGCTAATGCCTTGCCTTTTTCAATCCCCTGTTGCAGACCCTGTTCGAGCCCTTTTTCAATCCCCTGTTGTATCCCTTGCTCGATACCCTTTTCAATCCCTTGTTGTAGACCCTGTTCGATCCCCTGTTCGATTCCTTTTTCAATTCCCTGTTGTAGGCCCTGCTGCAGCCCTTTTTCCAGACCACGTGCCAGACCCTTTTCTTCGGCGTCCTCGATGTTTGTCTTCCAGACATCGCGCTCAATAACCTGATTTTCGATTGCCTTAATATAGTCAATACGATCCTGACGGCTCAGGCTATCAAACTCAAGCTTTGCCTGAACCAGTGAGAGGCCTTTCGCACGGGAACCGGGTTTCACCTTATTATTTTTCAGATAATAGATCCACTCATCCAGCGTGTCTTTGGCCAGATCATTGAAGTAGTTGACTTTCAGGATATAGTATTCAGGATATATGTCATAGACATTCTGAATCGAAAAACTTTTTTGTTGCCGTGTAGATAAACCAAGGGTATCGCCGGTATGTAATCCTTTAAACTCTGTTTTTCCGTGATACACATAATCATCGCCCTGCCCGAGATTAAAGTAAATAATGTTGATCGAATACACTTTCTTAATCTGATGGTACTCCTCACCCAGATTAAAGTGTTCAACCACTGCTTTTGATGTTGCAAACAGCATCCGGAAAAAGTAGTCCTTTTCGCTGTCAGCCTGTAGTTCAATGATAATAAGCTGGCCTTTCGAATTGATCGCCAGCATATCAACGCGGTTGAATTTCAGACGGGCCATATCCTGATTGCTTTCGCTTTCCAGAATCTGCTCAATTTTTATGTCTTCGCGCAGCAACTCCGAGAGAAAACCCTCTAAAATGCCAAAATTCGATTTCTGGCGAAGGAGCCGTTTCATGGCCCAGTCGAATCGGATCAGATTTTTTGCCATATAACAAGCGTGGTAGGTACGCTGCAAAAGTAGCGAAAAACGGTCGTCGGGGTCAGCTGAATTTATCGAGTGCCTGAATTTGAGCCAGATACTCCGTTGGCAGCAGGGCGCGTTGTACCCACTTTCGCAGACCCAATCCGTTCAGGATACTATACAGGCCTATGGTATAACTTAGCAAAGGCTTTTGCGGTAAGTCCAGCAGCGTATGAACCCGTTGCGGAACCAGCAAAGCCTGGGCCTGCCGGAGCAGTTGAAACCGCCAGTCGCCGAGTTCTTCCCGGTACCGGCGGAACAATTGATCAGTATAGGCAGTGTGTTCCAGATCCTGTTGCAGGTGCTGTTGACGGTCAGTTACCCAATCCGCATAACAGGCTGGTAAATCCGGAATGTTCATGCCTTTGCCAACCTCATAAAACGTATGGAAAACAGCCTCCTGCTCAGCCGGTGTCAGCGGACGGTGCAGCAGTTGATAAGCCCGTTCCGAATAGTCGATCAGCATATAAAGCACATCCCGGTAGGCCCAGTCAGGAATGGCATAGCCGCGGCTCTTTTCAACACCGGCATGAATGGCACTCATCCGTGAAACGGTTTGATGTGCCTGAGCTGCATCGGCAAACACAATAGCCTGCGCATATTGAACAGTCGAGAAAAGCCGGCCAATCGGATCAGCCGGCAGGCGGCCGGTGAAAAAAAGCCAGTCTACGGCACGGTTCAGCGCAAATTCAGCGGCTGAACCGGCAAAAATCAGTAAGACAACGTCGGCATCACCCCAGATCTGTCTTACAATGGAGTCCGGGCGGACGAAATAACGTTCCATGAATTGTTGTTTACAAGGCTGTTCCGCTACCTTAAGGCCCCCCGGAGGGGTTTAGTACGGTATCAGCCCGATCACCGACACCTCTTCATAGTCGGGATAGTCAGGTTGCGGGTCCGGCTCGTATAAGGTCAGGATCGGGACGTGCGGTTTAAATGCAAGTTTACGGGTTACACTCGTATTCAGGATAACATCCAGCAGTGATTTTTGGTGCGGGATTGTCACCAGCAGGTCAACCTGGTGCGTATCCAGATAATCATTGATCCCGTGTTCAACTTTGTCATCGTGAATTATGTATGCTTCAACTCTTTCCGATTGCAGGTAATTGGCAATACGGTCGCGTTGCTGCTCAATTTCGGCGGAAGTGAGTTTATTTTTTTGGCTGGTGATGGTCAATATTGTCAGTTTCGCGCCTTTGTCGGCCAGAATCTCCTTCAGCGGCAGCAGGGTGTCCATATCATTGACCGACGTAACGTTAACCGCCAGAACAATCTCCCGAACCGGCTTGATTTGGGCAGCGGCTGGTACAATAAGCACATTCGTCCGGCAGTCACGGATCATACCGGTTGCGGTGCTGCCCAGCAGCTGACTCGAGTGCCTGCCGCTTGCGCCGACCAGTACAAAATCGAACGGTTCCTGATGGAGCAAACGTTCGGCCGTACTTACCGGCTCGCCGATACTGGTGGCGGTCTTGTAAGTGTGATATGCTGGTATTGGCTGGCTGGTTACTTCGGCAAGCAGCTTAGTAAGCTGAAGTTGAGATGCTTCTTCTTCGGCTTCAAGCATGGCAGCGGTACCATAATTCAGGTCGGCCAGCGGCGGATAGGTATTTACGATCCGGAACGCAGCCGGCGTATGGTCGAACAGCACCTGAGCAAAGCTGATCGCTTTTTTAGATGCGTCTGAGAAATCGGTCAACAGCAGGATTTTTTTCATGGCCTTTACCGTTTTTGTTTATATGCTGGCTCAGCCTAAGTGGCTGACTAACAATATAAAAGTAGAGAACGGCTTTGGGCCTGCGCATGACCGGTGTCAGTACGCTGCGTGAGTGTACACAGGAGAGTACCTGTTTATTACATCTTCAGAACAACAAACTCAACCCGCCGGTTCTGGCGCTTGTTTTCTTCGGAATCGTTGGGGGCCACGGGTTTTGTATCACCATATCCCTTGTGTTGCAGACGCTCGTCACGGATTCCGTTGTTTGCCAGGTAATTGGCAATCACCTTTGCACGGTTCTGTGAAAGCAGTCTGTTCAGTTGCCGGTCACCGACGTTATCAGTATGTCCGGCAATTTCAATGACAAGCTTAGGGTTCCCCTGTAAGGTTTTCAGCAGTTTGTTGAGTTGGGTATATGATTCGGGGCGCAGAATATAACTGCTCTGATCAAAATAAACATTATCGAGCCGGATGGCCTTGTTGAGCTGAAGGTCGCTGAAGACGGAATCCTGTTTTTCCATCAGCGCGATGTGTTCGTACAGGCCGCAGGTGTCACAGGCAATCAGCAGGGTTTCTTCAGTCTCATAATAGCCCTTTATCCGTGTAGTAACAACGAGCGTATCGCTTTTGGTCAGAATCATGGAAAAGGAGTTTCCCGGCTTGCTGACCCCCTGAAATTTTTTCTTCCCCAGCACTGCCTGAACCGAATACTGAGCACTCAGTTCCTGTTGCGTTTTTTCATCGACGGCCTTAATGGTAACGGTTGTCGGATCAGAAACCTTTTTAATGACTTTCTGGCCGGAAGCCATGGTACATAAGCAAACAAGAAGCAGAGAGAGAAGCGTTTTCATGCTGAATAATGAGCGTAAAATCAACGGGTCAAGAGGCTGTCATTTCGCTTCCGGATTCGTTCGTCTGTCAGCTGATGCTCCCGCAGCATACCGATTACGATCAGGTATTGGGCCGCTGCATAGGTAACCATGATCAGCAGGGGCGCAAACGGAACGCGGATAACAAACTTGTTCAGCGCAATAACGGAATCGGAGATCATGAATAAGATGGCTCCGAGGGTCACACGCCGGAAACTGCCTGTCAATACCGCACCGAAGCGGGCCGTTGCCGAAACACCCATGCTGCTGATGCAGACCACATACAATACTACCGGTGTCCAAAGGGGCTGAAGCGCCGTGTTTGTCTCAAACGACGCACGCAGGTAAAAGACAAACGCCCCGCTGTAAAGAACAAAGGGCAGGGCATGACTCAGCCATTTCAGACCGGTAACAGGATGGCCGTTTTCGCGGGCAGACCGAAAAAAGGCAACGATATAACACAATTGCATTACCAAAAAGGATGCCAAACCCGGTACAAACAGGTCTCTTTCCGGAATCATGAGGAAAATATCGCCGCCCAGGGCAAAGACCATACCCG
>NZ_CAMFHL010000020.1 GCF_945952095.1 uncultured Arsenicibacter sp. | reverse complement strand
GTCGCGAAAATGAGCGGTTAAATAAAATGAGGATGGTACAACCATCCTCATTTTATTTCCGTTGATACACACCGGCCATGCCGGTTTTTTTATACCGTGCACCGAGGGCGGGCGCGCGCTGAAACAGCTTCCCGACAACATCGGCGCGGTCAATGATGTAAGCCGGCGGGTCCTGCCGGAAATGATTGTAGACGTTAATCACCGCGTCGTAATTGTCGAGGTTTTTAAGGTCGTACTGGGCCAGATTCCAGTTCAGATAAGGAGTGGCGGGGCGATTGTCGTAATACGCACTCATATCATCGCCGATCACCAGTATTTTCTGGTTTTTGATGCCGCCCGGCAACGCAGAAGGTTTTACCTGCAGGCTGGTTAAACGACCGGTGTCAATACCCGGCAACAGTTGCAGACCACCCTGATAAAACACAAACATCATGGCTCCGAAAACGGCGGTGAAGAGTATTTCGGCCAGCCAGGCTTTCCGCATGTTCTGAAAGTAAAGGACGGCAAAAAATGCCATCGGCGGCACAAAGCTCAGAAACATCATCGGGGCCAGATACGGCATCAGAATAATGGTGAGCACCGCACCGAAGAACCACAACAGCATGATCTGCTGGCAGCGCTGCTGAAAATTGACGTACCGGTTGTTGGTATTGAACAGACTGAAGAAGCCCAGAACCCCCATCGTCAGCGGTAAAAACAAGGATGCCAGCAAGGATTGAAAGTCGGATAGATCATACTGCCGCACCCGGAATACCGACGAAAGCAGGTTGCGGTTAAAGTCGTCGAGGCTGTCGGTAAGGTAATAAAAGAAGACAGTGGCGGCGACCGGAAACGCAAAACCGAACAGCAGCAGAGAGTGCTGCCGGAAGGTAGCGCCGGTAAAAAAAAGAAGCGAAAGCGCAGCCCAGAAGACAAAAACGGTTGAGGGCAGGTAGCAAAGCGCGGCCAGTCCGATGTAAATTCCGACTTCAAACACTTCATCGGTAGCCCCTTGCCGGTCCATCTGTTTGATCAGCGTACCGAAAGCCAGCAGCAGAAAACTGGTTGACAACAGTACGGGTGACAGGGTCAGACAGTCGAAGGAGAGGTGCAGAAACAGGGCATAAATGAGCCCCGGCCAGAAACTACGGTCCGGAAACACATCACGGCTGTTCATGACGTAGTTGAAATAGCCGATCTGGAAAATAGCGATCAGCGTGGCTGCTACGTGATAAGCCCCCTGTGAGCGGCCGAAAACAGCATCAATGAGCCAGTAAATCAGGGCCGAAAGCGGACTGACACTGTCCCAGATGTCGCGGTATAGCAAATACCCCTGACTCATCTGTTCCCCGACGAGCATCCAGTTTAATTCCGGAATGAGTAGCGGCAAAGGCTTTAATACAAACGGTAACCGCATGGCAAACAATAACACCAGCAGGCTAACGTATTGATAAGGAGCGTACGAACGAAAAAAGCTAAGCAAAGCCAGTTAGCAGTTATGCGTGAAACGCCGGGAATACAGACCGTATATTTCCTGTGGTTTGGCCCCGACTGTCATGCGAATTTACGCTAGTTTACGGCAGAATAAAAAAAGGTACGGATATTTGCAGTATCATTAGGTAAACAACCGGCCCTGAATTGTTGGTCGGCCGCGCCGGAACTATTGTCAGGGCAGCGGGTTATACAACAAACCTTGGTGAATGAATTGAAAATGGAATCGAAACGACAACAAAAAGTAGCACGGCAATTACAGAAAGACCTGAGTGAGATCTTTCAGCGTGATCTGTCGCATATGTTTACCTCGGGGGCCTTTATTACCGTGACGAATGTCCGTGTATCGCCGGACCTGGGTGTAGCCCGCGTATACCTGAGTTTTCTGGCCGTAAAAGACAAGGAAGGCTTGCTGGACATGATCCGGGAAAAAAGTAAAACCGTCCGCCAGCACCTGGGCGAGCGCGTTCGTCATCAGTTGCGGATTGTGCCTGAGCTGACCTTTTTCATCGACGATACGGCGGAGTATGCCGAAAAGATGGAGAAGCTGTTTGCCGGTCTCGAAATCCCGCCGGCTGATCCGGATGATGATGACGAAGAATAAGCCTGTCGCACCGGAGTTGCTGCGCCAAAACAGTATGCAGCAGCTCCGGTGACAATCACACACAAACCATGAGTATTCCTTTCTGGATTGCCAAACGTTATTTCTTCACGCGGAAAAAACGGAGTTTTATCAGCTGGTTATCAGTACTGTCGATGCTGGGTGTTGGGGTCGGTACCATGGCGCTGGTCATTGTATTATCGGTCTTTAACGGGATGGAGGAACTGAACCGGTCTATTTTCAAGACGTTTGAGGCAGACCTGACCATCACGCCGACAACCGGTAAACGCTTTACCGCTTCTCCGGCGCTGTGGGCCACCATGCAGAAAACACCGGGAATGGAACTGATTACGCCCGTTATTCAGGATAATGCACTGGCCCGTTATTCAGGGCGGCAGACGGTCGTAAAGGTAAAAGGTGTTGATAATTCGTACCTGAAGCGCCGTCAGCTGGATTCGGTACTGGTTGAGGGGCGTTTTTATCTGTTGCGCAACGGGGTGAACTATGCCATTGTCGGGGATGGCGTGCGGCGGAGTCTGGGGGTCTCTCCGGAAGACATTCTGACGCCGCTGGAGCTGTGGTATCCCAATGCAAAGCCTGGCCAAAAGACGCTGAATCTGATGTCTGAAAACGCGTTTAATCAGCAATACCTGAACGTATCGGGTGTATTCTTTATTGAGGCTCAGTACGATAACTACGTCATTGCCCCGATTGGTGTCATCCGCGAACTGGTCGGGTATGGCCCCGACGAAATCAGCCGCGTTGAGATTCAGCTTAAGAATACCGTTGATGAGGAAGAGGCGAAAACTACGCTTCAGGATGTACTGGGCAGTACCTTTCTGGTACAAACCCGTGATGACCTGAACAAAGACCTCTTCCGGGCCATCCGGATCGAAAAGCTGTTTGTCACCCTTACGCTTGCCTTTATCATCCTGATTGCCTCGGTCAACATCTTTTTCTCGCTGTCGATGCTGGTTATCGAGAAGCAGGAAAATATCAAAACCCTTTTTGCGATGGGGGCTACACGTCAGCTGGTGCGCCGTATTTTTATGGCCGAAGGCGTGATTGTTGCCATGACCGGTGCCATAACCGGCCTGCTGCTTGGCCTGCTGGTTTGCTACCTGCAGGAGCAGTATGGCTTCGTTAAGTTTGGTACCCAGCAAACGGTCATTGACGCCTATCCGGTCAAAATCGAATGGGGCGACCTGGCGGTAACCGGTATCGTCGTCACGATCTTCACTATTCTGACCTCCTGGTTTCCCGCCCAGCGCGCGGCTAATATCAAGTTCAGATAAAGAGCGAAAGAGGTAAAGAGTGAAAGAGCGGCCGCTACGCGGTAAACTAGTGAGCGGGGCCGCCTGTCTATAGGCGGCAGCCGCTCTTTCTATCTTTCACTCTTTACTTTTCTACCGTATGATTGCAGGTCGTGACGATGTCGAACCAGTATTGGCCGATAACAGACGCAACGTGGGTCAGCTGCTGGAACGTGGCTGGCTTTGTAATAAAACTGTTGGCGCCGTTGAGATACGACAGTTCAATATCAGGTGACGCATCGGAAGTGGTCATGATAATGATCGGAATGTGGCGCCATGCCGGATTCTGCTTGATTACTTTCAATGCATTACGGCCATCGAGCCGCGGCATGTTTAAGTCAAGCAGGATCAGGTCCGGCAGCTGCCGGTTAAAGGCTTCGTCCTGGTCATAGTCGTTTAAAAAAACCAGTAGTTCTTCGCCATTGTCGACAGTTGATACCTGGCAATTTGTAAACTGACGCTGAAAGGCTTCCTTGATCAGAAACCGGTCGTCTTCATCGTCGTCAGCTAACAGGATATGAATAAACCTCGTTTGGAATGGGGTTATCATACGCTTGTAATGATTGTTGATATTCGGGTAAAATAATAATAAAAACAGCCCCCTGACCGGGCTGGCTGATCGCCGTAATGTGTCCTTTATGGGTTTGAATCACCCGTTTGCAGATAGCCAGCCCGATACCGGTACCCTCATACGTGGTCTTGCTGTGCAGCCGCTGAAATATCTGAAAGATGTGGGTTAAGTATTTTTCATCGAAACCGATGCCGTTATCCGAGACCATAATCCGTGTGTAGGCTTGTCCGGAAACCAGCTCGGGATACAGATTCCCGTCGATTGTTTCTGCCTTGATCTGAATGCGGGGAGCCACGCCCGGCCGGATAAATTTGAGCGCGTTAGCGATCAGATTGGTAAATAGCTGTTCAATCTGGAACGGAATTCCCTTGATTACCGGCAGGTCGCCGACATCGACTTTGGCATTCAGGCCTTTAATCTGTAGTTCTTTATCGGCCAGAATCCGGCGGACGAGGTCATTCAGGCGGATGGTTTTCTGTTCACTACCTAAGCCGGCCGATAACCGTGAGAAATGCAGTAAGTCCTTGATCATCTTCGACATCCGTTCGGCCGACTGCATAATCTTACTCATGTATTCACCCGTCTCCGCATCCGCTGACTGCTGACTGCGCTGTTGCAGGATACTGCCAAACGACTGAATTTTCCGGAGCGGCTCCTGTAAGTCATGGGAAGCCACAAACGCAAACCGTTCCAGCTCTTCGTTGGAGGTCTCCAACTGCTGGATTTTGGCTTTCAGCTCGGCTTCATAGCCCCGCAACTGGTCTTCAACCCGCTGGCGGTGTGTTAGTTCGGCCTCCAGCACATTGTAAGAGACAATCAGCACGATAAACGTCAGTACGGATAGCAGCAGAATAGTAATGATGGTCGTGTTGAACGATTGATTGGCCTGCTGGTCATGGGTTTGCGTAAGCGCACGCTCTACACTGATCATCGCGGCTACCAGACGCCGGGCATCGTCCATCCGCATTTTTCCCAGCAAAAGGTAGCTTTTAACCTGCGTCCAGTTACCACGGGTGGGCGACAGAACGATCAGCTGATTGGTGCGGTAAATATTGGCCTGTACCAGTTTTCCTAATGAGTCAAACCGTTGTTTTTGTGCAGGATTATCGACAATCAGCTCATTAAGGTGCTTCAGATGTTTGGGCAGTACGGGCAGCGCTGCCTGATGGGTTTCCAGGTAAATAGAATCCTGAGTGAGTACGAAGCCGCGCGCACCGGTCTCGACATCTTTCAGCAACGAAAGGATTTCGTTCAGGTCATTGATGACAAAATCGGTCCGGCGGCTCAGCGAATTGTCCTGGTTATGGCGGTTATAACTGTAAAACGACAGGCCAAAACCAATAGCTATGAGCAGCATGGCCGTAATAAAGCCAATCGCAATACGTTGCCTGGCCTGATCCGGCAGGTAGCGTGTTAGAGCCTTCATAGCGTTAGTGAGTATATTGCTGGTAAAACCGTAGCGACAATCAACAAATTTTGTTTAATTAATGTAATTTACGGTAAACAAAATTGCTGAAATTACTTAATGGTTTCAAGTACGAGGTTATGATTTGTATAGATACAAATATCGGCGGCAATGTGCAGGCTTTCGCGTACCATTTCTTCCGCCGTTAAATGCGTCGCGTGTTTTTTGAGCGCAAGGGCTGCCGATTGGGCGTAGGTACCGCCGGAACCGATAGCGGCAACATCGTGATCCGGTTCGAGCACATCGCCCGTACCCGAAATGATCAGTAAGTCATCTTTAGAGGCAACGATCATCATAGCTTCGAGGCGGCGCAGGTAACGATCCGTCCGCCAGTCTTTGGCTAACTCAATGGCAGCACGTTTCAGGTTGCCGCCAAAGGCATTAAGTTTTTCTTCAAACCGTTCAATCAGTGTAAAGGCATCGGCTGTAGAGCCGGCAAAGCCGGCCAGCACCTTACCATTTAACAGACTTCTTACTTTACGAACGTTGCTTTTAGCAATTGTATTGCCCATGGTGGCTTGCCCATCGGCCCCGAGAGCGATCTGGCCATTGTGCCGGATACCGACTACGGTAGTTGCGTGAATTGTTGTCATGGTAGAGAGACAACGGAAGAAGCGCTTAATAAGTTGCGTCGGGCCACACGCGCTCTGTACGGAGCAGCTGGTTATAGCGGGCGATGGCTTCTGCATCAGATTTGTCGGCCATGTACCGCAGGAGAACCCCGGTTCCGACGCACATGATTTCATGCTATAGCAGCCTCAATTTCAGATCTTTTTTAAACGATCACAAAAAAGCCAGACCCGTTGTGGATCTGGCTTCCGGAATGGTATACGGTTGGTATGACCTGAATTACACCAGCATGCGCATCGGATCTTCCAGCAACTGCTTGAACGTTTGCAGGAAGGCCGCGCCTGAAGCACCGTCTACCACGCGGTGGTCGCATGACAGCGTTACTTTCATGACGTTGGTTGGTTTCGGGGTATCACCGTCGAAAATAACGGTTTGCTTGATACCACCGATGGCCATGATGCAGGCATCCGGCGGGTTGATGATGGCCGTGAACTCGTCGATACCGAACATACCCAGGTTTGAGATCGAGAAGGTGCTGCCTTCCCAGTCTTTCGGCTGAAGCTTACGTTCTTTGGCCTTGCCCGCCAGGTCTTTCACCTCACCGGCAATGGTCGACAATGTTTTCTGGTCGGCGTTCCGCACAACCGGTACGAGCAATCCTTCGTCGACGGCTACTGCCACGCCGATGTTCACGTACTTGTAGCGACGGATTTTGTCGCCCAGCCATGAGGAGTTGATCGCAGGATGTTGTTTCAGGGCCAGTGCAGCGGCTTTGATCACAAAGTCGTTGAACGATACCTTGGCCGGGGCTACCTGATTTACTTTGCCGCGCAGATCGATGGCCTTGTCCATGTTGATTTCCATGGTCAGGTAGAAATGCGGAGCGGTAAACAGGCTTTCGCTCAGACGGCGGGCAATCGTTTTCCGCATCTGCGTAACCGGCAGGTCTTCGTACTCGCCCGCAGGGGCAGGAGCTGCAACCGGCGCAGGTGCAGGCGCTGCGGCAGGAGCCGGAGCAGCAGCAGGCGCTGGTTTTGCAGCGGCCGGTGCCGGTGCTGCCGATGGCGAGAAGCCTTCTACGTCGGCTTTCACGATGCGGCCTTCCGGACCTGATCCTTTTACCTGTTTCAGGTCAATGCCTTTCTGGTCGGCGATAGCTTTTGCCAGCGGAGACGCTTTTACACGGCCGTCGCCGTTGTCTGAGGTTGCCGGAGCCGCAGCTGCCGGAGCCGCTTCGGCTTTCGGCGCTTCAGCAGCGGCCGGTGCCGGTGCGCTGCCACCGTTCAGTAAAGCCTGGTAGTTGGCACCTTTTTCACCGATCACGGCGATTACAGCGTCAACGGCTACAGATTCGCCTTCTTTCACCCCGACATACAACAGGGTACCTTCTTCGTAGGCTTCCAGGTCCATCGTTGCCTTATCGGTTTCAACTTCGGCCAGGATATCACCTGATTTTACGGTATCGCCTTCTTTTTTGTGCCACGCCACGATGGTTCCTTCGGTCATCGTATCGCTCATTTTCGGCATCCGGATAACCGTCGCATTCACGTCTTCGGCCGGAGCCGCAGGGGCGGCGGGAGCCGGAGCGGCTTCTGCTTTCGGGGCCTCGGCATCCGGAGCCGGTTCAGCGGCTGGTGCCTGGCTGCCCCCCGATTCACCGTTCAGCAGCGCTTTGTAATCTTCGCCTTCGGCACCGATTACCGCAATTACAGCGTCGATAGGCACGGCCTGTCCTTTTTCAACGCCAATGTATAATAACGTACCTTCTTCGTACGACTCAAGGTCCATTGTGGCTTTGTCGGTCTCAACCTCGGCCAGAATATCGCCTGATTTTACTTTGTCGCCCACTTTTTTATGCCATTCGGCAATGACACCTTCGGTCATGGTGTCGCTCATTTTGGGCATCCGGATTAGTTCAGCCATAGTAGGATGTGTATCGGATTGGTCAGTTAGGCTTCAATAAACGTTCAAAATTAGCGGAAAGCCCGGAATCTTTGCTAACCTCTGTAAAGATTCGATTGAGTATTTCTCCTATATTCGGGATATGTTTCTAAACCAATTCCTATAATGTCTAATTTAAATACCACCGTCAATAAAACACATACCTATGATGCCATTGTAATCGGCTCCGGCATCAGTGGAGGATGGGCGGCTAAAGAGCTTTGTGAAAAGGGCTTAAAGACACTGGTACTTGAGCGGGGACGCATGGTAAACCACGTGGAAGACTACCCGACTGCCAACCTCGAACACTGGGAATTTCCGCACCGCGGCGCGCTTACCGACGAAGACAAACAGGCTTATCACATTCAGACACGAAGCGGTTTTGTCAACGAAACGAACAAGCATTTTTTCAATAACGATCTGGATGCACCTTACACCGAAACCAAACGCTTCGACTGGATACGGGGCAATCAGGTAGGGGGGCGTTCGCTGATGTGGGGTAAACAGTGTTACCGCTGGAGTGACCTTGACTTTGAGGCGAATGCCAAAGAAGGCATCGCCATTGACTGGCCGATCCGGTACAAGGACATCGAACCCTGGTATACCTACGCCGAGAAATTTGTCGGTATCAGCGGCGAAAAACTGGGTCTCCCGCACCTGCCCGACGGCTATTTTCTGCCGCCGATGGAAATGAACTGCCTCGAAAAGCACGTTCGTAAGCAAATTGAAAGCAAATTCAAGGGCCGCCACATGACCGTTGGCCGCGTAGCTCACCTGACCGAACCCCAGCCGTGGCACCTCGAACTGGGCCGGGCGCAGTGTCAGTACCGCAACCGCTGCTCACGGGGATGCCCGTACGGGGCCTACTTCAGCAGCAATGCCGCGACGCTGCCGGCCGCCAACCTGACGAAAAATCTGACGGTCCGGCCGGGCTCGGCAGTGCATTCCATCATTTTCGACGATAAAACGCAGCGCGCTACCGGCGTCCGGATTGTCGATACCGAAACGAAGGAGATGGTTGAATTCTACGCGAAAATCATCTTCTGTAATGCGTCTACCCTCGGAACAACCAGCATTTTGCTGAATTCGACGTCAACCCGCTTCCCGAACGGGATGGGTAACGACAGCGGCGAGCTGGGCCATAACCTGATGGACCACCACTACCGCCTCGGCGCGATGGGTGGCTACGAAGGCTTCGAAGACCAATACTATAAGGGCCGCCGGCCGAACGGTATTTTTATCCCGCGTTTCCGCAACCTGGATGCCGCCACCCGTACCGATAAATTTTTGCGGGGCTACGACTACCAGGGCGCTGCCGGTCGCGGTAACTGGGGCCGTGGGGTGAATACCGAAGGCGTTGGCGGGGCGTTCAAAGACTCGCTGCTCGATCCGGGTGGCTGGGGTATGTCGCTGGTGGGTTTCGGCGAGTGCCTGCCTTACCACGAAAATCACGTGACGCTGAATCAGGACAAGAAAGATAAGTGGGGCCTGCCGACGCTGACCATCGACGCGGAGTTTAAGGATAACGAAATGAAAATGCGGGAGCAGATCAAGACCGATGCCGTTGAGATGCTCGAAGCGGCGGGGCTGAAAAATGTAACGCCGTTTGATTACTCCGGCGGCATCGGGGTAGGGGTGCACGAAATGGGCACGGCCCGTATGGGACGCGATCCGAAAACATCGGTTCTGAACGGCAATAACCAGATTCATGCGGTACCGAACGTATTTGTCACCGATGGCGCCTGTATGACCTCGTCGTCGTGTGTGAACCCGTCGATCACGTACATGGCCCTGACCGCCCGCGCCGTGGATTTCGCCGTCAACGAAAGCAAAAAGGGAACTATTTAAAAATGTAAAATGGATAATGTGAAATGAACAATGGGACATGGTTCTTCATTATCCATTCTTCATTTTACATTATCCATTCATTAGAAAGCCATGCAACGAAGAGAAGCACTCAAACATACCGCGTTATTTTTTGGCTATGCCGTATCGACGGCGGCTTTGACCGAAACCTTTGTAGCCTGTTCGCGGGAGGCCCAACTCGACTGGAAACCGGAGTTTCTGTCGGCTAATCAGGCAAATACGGTGGCCGAAATGGCGGAGACCATTTTGCCGAAAACGAAGACACCGGGCGCAAAAGAACTGGGCGTACCACAGTTTGTTGACAAAATGGTAAAAGACCTGCTCTCGAAAGAAGAGCAGCAGGATTTCGTGGCGGGCCTGGAAAAAGTAGATGACACCAGCAAGGACGTATACGGAAAGGCGTTCGCAGAACTGACAACACAGCAACGGGAAGAACTGCTGCTGAAGCTGGACAAGGAAGCGGCCAAACTGCCGCCGTCGGTATGGGGCATCCGGCTGGCGCCACCGTCGCCGACTGCTTTTTTCCGCCGGCTGAAGGAGCTGACTTTGCTGGGGTATTACACCTCACAGAAAGTCGGTAAGGAAATTCTGAGTTTCGATCCGCTGCCGGGCGGTTTTACCGCCTGCATGCCGCTGGCTGAGATCGGCCACGCGTGGAATGAATAGAAAAGAGTGGTGGCACGACCGCCAGGCGGCCCTGTCAAAGTCGTGCCACCAATATGTATTACTTCACCGTCAATTCCGCGACGACCGGCAGGTGGTCGGAGGCGTATTGCTCGTCGATGACGCGGGTCGAAAGGGGCTTTACACGACCACCGTTGCTGTACAGGATAAAGTCAATCGCGCGGTTCGGCTTTTCGACCGGAATCGTCGGTTGGCAGTCCTGACAGGTGCGGGTAAACCGCTGCTCCAGCTGCCGGAGCACTTTGCTGTCGGCCAGGGCGTTGAAGTCGCCGCCGAGGATAACCGGCAGGGTAGACCCCTCCAGATGTTTCAGAATCAGGTCGGCCTGCGTGAGCCGGTTGGCTTCTTTCAGGTCGAGGTGGGTGCAGGCAAAGATGAGCTTCTGCCCGCGTCCGGCATCGACCGTAATGGTCGCCAGTGTCCGGACTTCGCCTCCGATGGCCGGGTCGATGGGCAGGATAATCCGCGACGAATCCACAATCGGGAATTTCGACAGCACCGCTACCCCATAATCGCCGCCCTGGTGGTCAATGGCTTTCGAAAAATAAGCGTGCATCCCCGTCAGCCGCGCCAGCTCCCGCGCCTGATGAAAGCCCTTGCCCGACCGTTGGGTGTTGACGTCAACCTCCTGCAACGCCACCAGATCTGGCTTTTCCTTATTAATCACCCGCGCAATGGCTTCCATGTCGATTTTGGCCCCTGCCGACGGTGGATTGCAGTGGTGGATGTTGTAGGTCATCACGGTGATGCGTTTGGCCCTGGCGGGCGCATCAATCGTGCAGGCGGCTGCCAGTGAGGGCAGTAAGGCAATCAGGAAAAGAAAATACGAAATACGGTTGAGCATATTGGTTTCGGTTCTGAGACGTTAATTACGGGTTTTTCGCGGAAGGTTGTACTTACCGACCACCTCGCCGTCGTCGCGGATCATGGTCATGGTCAGGTTTTTGGTCGTCGCGTGCAGCTTGATCAGGGTCCGGTTGCCTTCCAGCGGCCCCCCGCCGATCACAATCGGAAAATTGTGGTTGCTGTCGGGATCGTGGGTGCCGTACTTGTGTGTATGACCCGAAAGCTGGAGGTCAATATTCGCCTTGTTCAGCAGCGGACCAAACACCTCGCGGCAATGCATTGGCCCGTGCCAGTCGCCGGAATGGTAATGCGGAATGTGAATCAGCACCACGCGGAACGCCGCTTTTTTGAACGCCGGACTGTCAATCTCCTGTTCAAGCCATTTTTTCTGGGTTTCGCGGTAGCGGTCAAACGCCGACAAGCCACCGTATTCGACACTGCTGTCGGCCTTATCTTCGCCCGAGTCAATGACGACAAACCGCACCGGCCCCTGCGTAAAGGCATAGTAATATTTGTTGTCCGGATACCCGAAGTAGGCCGGTAACTGGCGCGAAAAGCTGCCACGACACTCGTGGTTGCCCTGGGTGAGCAGGAACGGCACTTCACTGGCAAACACCTCGACTGCCGGTTGCAGCAGGTGGTCAATCAGTTGTTCCTCGCTTGCAATCCAGTCGAAGCAGTCGCCGTTGAAAACCACAAAGTCGAAGTCGCGCTTGTTGCCGGTATAGCCGTGGCGGTAGAGCAGCTGCGGAATCGTCTGCGGCCGGTCATGAATGTCGTTCATGATCACCAGCTTTACCTCCTCCTGATTTTCCGACGGGGTTTTAAAGCCATACATCGGGCTGCTGATGCTTTCGCCGAACTCCACCTTTGCCCCTTTGTAGCCCAGAACCTCGGTCGAGACAATCCTGTATTTGTGCTCCGTGCCGGGCTTGAGGTCGGTCAGGGTGATTTTGTTAATGCGGTTATTGGCCTCAATCAACCCGTTCACATACCCGAATTCGCGTTTAGAGGTATAGGTCCCGGCCCCGTATTCGACCCAGCTAAAGCAGTTTTTGCCGGTAATCCACATGATGGTGGCCTCATTGGGGCCAATGTGCTGGAGGTAAGGCCCCACCACAAACCTGTTTTTTTCGTCGGCGACCGCAGCCTCACCGGCCAGCGTGCCGGTCACAGGCAAGAGGCTCAGCGCCCCCGCCTGTGACATTTTCTGTAAAAAAGCGCGTCTGTCTGAATGCATAACTGTATGGGCGACCCCGTGGGGTCTTTTGAATTGGGCGACCACGTGATCATGAAATTTGGGCGACCACGTGGGGTCTTTTAAATTGGGCGACAACGTGGGGTCGCCCTTACTCCCAGTTCGGGTTTTGGGTCAGGTTCGGGTTAAGCAGGCGTTCCTGTTTCGGGATCGGATACAGGTAGTCGCGGGCCTCGTTGAATTTCTTCGTAATATGGCCATTTACCACGATGTTGCCACCTTTATTGCCGTTTTCGAGCTGAATTTCGCTGCCCAGTTTCAGCAGCTGCGCTCCCGGAACTGTTGGTTTGGTGCCTTCGTAAATTACCAGATCGACCTTGCCGTTTTTGTCGAGGTCGTAGCTGCCAGGGCCCGGGAAGTACATGCCCTTAAACTGCTTCGTCAGCAACTGGCCTTCTTTCCAGCGGATGAGGTCGTCCCAGCGGAAAAAGTTTTCCATAACCAGTTCAATCCGGCGCTCCCGGCGGATTTCCAGAATCACGCCCTGATTGCTGCCTTTGACCTGCGTATACTGCGCCACCAGATACGGATCGGGCTGGGCATTGGCTTTGGCCAGATCCATGTTCGGCATGCCCACCCGGTCGCGGATTGGTTTGATGGAGCGGTCAAGGTCGGCTTGGGTAAGCGTCCCCCGTTCGGCTTTGGCTTCGGCAAAGTTGAGCAGCACCTCCGCATACCGGAAGACCGGCATGTCGGTAATGTCCTTATTGAAGGTATCCCACTTCGGCGTTGAGACAAACTTAATCAGCTGATAGCCGGTTACGGTTGCGCCGAACTCGGGTACCAGTGGCGTTGTCTCGCCGATCCGCGTGTAGCCTGGCGTGCGGATGGTCTGGGTCAGACGCGGGTCACGGTTCTGCACTTCATCGTAAAACTGCATGGTTTCATAGCCCTTGATGTCGGTAAACCGCGAGCCATCGGCCATAAGGTAGCTGTTTACCAGTTTCTTTTCCAGACCCGGCTTGCCATACGAGGCCGTCATGGTGTAGTAATTCAGGTTGTGGTAGGTCTGGAGTTCATCGCTGAAATCGCGGGCCAGGATAATCTCATCGGGGATGGCGTTGTCCGACGAAAACAGCTTCAGGTAAGCCGTTGCCGGCGTTGCCTTGTAGATGGTATAGCCGCTGCTTTTCATCAGTTCATCAGAAGCCGCGATGGCATCATCCAGAAACTTATCGGCGTTTGGCAGGCTGAATTCCGGATGGTATTTCCGGAACGTACCTTCAAACAGCGCAATGCGTGATTTCAGCGCCAGGGCCGTCCACTTCGTCACCGTATTCAGCTGGCGGGACGCGTCGAGGTTGGCAATGGCGTAGTTAATGTCCGCCATAACCGAGTCCATCACCATCGCGCGCGGGTCGCGGGCTTTGGTCAGCAAATCCTGGTCGTTGGTTTCGATAGGGCGCGAGTACCAGGGAACATCGCCGAACCGCTTCACCATCCCGAAGTAGAAATAGGCCCGGAAAAAGCGCGCCAGTCCGTTGTATTTTGCTACGGCCTTTAGGTCAGGGCATTTCTTTGAGTTTTCGAGAAAGTAGTTGATGTTCCGGAGCGTTCCCCAGCTCCAGCCGCCGCCGCTGGTTGGTACCACGCGGGTACCCTGAAGCTCATCGCGCAGGCTGTTTTTCACCACATTGTCCACATCTTCGTTATAGACATCTTCGGCCGACGGCAGGGCATTGTAAAACGAATTGGTGTATAACAGCAGGTCGTTTTCGGTTTTGAAAAACGTTTCCGGCGAAATGGCGTCCTGTGGCAGCAAGTCCAGATTACACGATGCCAGGCAGAGCGTGAGGACGAAAAGACTGATTATTTTTTTCATGGTCGTAACGTTGCAGGAAGGTTAGAAAGTCAGGTTCAGGCCGGCCGAGAACGTTTTTGAGAACGGATAGGTCCGGCCGTTGGTCCCGTCGCCGTCGATTTGTTCAGGATCAATGTATTTGGTACGCAGCGGCGTGTAGGTGAGCAGGTTTTCGCCGCTGACATATACCCGGAGGCGCGGAATCCGTATCGTCTTCGAGAGTCGTTCCGGCAGGGTGTAGCCGATAACCACGTTTTTCAGGCGCAGGTAGCCGACGTTCTGCATGTACCGGTTGTTGACCGCGTTCAGGTCGCCGCCGCCATTGAGGGCCGTGTAGCCGCGCAGGATCGGGAAATACGCATCAGGGTTTTCGGGCGTCCAGACATCATCCGCGAATTTCTCCGGAACAAACGAGTAGTACGGGCGTGAATACGGACCCCAGAATTTGTCGGCGTTGTTGCCCGGGTACCAGCTCTTTTTCAGAATACCCTGTGCCAGCAACGACAGGTCGAACCCATTCCACGAACCGCCGAGGCTGATGCCGTAGCGGTAACGGGCGCGGCTGTTGCCGATAATGCGGAGGTCGCCATGGTCGTCGAGCGTATTGGCGCCCTGGTCAATTTTGCCGTTACCGTCCAGATCAACGAATTTCAGGTCACCGGCCTGGATTTTGCTCCAGTCGCCGGGAGCGCTCAGCCGTTGTTTGTTAACCAGCGTCTGGTCAACAGGATAGCTTTGGGCTTCCTCGTTGGTCTTGAAATAGCCGTCGATGGTATATCCCCAGATTTCGCCGATTACCTGACCCACATAGCGGTTGGACAGGATCTTGTTCGGGTTATCAAATTTGGTGATCACCGACTTAGAATCTGATACCACCAGCGCGGCATTGTACTGGAACGGCTTGTTGGCCAGTTTAAACTGATCGCGCCACGACAAAGCCAGCTCAAAGCCTTTAGT
This sequence comes from uncultured Arsenicibacter sp., assembly GCF_945952095.1. Taxonomy (GTDB): domain Bacteria; phylum Bacteroidota; class Bacteroidia; order Cytophagales; family Spirosomataceae; genus Arsenicibacter. The sequence goes on along the minus strand of NZ_CAMFHL010000020.1, from coordinate 35,595 downwards.
TTGCAGATCACCCGCGTTCTGGGTCGGTACCGATGCGCCGTAGACCGACGGCAGTACCTGACCCGGCACCAGCATATCGGTTGTGTTGCGGATATAGGCATCGACGGACAGGTTCAGCCGGTTGGTCAGGAAAACGGCGTCCAGACCGAAGTTGGTGGTGGTGGCTTTTTCCCACGTCAGACCCGGCGAAATCGGGTTCGGGCTGTTCACGTAGAACTGTTTCTGGCCACCGTTGATCCAGCTCGACTGGGCAGTCGGAATGGTGGCGATATACGGGTAAAAGCTCGATGAGTTGGTATTCGACGGCAACTGATTGCCCAGCGTACCATACGATGCCCGTAATTTCAGGTTATTAACCACGTTCCGCAACGGCGAGAAAAACGCCTCGTCGCTGATCCGCCAGCCCGCCGATACCGATGGGAAGAACCCGTAGCGGCGGCCTTCGCCGAAGCGTGACGTACCGTCGTAGCGGCCGTTGACTTCCAGCAGGTACTTGCCGAGGTAATCGTAGTTGACCCGGAAAAAGGCCCCGAACAGCGAGTATTGGTACGAATCACCGCCCGAAAGCTGCTCGCCGGTGCCCAGGTTCAGGTCATTCAGGCTTTCCGAAAGCAGGTTTTTACGGGCTCCGAACAGGCGCTGGTGCTTCTTGGTCTCGTAGTTAATACCGGCCGTCGCAGCGACATAATGTTTACCGAAGGTATGGTTGTACGACGTAAACACGTTGGTCGACATGGTCGGGTCGAACCACATGGTTTTCTTCAGCTGATCGACGTTGTAGTTCGGCACCGTCGCCAGAATGCCCGGCTGCACCGAGTACTGGGCTACTGCCGAGCGGTACCAGTCATCGGCGATGTAGAACGAGTACGAGTGATTGGCCACCAGGTTCCAGTTCTTCATGAAATCAATCGTGACCGAGTTGATGGTTGTCAGCTCATGCACTTTCTTTTCGCCGCCGGCTACGCCTTTGAGCAGGTTGGCAAACAGACCGTCGCCGATGGAGTAGTTGTTTTTCAGCGTGTTGTAAGTGGCCGTGCCGTCGGGGTTCAGCGGGGCATAGGCCGGTAAGGCGTGCACCGTAATGGCGACGAAGTTGGCATTGGCGCCGCCTTCCAGTCCCGGATAAGCATATTTCGAATCGAAATACTGGGTGTTGTTGCTCACCTTCAGCCACGGCGTCAGCTGGGCATTGATCTTGCTGCGCAGGGTATACGACTGGAATTTGTCGGTGTTGGTGCGCATGATGCCGTCTTTACCGAAGTAGGAGCCCGACAAAAAGTAGTTGACTTTATCAGTGCCGCCCGACATGTTCAGGTTGTGCTGCTGGGATGGCTGCGACATGTTGAAAATCGTGTTCCACCAGTCGTAGTTGCCGTAGTAGTTGTAGATATCCTTGCCGTTCACATTTTTAACGACCACCCACGGCCGTGCCGGATTTTCGGTTTTGTCGTAGCGGCGGGCTTCCAGTTCCTTGTAGTCTTCTTCCGAATAGCGGGTGTAGCTGTTGCCGGTTGCGCGGATAAAGGCTTCGTCGTTGAGGCGGACCGATTCGTACCCGTTGGTCATAAACTTCGTGCTGACGGTCGGTGTCGACCAGCCGAAGTTGTTGGTGTACGTCACGCTGGTCTTGCCGTTTTTCGCCGTTTTGGTCGTAACCAGAATGACCCCGAACGCGCCCCGTGCTCCATAAATGGCCGAAGCGGCGGCATCTTTCAGGACCGATACGGTTTCAACGTCGGCCGGGTTGATGCGGTTAATGTCGCCCGGTACCCCGTCGATCAGCACGAGCGGTCCGCCGCCGTTGATCGAGGTTTCACCCCGTACGTTCAGGCTGCCGCCCTGCCCCGGCTGACCGGTGCTGAACGTAATGTTCAGGTTCGGGACCATGCCTTGCAGAATCTGAGACATGTTGTTGACCGGCCGGTTTTCAAGATCTTTCGCCTGTACCTGCGAAACGGCCCCTGTCAGGTTCACTTTTTTCTGCGTACCATAGCCGACTACAACCACCTCGCTCAGGGCGCTGCTCGATTCCTTCATCGCGACGGTGATCGTGCTCTGGCTGCTGCTCACCGGCATTTCCATCGGCTCGTAACCGATGAATGAAAACGTGAGGGTCACGGCCCCGCCTTCCGGAATGTTGATTGAAAAACTGCCGTCGGCGCCTGTAGTGGTGCCGCGCGTTGTGCCTTTGATCACGATACTGACGCCGGGCAGGGGCTGGTTGCTGGTATTGTCGCGGACCACGCCCGTCACCGTACGCTGCGGCTGTTGCGGAGCCATAATCCGTGTGTTGAGTTGCAGCGACGGAAACGACAGCAGGCTGCTGTGGGCGTTCACCTTCCGGAGCACGATCTGCCCGTTTACCACTTCCCACGACACATCCATTGATCCGAACAGCCGTTGCAGCACACTCGACAGCCGCTCGTTTCGGGCGCTGATCGAAATGTGTTTGTCGGCACCGATGATGCGGGGGCTATACACAAACTGCACGTTAGCCGCTTTTTCCAGTTCCTGTAACACATTGCGGAGGGGTTCGCCCTCGGCCGAAATGGACACCGGCCGGTTAAGGAGTTCCTGGGCCGTGGCCGGTAGCGCCCGGGTCAGGCCGGTACTCAGCAAGAGGCTGAGCAGAAGTAAAAAAAAGTTTTTCATGTTGTTTAAGTAATTAATTGATAGAGGATTAAGTTGTGATTCGTTTTTGTCCTACCTCTGTTGCTACTCCTAAGGTCAGGAGAGGGGGCGTTAGCCCTTCCCCTGACCTTAGGGGAAGGGTTGGGATGGGGTATTCTTGTGCGTGATTAAGGACAGCCGGGGCCGCCGATGTAGACCTGGGTACCCTGCGTCTGGTGCCGCGCACCAATTGAGAGGCAGATCATGTTGAGTTGTGCGTTCAGGGACAGGTTGGCGAGATTGGCCGTGAGCGTGCAGTTGGCAAATGCCTCCTGATCGAAGGCAATCGTAATGCCGTAGACCTCCTGCAACTCCCGGAATACGTCAGCAACCGGGGTATCGCTGTAGACAAAATGCGTTTTAATGGCTTCCGGCCGCAGCACTACCGGCTGGTCGGCCAGGGCTTTTACAATCCGGTTATCGGTGCGGTAGAACGTTGCTTTTTCGTTGGGTTTCAGCACCAGGTTTGTGGTGGCCGTGTGATCGTCGGTCTGGCGGAAAACGGCCACGCGGCCGGTCCGGACGACTACCTCGGCTGTGGGTTTGCCGGCTTTTGCCGTGATGGTAAAACTCGTGCCTAATACCTTGGTCACCATGCCATTGGCAAATACCATAAACGGCCGGTCAGGATCTTTCTGTACGTCGAAAAAGGCAATCCCTTCCAGCCGGACAATCCGCTGGCCGGCGGCAAACCGGGCCGGATACTGCACGCGGCCGCCGGGCTGGAGGGTAATCCGGCTGCCATCACTGAGGGAAAGGGTTAGCGGTTTCGTGCCCGGATTGGTGCGGTCGATGAGCGTAGCGGGTTCTGCCTGGCTGATTACGGCCGATTTGTCCGCCGGTTGGGCAAGCTGCCGGTAGCTATACCAGCCCATACCGAGCAGCAGAATCACGGCGGCGGCCGCCGCCATGCGGTAGTAGAGGCCCGTCAGGCGGCGGACCGGTGGTGTGGCAGAAACCTGGCCGGCCATCTGTTGCCAGTGGCGGTCAACGAACGCGGTTTGTTCGGCCGCCGACAGGGCAGGAGCATTGTCGGCCTGCTGGTCCAGTGCGTCGTACCAGGCGTCAATAAACTGCTTTTCTTCGTCGGTTGCGGTACCGTCGCGGTATTTGGCCAAAAGGGTCCGGAGTAGATGAGGGTCCATGCTTATCGGGTCGCAGCCAGCGGTTTATACCTGCTGCTGATGGCCAGACGGACAACTCAGTAAATACCCTAAGACCGTTTATTAAGAATTTGTTAACGGCTGAAAATCGTGGCGACCACAACGGCGGTGGCGTAGTCGTGCAGGTGGGAGCGGAGATAGGTCAGGGAACGGGTCAGGTGGTATTCGATGGCTTTTTCGGACACACCAAGCCGCTGGGCAATCTCGCGGATGGAGAGTTGCTCAAAACGGCTCATGACAAATACTTCCCGTGTTTTGTCGGGCAGGTGTTGTAACGCCTGATGCAGTGAATCGGTAAGTTGTTCATACTGAACGGCGTCCAGCGTATTGGAGCTTTGATGTTGCGCCGCCTGAATATAATGACTGGCATATTGCTCATTCAGGAGTGCAGTCCGGACATGGTCAATGATGCTGTTTTTCAGGGAGGTGGTCAGATAAGCACAAAGGTTACTGACAAGCAGCGTATTCCGCTTTTGCCATAGCTTCAGAAAGACCTCCTGCGTCAGATCGGCGGCAAGTGCCTCGTCGCGGAGTTTGCGTTTGGCAATGAGAAAAAAATGGTACCAGTATCGTTCATACAACACCCGGAAAGCCTGATCGTCGTCCTGACGAAGCCGGGCTATCAGTTCGCTATCAAGTATTTGCTGATCGGCCATAACGATACAAAGTTGGTATTGTCAGCGCACGCGGCAAGTGAACGAAAGTTATCTTTTTGTAAATAAAAGAGATATTGTGTAGAAGAAAATTAACGATAAATACTACTTATTTCAACATCTTCACCATCACCCGCGCACTCGACGGGCAAATGCCATTGAACTGCTGTGTCGCGGCAATGGCCGGTGGTACATCCGTGCGTTCGACAGTCGAATAACCCAGTTTACTGAAATAGCCGTCGGCTGTCGTTGTGATCAGGTAGAGCTCCTGAATGCCGTTCAGGCGGGCATGCACGTCAATGGCATCGATCAGGCGCTTGCCAAGCTGCGATTTCCGGTAATCGGGTGCAATGGCCACCGACCGTAATAACCCCACGGAGCCATAGGGCACCACACCGGCAGAGCCGATTAGTATCGTCTCGTTCGTCATGACAAAAAAATGGTCGAGGCTCTCCGGTAAATCCTCAACCGGCAGGTCAACGGCCTGCAAAAACTGGTGGAGTGAGGCCCGGTCGGGTTGCTGAGCAGGTCGTAAGGTGAACATCAGAAAAGCGTACAGGTAAACGTAGTAAAATGGTATATAAATCCAGGCATTAACAGCCGCTACCTGGTGTACAACAAGCTTCAGCCGGCGCGTTACCCGGTTTTTCGGCATAAACCGTAATGCTCTGGATACCAGTACCGGAGTTCCGGAATGCTGTGATCTCCTCCGCCGAAAGATAATGCTGAAGGATGTCATCCGGCAAGTCAATCACCTTTTCTTTTTGCAGGGAAACGGCCGTAAAACCGGCTTCGCCGATCAGGCGCAGGTAATCCGTTTTCTGAATAGCTCCCGAGACACAACCGGCATACATTTCGGCGGCCTGTTGCAGATTGGCCGGCAGATCGCCGAGCAGGACAATATCCGAAATGCTGAAATGGCCGCCTGGTTTCAGCACGCGGAATATTTCACCGAAGACATTTTTCTTATTCGGTACCAGGTTCAGTACGCAGTTACTGACAATAACATCGGCTACGTTGTCGCTTACCGGCATCTGCTCGATATCGCCCTGACGAAATTCGACGTTGTTGAACCCACGTACTTCGGCGTTTGTGCGTGCCCGCTGAATCATGGCTTCGGTGAAGTCAATGCCAATCACTTTGCCGGTCGGGCCGGTTTCGTGGCGGGCAACAAAGCAGTCGTTACCCGCACCGGAGCCCAGGTCAATCACGGTGTCGCCTTGCTTAATCAGGGCAAATTTGGTGGGCAGTCCGCAGCCGAGTGAAAGGTCGGCTTCAGCAACGTAGCCGTCCAGCCGGCTGTAATCATCGGCCATGATCGGGACATCTGCCGGTGAGCAGCAGCTTACCGGTCCTGATCCGCAGCAGGATGCCGCATTTTGTTCTGCTGACTGGCCGGCAATGGCCGTATACTTTTCCCGCACAATGGCTTTGAGTTGTTCGTCGGTTTGCATTGTCTTAATCGGTTTATTGTAATAATACGATAGATATGGGTAAAAAAATTTAACAGCAGGTATTAGGAGTAAATGTGTCGAGCACAGACCCGAAGAGTTCCCGGGCTTCCTGCCAGACAACTTCGTTGATGCAATAGCACACCCGTGGCGGATTGATTTCGCCCTTGATAATGCCGATGCGTTTCAGCTCTTTCAGGTGCTGTGAAACGGTTGCCTGGGCCAGCGGTAGCTCATCGACCAGATCACCGCAGACGCACGCTTTTTTCTGTGCCAGCAATTGTAGAATGGCTACCCGCGCCGGATGCGCAAAGGCCTTGGCCAGTTCCGCGATCCGGTTGTGCTCATCGGTAAAGACTTCGGTTTTGGTGACGCCCATGCTGAATGAAAACGATTAATGATTATGATCGCAATATTACGATAAAAGTAAAATAGGCGTCAATAGTCCTTTCAAAATAAATTCCGTACAATTATCATGAAGCTATACAAAACCCGCCAGGGACTGGTAGTCGAGCACGACGGCCAGTTTCACCGTGCTCCTTCCGATGACTGGGATTATCTGGTCAATCAGGATGATCTGCATTCGTTTCTGTTACAGGCCATTCCGTCGTCAGCGGCGTCGGATGAATATGCGGTCTGGGCTACTGAAGAAGTGCTGGCCCCCATTGGTCAGCAGGAAGTATGGGCCTCGGGGGTAACCTACCTGCGGAGCCGTGACGCCCGGATGGAAGAATCGAAAAAAGCCGGTGGCGGTAATTTCTACGACCGTGTCTACGATGCGGAGCGCCCCGAATTGTTTTTTAAATCGACGGCCTCGCGGGTGGTTGGCACGAAAGGGCAGGTGCGTATCCGGAAAGATTCGCAGTGGGATGTGCCTGAGCCGGAACTGACGCTGTTTATCACCAGCTCGGGTAAAATTGTGGGGTATACCTGTGGCAATGACATGAGCTCACGGAGTATCGAAGGCGAAAACCCGTTGTATCTGCCACAGGCCAAGACCTATGATGGCAGCGCCGCGTTAGGGCCTTGCCTCTATGTACCGGCCGAACCGATCGCTCCGTCAACCCTCATCCGGCTGGAAATCAGCCGCGCTGGTGAAGTGGCCTTTGAAAATCAGATTGCCATTGATCAGATGAAGCGTAAACATGATGAGCTGGCGGGCTTCCTGTTCCGCGAATGCTCGTTCCCGAACGGCTGTTACCTGATGACCGGCACCGGCATCGTACCGCCCGACAGTTTCACCCTTGCCTCCGGCGACGTGGTCCGGATTTCGATCGAGGGCATCGGAACACTGGAAAATACGGTAGCTTAATTAAATGGATAATGTAGAATAAATACTGTTAAATGAATAATGTACAATGAGCGCTGCGTAGCCATTATTCATTTAACAGTATTCATTTTTTACGGTACCAGCAGTACGTAGATCAGGTAGCTGATGAGCGTACCGATGGCGGCGATGAGCAGACCGGCAAGGCGCTTTTTCTTCAGAAATACCATCAGCACAAGACCCGTCAGCGAGACAACCGTCATCAGTATGGCGGAAATATCAATCACCAGCGACCAGGCACCGCCCGTGTCGCGGCCTTTGTGCAGGTCGTTGATCACGGCCACAAAGCCCATCCGCGATTCGGTCAGCTCATACTCGCCCGATTCACGGTCGATAAACGAATCGGCCGTATAGCCCGGGCCGCGAAATGACAGGGAAATCTCCTGATCATCGATCCGGAAATCGCCGAGAGATCCTTTTATGCCGTGCGCATTCCGTAAAAACTCAACGATTTCGAGCTTGCCGATTTTATTGGTATCCGGCGAACTAACCCATTTAACGTCCAGCTTGCCCTTGTGCTCAACCGTTGTTACATGTTCTCCGAACCACTCGGTATGGTTCAGCGTAAGTCCTGTTACCGCAAAGAATAGCAGAATGGCAAAGCTGATCATCGACAGGTAGATGTGCAGCCAGCGGGCTGCGGAGGCCAGCTGCCGTTTCCAGGCAGGCTGGTGCGCGGCCTTCACGCCTTCCTTATGGATTGCCTGTCTTTTTGTGGTAGTCCAGGGACGCGGCTGAAATTTCGACATTACCCTCTAATTTTTCCTGTTTTGCTTTCGCGTTGAAATTCATTTCCTTGCGCATGATCTGATACGTGCCATGCTCACGGGCGACTTCGATCACCACGGTGTATTTGCCCGCTTTCACGAACTGGCCTTTATCGTCTTTGCCGTCCCAGGTGAGGGTGTAGGCTCCCGGCGAGCGCGTCGCGCTGGCAATGGAGGCCGGATCAAAGCCTTCTATTTGCCGGGTGTTGTTGTACCAGCTTTTCAGTTCGTGCAGCCAGCGGGGTTTGTTATACCAGAGTGAAATATTCCGGACCGGATTCCGGTCTTCATCTTCTACCCATACGGCCACAAACGGACGACGGAAGCGCCCTTCAAACTTCGCCAGTTCGAGGTTGATCGCCAGTTCGTAGTCAGGATTCCAGGGTTTGGCGGCGGTGATGCCCAGTACTTTGGCCGACATCAGCCGGTCCGAGGCATCGGCAACCAGGACTGCTGTCGACTCCGGCATGGTTACCGCCAGATCGCTCCATTTAGCGTTGCTCAGCTGCTTACCCTCTTTGGTCACGAGCAGATAAGCGGCCTCGGGATAGGCTGCTGCCAGCTGTTCGCGCTCACCGGCAGTGGTGATATTGAAGGCAGTCGATAAGGCTCCGGCAACCACCGCATCCGGATGGACCACCGTGGCGCTGATAATTTCCGATGCCGGTTCGCCCGTACGCGGGTCGACAACGTGGGAGTGCCAGGTACTGTCGATCCGGACACCGCGGCGGTAATCCCCGCTCGTGGCCACTGCCTGATTCTGTACCGACAGGCGGGCCATCGGGGCATCATTTTCGGCACTGGCGCGCGGGTTCACCACCGCCACCGCCACCGGCAAATTGCCGCGGACAATGATGTCGCCACCGGCATTAACGACCAGTGCCTCAATACCGTCAACGGCCAGTGCGGCCTCGCAGGCTTTGTCGATGATATAGCTTTTGGTGAAGGTATTCAGCCGCAGCGGCGCTTCGCTGAGGCGGGTAGCCGATTGGTTGTCAGCGTCGAGCTGCCAGTGGGTCTGATTGGCCAGGTCAACGGCTTCTGCTTTGGCTGCTACTGAGGGTAGTTGCCCGTCGATAGCCCCTTGCTGCCACAACTGACCGATGGTTTCGGCCGATGCGCTCAGGGCACCATTTGTCTGGTTGTGCCACTGCTCAAATAACTGCAGAACGGAAAAAAGATCATCGGAGACCCGGACCGCTTCGTGCCGGGTTGCTGCCCAACGGCTGAATTCGATTTGCCCATCATACCCGATCAGCACCTTAGTCAGCCGCGTAATTTCCTGAAGGGCTTTTTGCTCGGCCAGCCGGGCGCTGGCTTCCGATCCGGCAACAATTCGGACATCAAGTGACGTGCCCAGTACATGATCGGCATGTGAGATGTACATGCCGGGTGTTGCCGCCTGTGCCATATTGCCAATTGACAATACGGCGCAGCCAGCCAGCACGGGAGTGGTTGGTTTCATGATAGTTTCAGGTTTTTATACTTCTAACAGCTTGTTAGGCCCGGTTATTGGCTGAAACTTGCGGCAGGTCCCCGATTTTTTACAAAATTATCAGGCGATTACGCGGATGCTGTCGCGGACGACGGCTACTTTTTCGCGGAGCCGGTCTATGTCGGCGTCCATAACCGTCACGTGCCCCATCTTCCGGAAGGGCTTTGTGATGGCCTTGCCGTAGAAAAACGGAAAAACCCCCGACATGCCGAGTAGTGTTTCGAGTCCTTCGTATTTGGCGGGGCCGGTAAAACCGTCTTCGCCCAGCAGGTTCAGCATGGCTGAGGGCTGGTAGAAATCGGTATCACCCAGCGGCAGGTTCAGAATGGCCCGCCAATGCTGTTCAAACTGTGACGTAACGTTGGCCCGGATCGTATGGTGACCGCTGTTGTGGGGGCGGGGAGCTACTTCGTTAATCAGCACCTGCCCGTCTTTATCGAGGAAAAGCTCAACGGCCAGCAACCCGACAATACCGAATGCTTCGGCGGTCTGCCGGGCGATCTGCTGGGCCTGTTCGTTCACTTCCGCCGTAATTTCGGCTGGCGCAAAGAGGTATTCAACAAGGTTCAGCTCCGGATGGAAGACCATCTCAACCGTCGGAAATGTCTGCATGGCGCCATCGGCATTACGGGCCACAATCACTGCCAGTTCCTTCTCAAAATCAACGGCTTTTTCGAGTACGCCCGGCGCGTCAAAGGCTTTGTCGAGGTCGGCGGCTGAGGCGATACGCTGCACCCCGCGTCCGTCGTAGCCATCACGGCCGAGTTTATGGAACGCCGGCAGAAAATCAGTATACCGGGCAACATCAGCGCGGTTGTCGGTCAGGATAAAATCGGCGGTTGGCAGGCCGTGCTGGCGGTAAAATGCTTTCTGGAGCCGTTTGTCCTGAATGGTCCGGATGACAGCCGGTTGCGGATACACCTTTTTGCCTTCGCGTTCGAGGGCTTCCAGGGCCTCAACGTTTACTTTTTCAATTTCAATGGTCAATACATCGACCGACTGACCGAAGCGGTATACGGTGTCGTAATCGAGCAGCGAACCGGTCTCAAATTGGGTAGCAAGGTGGCGGCAGGGGGCTTCCGGATCAGGGTCGAGGATATGAACGCGTAGGTTCCAGTCGATAGACGCTTGCAGGAGCATGAGGCCGAGCTGGCCGCCGCCTAAGATGCCGATTGTTGGAGTCACTGGCTTAATGAAAATTGATATGTACCGCAAAAATACGCAGGACAAGCCGCTTTATTGTTATGGCCTGAAAACACAGGCAGAGGGGAAAGGTGCGGATTGTTATTTTTTTACCACATAGCCACATCAGAAAACATAGTTTTTACCTTCTTTGTGCTCTTATGTGACTATGTGGTAAAATAAGGAATAATGCTTTAATAATCAGTGAGAATTTTGTGGTCTAGCGCAGGTGAGCGCGTAGAAACCAAGCCATTTTTTCGTGCTCTTCCATCAGGCCTGTAACGAAATCGCTGGTGCCGAGATCGCCGTAGTCGTTGGCAAAGGTATTAGCCAGTCCGCGCAGGTTCATGATGATGCTTTCGTGATCGGTCAGCAGTTCGGTAATAAAGCCCTTGCTGCTGTTTTCGCTGCGGATTTCTTCCGTCAGGTGCGTCATTTTCAGAAAGTTGCTCAGTGAGGCCGGAGCATAGTGCCCGAGCGCACGGATACGCTCGGCAATGTCATCAATGAACGTATCCAGCTGTTCATACTGGCTTTCAAAAAACTTGTGTTTGTCGTAAAAATCAGGTCCTTCAACGTTCCAGTGGGCATGACGGGTCTTGGTATAAAGTACGTACTCGTCGGCCAGAAGTTTAGCCAGTGCATGAGCAACTTCCTGCCGGTTGCTGTCGTTGATGCCAATATTAACTTTCATGGTATAGTGAATTGAGTATTGTGTTGGTAAAGATCATGGTAAACGAGGGTATGAAAGCCCGCGTCTGTTACTGAGGCCAACGGTTTTTTGGGGAAAGGTGTTCGATTTCGTACACTTTTGTTCGGAACCGAACATATTAAATGCCTTTTATTTGAGTTATATTATTGATAATCAGCGAATTGATTTGTCGGTATGAAATTTGTCATATAGCTTACAACCTTTACAGCCCGTTAAGCATCAGATATATGCACGTTCCAGCTCCCGTCATGACCGAGTCGCTTTTTGGTACCACTATTTACAAAACAGTGCTTTCCGTTCGGAATTACGCAGTTACCCTGTTGCAGGGACTGTCGCAGCCGGCTGCCCTGACGCATGAGCTGCCCGTGACGAATTGCTTAACGGAGGTCGATCTTATTGTGCTGTCCGGTCAGCTTCAGGATGTGCTGGACCGCGAAATGCTGTATCTGAATCCTGAGTTGACACCGGCGTGCCTGGCGGTCCATGCCCAGATGTCGGTTTGCCAGCTTGCTGAAGTGCTGAGGCGTGGTCTGGTGAAATCCTTTGACCGGCTTATGGCCGAATACCGGATCGAAGCGATGAAAGTATTGCTGAAGAATCCGAAAATGGCAGAGATGAACCTGTTCCTGCTGGCGCATGAGTGTGGTTTTTCAAGCCGGAAAGCCTTTAAAAAAGCGTTTTTTGAGTACACCGGCCAGACAGTTGACGACTATAAAGAAAGCCTCGCCGGTTCGGGCAAGGCTCTCATGGTATAAAACAGCGGTACGTCTTTTATTTCTTCTCAATCCCTTCCAGGACCCGCCGGATCACGTTGGCCCGCTGCATATATTCCAGCGAGCCGGTAATATCCTGATTGTCGATAATAGCTTTATACTGCTGCAGAAAATCAATGTAGTCGCCCAGCGCTTTGGATACGTTTTGCCGGTTCTGGTCGAAGATCGGGGCCCACATCTGCGGTGAACTCTTCGCCAGACGAACCGTAGAACCAAAACCCGTACTGGCCATCTCAAAGATCGTGTTTTCGTCTTTTTCCTTCTCCAGTACCGTTAGCCCCAGCGCAAAGGCACTGACGTGGCTCAGGTGCGATACGTAGGCCAGGTGCAGGTCGTGTTCTTTCGGGGTCATGTAAAAAATCTTCATGCCGATGTCGCGGAACAACGCTTCGACCAGCTTAAGGCTGTCGGGAGCGCTTTTTTCGCGGTCGCAGATGATCAGGTTTTTGCCTGGCAGCAGGTCGCGGAATGCCGCACCCGGTCCCGAATTTTCGGTCCCGGCCATCGGGTGAGCAGCCACGTACTGCGCCCGCTTCGGGTGCTGGTCGGCCGCTTCGCAGATCAGCTCTTTTGTCGAACCCAGATCGGTTAGTGTGGCGCCTTCCGGCAGCAAATCAAGCAGCTCAGGCAGCATGTCGGTGATGATGTTCACCGGCGTCGCCAGCAACACCAGCGTTGACTTGGCGACGGCTTCTTCCAGCGGCAGGCATTCATCAACGATGCCTTTGGCAATAGCCAGCTGGCCATGTACCGGCGACGTATCGACGCCGATAAAGTGCATTTTCGGGTATTTTTCGCGGACGGCCAGGGCAAATGAGCCGCCCAGCAGGCCGATACCTATAATCGAAACGTTCATGCTTTCAGACGGTTAACAGCTTCCCAGATGCGTTCTTTCGGCATGCAGAGCGAAATGCGGATGTACCGCCCGCCTTTCGGCCCGAAAATAAAGCCGGGTGCAATAAAAATGTGTTTCTGATACAACAGCTCATCCACCAGCTTCTCGGCCGATGCAACGGATTCCGGCAGTTTAGCCCAGATAAACATGCCTTCCTGATCGGTGGTATAGGTACAGTGCAGGGCATCCAGAAACGCATGGACAGCTTCCAGCCGGCCGGCATATACCGCATTCCGTTCGGCGTGCCATTCGTCGGAGTTGCCGAGGGCTACGGCGGCGGCGTCCATCATCGGTTTAAACATGCCCGAATCGACGTTGCTTTTGATGGTCAGCACCGCATCAATGTACGGTTTCGCGGCCGCTAACCAGCCGATCCGCCAGCCCGCCATGTTAAACGACTTACTCATGGAGTTAAGCTCAATCGTTACTTCCCGCGCCCCGTCCACAGACAGCATACTGATTGGCGCTTTCTGGTTCAGTACCAGGCTATACGGGTTGTCGTGGCAAAGCAATACCTTGTGGTCGTGGGCAAAGCGGACAAACCGTTCGAACAGTTCCCGCGAGGCAGGAGCGCCGGTCGGCATGTGCGGGTAGTTGAGCCAGATGATTTTTGTTTTGTCCGAAACGCGTTCCGCCAGCAGGTCCCAGTCCGGTTGCCAGCCGCGTTGTTCGTCCAGCGGGTATTCGTTTACAACAGCACCAACCATGCGGCTCACGGCGCGGTAGGCGGGATAGCCCAGTTCGGGTACCAGCACTTCATCGCCGTCGTTGAGAAACGTCATGGAAATGTGCGTAATCCCTTCTTTGGAGCCGATCAGGGGCAGGATTTCCGTTTCCGTCTCCAGGTCAACGCCATACGTATGTGCATAAAAACGGGCAATGGCCTGCCGTAAAGCGGGCGTTCCTTTATACGATTGATAGCCATGTGAGTCCGGACGATAGGCCGCATCGGCCAGCGTCTGAAGGGTTTGCACTGACGGCATCATGTCAGGATTTCCAATGCCGATATTAATCACATCGTGGCCGGCGGCCAGGAGTTTGCGGACTTCGGCCAGCTTGACCGAGAAGTAGTATTCCTGCGTTTGTCCTGCGCGATGGGCAAGAGGGATAATCATGAAAACGAATGAATCAAATTAAGCAAATTGCACGTAAAATTTCCGCGTTGATGACGTATAACGAATTGGCAAAAGTACCACTTTTGTTGTTTCTTGCACGGATTAGTACCCATAATCATTCCGTTCAACAAACATCTCCTATTAGCTCAATCCATTATGACCCCGGCCTCTACCGACGAAAAGACCGATTTTAAACGCTCACTGGGTCTGCTCGACTCAACCCTGATTGTCTCCGGCTCCATGATTGGGTCCGGTATTTTTATTGTCTCGGCCGATATGGCGCGTAACCTTGGCGCGTCCGGGTGGCTGCTGCTGCTGTGGGTCTTAACCGGTATCATTACCGTTACGGCGGCTCTCAGCTATGGTGAGCTGGCGGGGATGATGCCCAAGGCCGGCGGGCAGTACGTATACATCCAGCGGGCGTTCGGGCCTTTGTGGGGCTTTGTCTATGGCTGGACCGTGTTTATGGTTATTCAGACCGGGACGATTGCGGCGGTTGCGGTGGCCTTTGCGCGGTATACGGCGGTCTTTATTCCGGCCTTTAACCCACAGAACGTGTTATTTACACTTGGTACCATTAAGGTGTCGCTGGGTCAGTTGTTTGCCATCAGTAGCCTTGTCTTGCTGACCTGGATAAACAGCCGGGGGATTCAAAGCGGAAAAATCATTCAGAACGTGTTTACCTCCGCCAAACTGGTTGCGCTCTTCGGGATTATCCTGCTGGGCATCGGCGTAGGGTTGGGCAAGGATACCCTGAGTGCTAACTTACAGAACGCCTGGGAAGCCACCACGACATCGGCCGACGGGTCGGTAATGCCGCTGGCTGGTATGGCGCTGGTGCTGGCGTTCGGTACGTCGATGGTCGGGTCGCTGTTCTCGGCAGATGCCTGGAATAACGTGACGTTCATTGCCGGTGAAATTAAGAATCCGCGTAAAAATATCCCGCTGGCCCTGTTTTTCGGTACCCTGATGGTCACGGTGATTTATACCCTGGCCAACGTATCCTACCTGTCGATTCTGCCGCTGAAAGGTTCGCCGGTCGCTACGGATGTTATCGGCCGCGGGATTCAGTTTGCGGAGTTCGACCGTGTTGCTACGGCGGCTGCCCAGACTATTTTCGGGAATGTGGCCGTAGGGATCATGGCCGCCCTGATCATGGTCTCTACCTTTGGCTGTAACAATGGATTGATTCTGGCAGGCGCGCGGTTGTATTATGCCATGGCGCAGGATGGTCTGTTCCTGAAGCAGGCCTCGCACCTGAACCGGAACGCCGTGCCTGGCCGCGCTTTGTGGCTGCAATGCCTCTGGGCCTCGCTGCTTTGTCTGTCGGGCACTTACGGAGATCTGCTGGATTACTGCACCTTTGCCTCCCTGGTCTTTTATATTGTGACGATCACGGGGATATTTGTGCTGCGCCGGAAAGAACCAAATGCCGAGCGCCCCTACAAAGCCGTTGGGTATCCACTGGTGCCGGCTTTATATGTTGTCGCTGGTTTAACGATTTGCGGCATTCTGTTATGGACTAAAACATTTAATACCGGTATGGGCTTGTTAATCGCCGGTCTGGGTATTCCGGTTTACTTCTGGACGAAACGCAATAATGCGTAAAAATAAAAATAACCCCTTGATGTGACTGGCACGGGGTTTGCAACTCTAAATAATACAATAGTACAAGTTACGGTGGGTAAAAAAAGAGCTGGCACATTGACCAGCTTATTTTTTGCCCTTTTTTGTCGCTAGTGGATTGATATTTTACTGCAAATCATTGTTTATCAGTGGTTTATGGAATAGGTCTAAATAAGAAAAGCCGTCTCCAAGAGACGGCTTTCTGTATATGGTTACGATGGATAAAAATCAAATACGGCAGATAAAAAAAGTCGGATTGGGGATTTTTTTCCCCACATTGTAGAATTATGTGTACAAATCTACACAACTAATAGGAATTATAATAGACTGTATGACTATTTTTTTTAAAAAATACGGAAAATTTTATAGTGCTCTGTAAATCAGTGGATTAATGAATATGCTAATTAATTAATGAAAAGACTGGTTATAGACATAGAGCGAAAATAGTGTCTATAAAAGTTTAAAATGTGCATACATAGCCTAAACACAACGGGCAATGTATGTTTCCAGCATTCACTGTGTACTTCTTTCCACACTTTGTTCTAATCCGGTACTACACAGGTGTTTTAAGTGCTTTCTGTTAACCATGTGCATCCGTTTTGGTTTCGGTTTCAGAGCTACTCAATGATTTATGAAACGCAGAAGCAGATACATTACCGGTTATAAGCTGATTACCTTACTTTTATTGGCTGGTTCCTGCTGGCTACAGGCCTGTAACGGAACCGGACCAGCAACAGGGTTATTCCGCAGTACCTCCCCGCATGAGCAATACGAACAATCGCTGAAAGCAGCTAGGCTTGACCGTACCGCGCTGGGTACTGACTGGCTGGAAGTGGCCCGGCGCGTCTTCCGGGATTCCTTACAGATTTCAATTCCTTATCGTGAATCGGGTTATTTTGCTGCCGGCCGGCCGTTTGCGGTCGGGTACCGCGTAAACGCACAGCGGGGCGATAAACTCGTTATCCGCGTTGATATACAGGGACAGAAAGAAGGGCAGGTGTTTATTGATGTGTTCGAGCTCGACGACCGCGCGCCGGCTAACCGGCCGAATCTGGTTGCTTCCTCGAAAGCCGATACCAATCAGCTTGAATGGGATGTACGCCGGACCAGAGCGTACCTGATCCGTATTCAGCCGGAGCTGCTGCGCAGTGGCCGGTATACCATCGCCGTCAGCCGTGAGTCAATGCTTGGTTTTCCGGTGCAGGGGCGTACAAGCCGGCAGATCAGCAGCTTTTTCGGGGCTGCACGGGACGGGGGGCAGCGCTGGCACGAAGGGGTCGATATTTTTGCGCCGCGCGGTACACCGGCCCTGGCCTGCACCGACGGCGTGATTTCGCGGGTTGGTGTCAACGAGCTGGGCGGTAATATCGTATTTCTGTCAGACGATTCCCGCAGCCAGCGCTTGTATTACGCGCATCTTGATCGCTGGAATGTTACCGACGGACAGCGGGTATCGGCGGGTGATACCGTCGGATTTGTCGGAAATACCGGCAATGCCCGTACTACGGGGCCACACCTACATTTTGGCATCTATCTGAACGGAGAAGGTGCTGTTGATCCGCTGCCGTTTATCCGGCTGGGGTCCGGTCCGGCGCGGCAACCGTTACTGGCTGCCAGCCGCCTGGGCGATTCGGTCAGGGTGGCGGCCAGTCAGGCGTTGCTGCGGAGTGCACCGGACGGCGATAGCCCAATCGTCCGCAGGCTGCCCGGATTAGCGGCACTGACCATTCTTGGCGGTACCGCCGACTGGCTCCGCGTAGAACTACCGGACGGTATCAGCGGCTATCTGACCAATAGTAGTGTTGTGCCGGTGAGCCGCAGTATACGGCAGCTGACCCTGAACAAACCGACTGATCTTGTGGAGGCGGCCGTGCCTTCTGCGGCGGTGATTGAGACCCTGCCGGCCGGAGCACTGGTTGAGTTGCTGGGTGTTTTCAACGGATACCAGCTTATCCGGCAGCGGAACCGCTTAACCGGCTGGATACGGATTTGATCAACCCATATCAACAACGGCAATGGTCAGGTTATCGTGGCGGCCGCCCTGGGCAAAGCCGATGTGATTAACGTGTTCGGTAAGCTCGTCGGCGATGCGGGCTGGAATTTTGGGCTGGCTGATCTGCCGCAGCAGCTCCGGCTCAGGCATTATCCCGGATACCCCGTCCGTGCAGAGCACAAAGCGGTCGCCGGGGAGCCAGACCGACTGATGCAGGTCAATATCAACACTGGCATCAACACCGACTGCGCGTAAAATAATATTGGATTCGGGTGAGAGCCGCGCTTCTTCTTCGGTCATCTGACCCATCAGCACCCGTTCAAAGACCGCAGAGTGATCAAAGGTGCGGAACAGAACCTGCTGGTTGCGCAGGTGATAAACCCGGCTATCCCCAACATGGGCAATATAAACGGCTTCCTTATTGACCAGTAATACCGTCACGGTGGTTCCCATGCCGTGCAGATGGGTTTTTAACCGGCTAATCTGAAAAATAGCCTGATTGGCTGCTTCTATGGCGGCAATAAGTGCAGGTTCCGGGGTAGCGTGGTGACTGGTTCTGAGGTCGCGTATAATCAGGCTGACAGCCGTTTCGGCGGCGCGTTTACCACCGGCAGCGCCACCCATACCGTCGCAGACAGTTACCACAAAGCCATAGGGAGTCATACCGGAACCATAACTGTCCTGGTTTTCCCGGCGGCCGCCGATATGCGTTTGTGCTGCAAACTGGTAGCTGAACATAGTCAGTTTAGCAAGTTACTTAAAGGTGGAAATAAGGCCTAAAATACAACCGGAAGCCGAAAAACAAATGGCTTGACTTATTTATCAGCAGAAAGTCTGGACGATTCCGGCGGGTTGTTCCAGCCGTCGGTTGTGTCGCGGGCGGGTTGTTTGGGGATGGGAAACAATAACTGCTCCTGTAAACGTTGCAGGCTGTCCTGCTTGCGGGATAGTTCAAACTGGAGGCTTTTCACTTCATCCTGGTAGCGTTGTTCCCGTAAATAACTAATCCACAGCAACCCCGCCAGCCCCAGCAACAGCAAAACCAATGCTGCGAGGAGTGAGTATATGAAGGGGCGTTTAGTTGGTACTGCCATGAATTGTTATTGATAATCAGCTTCAAAAAAACGAAACCTGAGACGAAATAAAAACCCCGGCTCGCCAGAGTCGGGGTTTTTATTAATTTTCCGGCTTAAAAATTAGCGAGCAGCTCCGTAGTCCTGCCCTGCACTTTCAGGGAAATTTTTCATGATACTGGCTACGGTTTCCCGGAAAGCCGTATCGCGTTCGCGTTCTTTTTTGGTATTCAGCTGGCCTTTTGCCCAGCCCTGCCAGATGATATCATTGGTACGTGCATCATACACATTGATCACGACACGGTTCTCTTCGTAGTTGCGGGTATATACCTGGTTATTCGGCATCCCCCAACCCCAACCCCAATACGGGCTCATGGTATTGTTGGACTGCACCTGCTGCCGGTCCCGTGAATCAGTAAAGAACCGGACAACCAGATCCGCTTCACCATCCTGCACCGGCTTGTAGCCGCGTCCCTTCAGTGACTGGTCGAGGGCGTCGGCAATCCGGCGCTGGTTCAGGTTACTGCCTACAATCGGATCGGCATTGCGTTGGCGATCGGCTTCGATGCGATAGGTCGTGAACTGGCGCACATTTACCTTCGAATCATAATCGTATTGCACGGTGATGGCTGGAGAACAAGCCGCCATCATACCCGCAAGGAATAAACTGGAAATTATGGCTTTGACTTTCATTTTATCGGATCGCAGAAGCGACAGTATCTAGTGGTTAAATCAATCAATTAACGCTTAAACCCCAACTCATCGTATAAGCTATATAAATAACCTTTGCGGGGTGGGTTTGGTTCCTCAAAAATACGGCATCAACAGGGTGAATCCAATGGATTAATGCATTTTTAATAATCTGAAAATCAGTGTGTTGTGAATATTTTTTATTCGATTCTTCAGAGGCTGTATCTTTGCAGGATACCAAGTGACAAGTTATGGCCAAAAAGCCCAAATTTTACGTTGTCTGGCGGGGCCGGCAAAATGGTGTATATGATAGCTGGGACGACTGTAAACAGCAGGTAGAAGGATTCGACGGGGCGCTGTATAAATCCTTTGACTCGAAAGCCCTGGCGCAGAAAGCCTTTTCCGATAAGCCGCACGTGCATATCGGTAACCCGAAAGGGGCTGCTACGGCTCCCAAATCATCAGCCCTGATCGGTAAGCCTGTCGAAGACAGTATGGTTGTCGATGCGGCCTGGAACACGGCATCGGGTGATATGGAATATCAGGGCATTTATCTGGCGACCAAACAGTATATTTTCCGGATGGGACCTTATGCCGACGGCACCAACAACATCGGCGAGTTTCTGGCCATTGTCCATGCGCTGGCGCTCCTGCACCAGAAAAAAAGCAATATTCCGGTCTATTCTGACTCAAGAACGGCCATCAGCTGGGTCAGGAAAAAGAAGGCAAATACCAAACTTGACCCGACACCCCATAATGCCGTCCTGTTTGAGCTCATCGAACGGGCCGAACGCTGGCTGGCAACCCATGCCTATGCCAATCCGGTGCTGAAATGGGAAACGGATTACTGGGGCGAGAATCCGGCTGATTTCGGGCGGAAATAAATTCGTTACCGGCAACGCGGTAAAATACCGGCCCTGCCAGTAGCTCCGTTAGCCTGCCCTGCTCTTTCCGGCCCTGTCAATGCCATTATGATGTTTCTGTATTAATTTTTTGCAGTTTTTGAACTAAATCAAGCAAAAACGGTAAAAAACAACGACATATTTGGCATTATCGCAGGAAAGGTCTACAACTTGCGTTTGCTTTTTTGTACTTTTGCGCCCTAATTAACTGAGTGCGCCAATACATGAGCCAGTATACTGTGCCTAAGTCAGTTAGTGGCTCATAGAACGGTCACCCAATCATACTTCGCAATGCTCCGTACACATACCTGTGGCGAACTACGCCTTGAACACGTAAATACCGATGTAATTTTGACGGGTTGGGTGCAAACCATCCGTGATAAAGGAGGCGTTCTCTGGATTGACCTCCGCGACCGTTATGGCATTACGCAACTTATTCTCGACGAGGGTGTGGCCAATACAACCGCGATTCCTTCGGCAGATTTGTTTTCGGTAGCCCGTTCACTAGGACGTGAATATGTGGTAAAAGCTACCGGAACGGTCATCGAACGTAAATCCAAGAACCCGAATATCCCGACCGGCGAAATTGAAATCCGGCTCGGTAATCTGGAAATTCTGAACGCGGCAAAATTACCGCCGTTCCTGATCGAAGACGAAACCGACGGCGGCGACGACCTGCGGATGAAATACCGTTACCTTGACCTGCGCCGGAACAGCGTTCGTAAAAACCTGGAACTTCGCCACAGAATGGCGCAGCAGACCCGGACATATATGGACGGACAGGGCTTTATTGAGGTAGAAACGCCGGTATTGATCAAATCAACGCCGGAAGGTGCCCGTGACTTTGTGGTGCCCAGCCGCATGAACCCGGGTGAGTTTTATGCCCTGCCGCAATCGCCGCAAACCTTTAAGCAGCTGTTGATGGTGTCGGGTTTTGACCGCTATTACCAGATTGTGAAATGTTTCCGCGATGAAGATTTGCGGGCCGACCGTCAGCCGGAATTTACGCAGATCGACTGCGAAATGTCGTTCATTGAGCAGGAAGATATTCTGAACATGTTCGAAGGGCTGGTACGTCACCTGTTCAAAACGGTAAAAGGCATCGACATGGCCGAAGTGCCCCGCATGACCTATGCCGACGCGATGCGGTTCTACGGCTCCGACAAACCGGATACCCGTTTCGGAATGCGTTTTGTGGAACTGAAAGGTACATTCGACACGGTTGACCTGACATCGGGTAAAAACTTTGCCGTATTCGACAGCGCCGAACTGGTGGTTGGTATCAATGCAAAAGGCTGCGCCGGCTACACCCGGAAACAGGTGGACGAACTGACGGAATGGGTAAAACGTCCGCAGATTGGAGCCAAAGGGTTGATTTATGTCCGCTACAACGAAGATGGCAGCCTGAAATCGTCGGTTGATAAATTCTATTCCGAAGAAGACCTGAAGCACTGGGTAGCCCGCTTCAAGAGCGAAGGCGAAAACTTCGAACCTGGTGACCTGATGCTGATTATTTCCGGCGACACCGGTAAGGCCCGCAAACAGCTGAACGAGCTGCGTCTGGAAATGGGCAGCCGCCTCGGCCTGCGCAAGGCAGATGAGTTTAAGGCACTTTGGGTACTCGACTTCCCGCTGCTGGAGTGGGGCGAAGACGAAGGCCGCTGGTTTGCCATGCACCACCCGTTCACCTCGCCGAAGCCGGAAGATATCGCCCTGATCGATACCGATCCGGGTCAGGTACGGGCCAATGCCTACGATATGGTTATCAACGGTACCGAAGTCGGTGGCGGTTCCATCCGGATTTTCCAGCGCGACCTGCAGGCGCGGATGTTCGACCTGCTGGGCTTCTCGCCGGAAGAGGCAAAAGCACAGTTCGGCTTCCTGATGGATGCCTTTGAATTCGGTGCACCACCGCACGGCGGGATCGCTTTCGGCTTCGACCGGCTATGTTCGATCTTTGGCGGTGCCGATTCGATCCGTGACTTCATTGCCTTCCCGAAAAACAACTCGGGCCGTGATGTGATGATCGATTCGCCGTCAACAATTGCTGACAAGCAGCTGGATGAACTGAAAATCAAGACCGTGGCTTAAGCCGCTACAGCTATAAAAAAATACAGGACGGCTCACCGGATGGTGGGCCGTTTTTGTTTACTTCGCAGCTAAACGCTACTGAAACCATGACCTTCCGAAACGCTGATAAAACTGATGTTGATGCCATTGCCGGATTACATAGCCGGAGCTGGCAGCAAACCTACCGGGGCATTTTCTCCGACGATTTTCTGGACAACCGTGTGCTGGCCGACCGCCTGGCTGTCTGGACAAGCCGGCTGGTTAATCCGCAGGATAACCAATGGGTGCTGCTGGCCGAAGACGATACCCGACTGTTGGGATTTATCTGTGTATATGGCCAGGATGATCCGGTGTATGGCAGTCTGATCGACAATCTGCATGTGCGTGAAGAAGCGCGCGGAACAGGGCTTGGCAGCGCGTTGATTCAGCGCGCTGCCCGATGGATCCAGGAAACGTACGGAACAAAAAATATGTATCTCTGGGTGTATGCCGATAACCGGCGGGCGCGGGAGGTATACCGGCATCTGGGCGGGCAGGAAGTAGAACAGGTGATGCATGAAAACCTCGACGGGACGGTTAGTCCGGCAATGCGCTGCTATTGGGATGATATAACTTCGCTGCCTGGAAAACCGGCATTTTAAACTAAACTGTGTTAACAGGCGATTTTTAACGCTACATTTGACGGTGGTGTGATGACTTCACATCCGTTAACGTATTTAGTTTATCAGTATGTCAGGAATGAACGAAACCGACATCCGGGATGTCCCGGCGATTATCGCCGCGATTGATGCGCAATCGCAGGCCATAGGCTTTAATCAGAAGTCAGACGATTTATCGGGGGCACTGCTACAGATACTGGCTGCCTGTAAGCCGGGCGGGCGGTTTCTGGAACTAGGTACGGGAGCTGGCCGAGCAACGGCCTGGCTGCTGCAGGGCATGAGTGCCGGTGCACACCTCATGTCGGTGGAGTCTGATGCGCAGCTGATCGGGATCGCCCGGACATTGTTAGGGCATGACCCACGGCTGACGTTACTGGAAGAGCGGGGAGAAGCGGTGCTTGTCCGCCTCGAGCCGTCGGCATTTGACATGGTTTTTGCCGATACCTGGCCTGGGAAATATAACCATCTGGAAGAAGCCCTGCAGTTGGTAAAGCCCGGCGGATTTTATGTAATTGACGATATGCTGCCGCAGCCGAACTGGCCTGAGGGGCACGACCTGAAAGTGCAGCATCTGATTGAAACCCTCGAACAGGATCATCGGTTCAAGCGGCTGAAAATGAACTGGGCGTCCGGTGTTATGATACTGGTGCGGGTCGTATAGCAGAAACAGATAACCAAAAAAGCCAGGCCGACGGCCTGGCTTTTTTGGTTCCAGAGCTATTGTCCTTTAATGATTTTTACGGTTTTGACCTGCTGCTGATTACGGGCGCGGAGCAGATATAAACCGGCCGGCTTCGTTAAGCGCAGGGTAACCGGTTCATCATCCGACGGGGTCCCGATCTGTTCGGTTGCCAGTACCTGCCCCTGCAAATCGATCAGCTCGACGGTTAACGGCAGGCCGGCCGATCCCGAAATACGGGCCGAGACGGTTGGTTGGGTTGTCGGGTTTTCCAGTATGCGGATGTCCAGCACGGCCGCATGGATCGCCTCCCTTGCCGAACCGCAGGCTTGCCGGAAGTTGAAGTTGTAGGTAGCATAGATGCCGTTCTGTTGTGCAACGATAGTAATAAAATTGTTATTTGGATCGGCGACGACGGCAGCATCAATGGTTTGGATCGGATTGGTTGTCCAGCCGGTTACCCCGACTGCCATGTATTGAACCGTAGTACCATTACCACCCGTTGTCCGGAATGAAATCTGACGGGTTTGGCAATCGTATATCGGACTGATCATCGTAAAGGTAGCCGGTGCGGTTGCATATACTGAAAACATAAACACTACATTGGCCGACAACCCATTAGGGTCGATCGCTGTTATGCTCACGTTGAAGTTACCCTGTACGTTTGGCGTGCCGCTAATAACCGTTTTCTGTGTATTAATGCTGAGGCCGGACGGCAACGGGGAGACATAATAAGTCAGAGGCTGGTCATCATAGAATGTCGGTAGAGTATAGCTGTAAGGCTGCCCAATGATAGCAATCTGATTAGGAATTAATGGAGCAACCGGCGCATAATTCTGCCCTTGGTTACTACAGTATTGTCTTGGGTTAAACTCTTTGGTAACAACAATACCGTTTTGTTCAGCTGTAAGTACTAATGCGGCAGAATTAGGATCATTTCTGACGCCCGCATCAACAGTTTGATTGGGATTAGTGGTCCATGGTGTTATACCTACAGCCATATAACGAATAGTTGTACCATTACCTCCTGCAGTATTAAACCGGATAGCTCCTGTTGAGCAGTTATAAGTTGGGGCTATCAATGAGAGTGAATTAGCCGGTGTATTTGCCGGGTTAACTGTTAGAACAAACGAGATGCTGGATGACAGATTATAGTCATCCGTAGCAGTGACCATTATTGTTGACGTGCCTGTTGACTGAGTTATACCGCTGATTAACCGTGTTGCTGCCGAGAATGTAAGTCCGGCAGGTAATCCGGTTGCTGCGTAGGTTAATGGCCGCGCCGAACTGAATGCCGGAACGATGTATGTAAACGAACTACCGGTATTGACCGACTGATTATAGACAACAGGAGCTGCAGGTGGCTGACCAGGGGATTTGTTGATACAGTATTGGCGGAAGTCAAACATACGGCTGACAACCGTTCCGTTCTGGCGGGCAAACAGGGTAAATGGGGCCGTAGTCGGGTCATTGACAATAGACGACTCAACAATAAACGAAGTAGAAGTTGTCCAACCTGTAATACCAATAGACATGTACTGAATTGGCATGTTAAATACCCCGCCGCTACTCTGAAAAACAAGTTTTCTTGTTGTGCAGTCATAAACCGGCTCTAACAAGGTGAGCGGAGCGTACGGCGGTGGATCAACCGTCAGTTGAAATGATGCCTGACTGATTAAATTCGACGTATTGATGGCGTATATAGTAATGGCAAATACGCCCGAAACGGATGCTACGCCGCTGATTGTACGGGCTGAGGCGTTATATGAAAGGCCGGCAGGTAGCCCGCTGGCCGCATACGTTAGCGGTAAGATATCCTGAAAGACGGGCGTTACGTATGAATAGCTAATGGCAGCCGTAGCTGTTTGATTGGGTATAACCGGTGGTGTCGGCGGATTAGGGCTTACACTGAACGATTTACTAAACGTTATCGGATAACTTTGTCCGGCATTAACCGTAAATGTAATTGTCAGTGCACCGGCAATACCTGTTGCCACGAGATTTGCCGTATTGCCGGTTCCTGAACTCACAGAAAGTGCATTAGCTGGTGATACAGCCCAGGATACACTGCTACCGTCATTGACATTCAGGGAAAATGTACCGCTACCGGTAAATGCCGATGGACCGCTAATAATAGCTTTGACCCCATTGATGGCTTCGGTATTGATACCGAGTGGATCAAGCCAGTCAGAGAGCCTGGCTCCGACATTGCCATTACCAGCCCATGAGGTATAAAAACGACCATAGTAATCTGCAAGCAGGTACGATGGCGCACCACAATAGGATGGTCCGCCGTGTAATTGCCCGACAATACGTTTGTTGGCATCAAAAAGCGGCGATCCCGATGAACCTCCTTCTGTAACGCCTAAACTTCCCCAGGAAACTGTGAGATGGTCACTGCCGGAGCTATTGCCATAACCTGAAATCTGGGTGTCGGCATTAGTAAAAGATACCTTTTTGACATCCCCCTGCGGATGGTGAATGGTAAAGGCATTGATAGCATTAGCATTGGCCTTGTTCCAGCCAAGATAAGTTGTATTTACATCGACCGGAACCTGCTGATTAATCTCCATCAGGGCAAAGTCAGATTGACTGTATGATGCACGAAGTACGCTGCCGTTCAGCGTAACTACTTCGTTATCTTCCTGAGATGGATTACAGGTCGGGCTTTGGTAGTTGAACCGG
Source organism: uncultured Arsenicibacter sp. (assembly GCF_945952095.1). Lineage (GTDB taxonomy): Bacteria > Bacteroidota > Bacteroidia > Cytophagales > Spirosomataceae > Arsenicibacter. The sequence goes on along the minus strand of NZ_CAMFHL010000020.1, from coordinate 9,015 downwards.
ATTAGCCAGTTCTGCGCCTGAGTAACTTCGGCACTAGTCAGCACACCATCGTTATAACTGGTACGAACATTGTTAACATACGTCCCGATATCAATGCAGTGGAAGGCCGTCAGTAAAAACGACCGGAAGCTCTGGCGAGTTGTATTGACCATAGAGCCCGTACAAAGACGGGTTGCCTGATCAATCAGAATCATTACCACGCCGTCTGCTTCGTTCTGCAGGTTCGGATAACAGGTTACATTCAGCTCGCAGGACGATGAACTGCCGAATACTTTATCCTGATTTTTGTCAGGAAACAGATTCCGGTAGCCGTGGACAACGCCGGACAGGTGCAGATCACTGCTTTCTGCCGCCGACAGGGGCTCCCGTAACTCAATCGTTAACTGCGAACCCGCAATAATATCCGTCCAGTACTGGTTGTTGGCCGGATTCTGGGCACTGGTGATCGGCCCGATTACCATCGTCTGTCCGGGGTTGTAGATATACAGGCTGGCACCATCGACCAGCCGGAAGCGGTCGAACAGGAGGTTGAGCGAATAGGCTCCTTCCGAATAAATCTGATAGTGATAAAACCGGTATCCGCCGCTTTCAGAGCGCATCCCATCGCCGGTAATGTTTACATCAACATCCCGTTTGGTACCAAAGCGGAACGGAACGCCCAGTTTAGCCGCGGCATCATCTTCGGCGATAAGCTGATCCACAGCAACGGCCGGCAGTACCAGCCTCGGGCTACCCTGACCGGCTCCTGACTTATCAACGGGAATTCCGGCGGTTGAGCGACGGGTTAATACCTGAGCGTTCAGGCTGACAGGTAATATCAGCAACGCTGTGATAATCAATAGGAAATAGTTACGTAGTCGATTAATCATGCACCTCAGTCAACAAAAATATCTACGAAAATACGCCTTTTTTTTAAGGCTTTTGTGTTAAATAAGAAAAGGAACGGCTTATTGATTACAGATGAAAATATCGGCTTTTTTAATCTGTAGACGCTGCGATTAAATTATGTTACATAAAACACGGGGAATAGCTTTAAGTTATATACGTTACCGGGAAACATCGATCATTGCCAGAGTGTATACCGAGGAGTTTGGCCTTCAGAGTTATGTCGTTAATAACGTCCGCTCGGCCAAAAGCAAAACCAATAAGATTGCCCTCTTTCAGCCGATGACACTGCTGGACATGGTGGTATACTACAAAGACGACCGTGATCTGAACCGGCTTTCTGAAGTTAAGACGCTGCATCCGCTGCAAAGTATCCCGTTTGAAGTCGCAAAATCCGGGATTGCGCTCTTTCTTACCGAAATGCTGACGAAAAGCCTGAAAGAAGAATCCGGCAATCCGATGCTCTTTCAGTTTCTGCTGGAATCGATTCTGCTGCTGGAACACATGGAGACGGGCTACGAAAACTTTCACCTGGCCTTTCTGGCGAAACTGTCCGCCTATCTGGGCTTTGGTCCGGAAAATGCGCGGGAGTTTGAACAGCAACTCCGTGAGCGTTCCTATCCGTTTTTACCTAATACCGAAACCGAACTGGCTCTGAATACCTTGCTTCGCCGGCCGCTTGGCACTGCTGTCAGGTTATTGCGTACTGATCGCCTGGACCTGCTGGAAGCCCTGGTGGCCTATTACCGGATCCATGTTGACGCCATGGGCGAGATTAAGTCGCTGGCCGTACTGCATGAAGTGATGAGCTGACGGAGATTTTAGTAAGATATTGCCGTAAAATCGCTGTTCGCGACAGCTTTTGGCTAATTTTGCAACCCTTATTTCATACGAAACAACCTGAAGATGAACGCTCCTTTTGAGGCTATGCCCGCCCGCCGCCAGGAACAGCTCCTGGCCTTTGACCGTTTGCTGACGATCATGGATGAATTGCGGGAACAATGTCCCTGGGATAAAAAGCAGACCATGGCCAGTCTTCGCCACCTGACTATCGAAGAAACGTACGAGTTATCAGATGCCATTCTGGATAATGACCTGCCTGAGATCCGTAAGGAGTTGGGAGACATTCTGTTACATATCGTATTTTACGCCCGTATCGCTTCGGAGACCAGCACGTTTGACATTGCCGATGTACTGAACGGGATCTGCGAAAAGCTCATCTCGCGGCACCCGCATATTTACGGCGATGTAAAGGCCGATACAGAAGAGCAGGTGAAGCAGAACTGGGAACAGCTGAAGCTGAAAGAAGGGAATAAGTCGGTGCTGTCGGGTGTACCGGGCTCGCTGCCCGCGCTGGTGAAAGCCATGCGGATTCAGGAAAAAGCGCGCGGTGCCGGTTTCGACTGGGAAGAAAAGGAGCAGGTCTGGGAGAAAGTCGAAGAGGAACTGCAGGAATTTAAGGCGGAGTTTAATGTGTCGGGCGAACAACCCATTGACAAACAAAAGGCAGAAGGGGAGTTCGGGGATTTGTTGTTCTCCCTTGTCAACTATGCCCGCTTTATTGATATCAATCCGGAAACGGCTCTGGAACAGACGAATAAGAAGTTTATCCGCCGGTTTCAGTATCTGGAAGAGCAGGCAAAACTGGCCGGAAAGGCGCTGAAAGACATGACGCTGGCCGAAATGGACGTGTACTGGGAAGAAGCCAAACGGAACTAAAAACTGCCCCAAACTACCTCACTATTCTGCCATGCGAATTGCGTTTATAACTGATCTGCACATTGCCGGTGCCGGCGAAATGCCCTACGGCGTCGATGTCCGCCAACATTTTCTGAATGCGTTGGCCTACGCCAAAGACCTTCATCCGAATGTCCTGGTGCTGGGCGGTGATATTTGCTACAACGTCGGTGATGAAGCCATTTATCAATGGGTAAACGAGCAGATTACGGACATGCCGTTTCCCGTATATGTGATCCCCGGCAATCACGATGATACAGTTATGCTGTGCGAGCACCTGCGGTTCAACCACCATTTACAAAACGGTGAGCTGTATTATGCCCTGCCGCTTGAAGGCTATCCTGCCCTTTTTCTGGATACGTCGAAAGGCGAAATGTCGGAAGCCCAGTGGACGTGGTTTACCGAACATTTACAGGCACTGAGGGATAACAATGTGCTGGTGTTCATGCACCACCCGCCGGTAAAAGCGCATGTGGCCTTTATGGACGCAAACTACCCGTTCCGGCAATCAGAGCGCTTTCTGGAGCTGGTTAAGAACTTACCCTGTCACGTAACGGCAATATGCGGGCATTATCATGTTGAGAAATGGGTGCAGCGGGGTAACCTGACGGTGTTGGTGACACCGTCATTGTATTTCCAGATGAAACACCAGACCGAAGAAGTGGTGATTGATCATTACCGGCCCGCTGTCCGTGAGTTTATTTTTGATTCTGACGGGTTATACAGCACGGTACATTACCTCGAAGCCGAAAGACAGGATGCCTGATCCGGAACATAATACATAAAAAACGCCGGCAGATCTCAGGACCTGCCGGCGTTTTTTTATATCCGGAAATTACCGTGCCGAATAGTTCGGCGCTTCTTTCTGAATCTGGATGTCGTGCGGGTGGCTTTCGCGCACACCGGCCGACGTAATCTTCACAAATTTAGCCTGTTGCAGCGCAGGAACAGATGCCGCACCGCAGTAGCCCATACCGGCTTTCAGACCACCCACCAGTTGGTAGATGATTTCGGAAACACGGCCTTTGAATGGTACACGGCCTACGATACCTTCCGGCACCAGCTTCTTAATATCGTCTTCGGCATCCTGGAAGTAGCGGTCTTTCGAGCCTTCTTCCATGGCTTCAACCGAGCCCATACCGCGGTAGGTTTTAAAGCGGCGGCCTTCATACAGGACCACTTCGCCAGGCGCCTCTTCCGTGCCGGCAAGCAGGGAGCCGACCATGACCGTACTGGCACCACCGGCGATGGCTTTGGTAATGTCGCCCGAGAACCGGATACCACCGTCGGCAATCACCGGAACGTCTGTGCCCTGAAGTGCCTTCGCTGCTTCATAAACGGCCGTCAGCTGCGGCATCCCGATACCGGCAATGATCCGCGTGGTACAGATACTGCCCGGGCCAACACCAACTTTCACCGCATCGGCACCGGCATCGGCCAGCGCTTTCGCACCTTCGCCCGTTGCCACGTTACCGGCAATGACGTTCAGTGTCGGGAACGTAGCTTTGATATTACGAACGGCGTCGAGCACTCCTTTTGAGTGACCATGTGCGGTATCTACGCTGATCACGTCAACACCGGCTTTAACCAGCGCTTCAATCCGGCGGGTCAGATCAGGCGTTACCCCGACGGCTGCGCCGACGCGTAACCGGCCGAGTTCGTCCTTACAGGCGTTCGGGAAGTTTTTCTTCTTCAGAATATCCTTATACGTAATCAGTCCGACCAGGTGATTCTGGTCGTCAACGATAGGCAGTTTTTCAATTTTAAACTGTTGCAGAATACTTTCTGCCTCGTCCAGCGTCAGGCCGATGCGGGCTGTGATGAGGTTCTGGCTGGTCATGATATCCGTAACCGGCCGCGACAGTTCCGTCTGGAAACGGAGATCACGGTTGGTGAGAATACCGATCAGTTTATTGGAAGCGTCTACAACCGGAATGCCGCCGATTTTAAAGTCACGCATGATGCGGTGTGCATCGGCCAGCGTGGCTCCCTCGGTAAGTGTAACGGGATCAATAATCATCCCACTCTCGTACCGCTTCACCTTACGGACTTGTTCGGCCTGGGCCTCCACCGACATATTCTTGTGGATAATCCCGATACCGCCCGTTTGCGCCATCGCAATGGCCAGCTCATACTCAGTCACAGTATCCATGGCCGCCGAAATAAGCGGAACATTCAGCCGGATGTGACGGGTAAGTTGCGTGTCGGTTTTCGTATCGCGGGGAAGAACCTCCGAATAGGCAGGCAGGAGCAGTACGTCGTCGTAGGTGAGAGCCTCGTAGAGAAACTTGGAAGAGTCTAAGCTCATGGCAAATAACTGGTTGTCTTATTTGCCAGGCAAAGCTACGGAAAATCCGGGAATCCCGGCGCAGTTCACAAAATATTAATAAAAATAAGCCTTAAAAACGTGATTAAGTCCAACAAAACCGTTCTTTAAACCGGTTTTTCAGCGGCTGGCTACGTAGGCTGACGGTTGTGTTACCGATTTTTTAAGTACATACTGCGCCATAACCGGGAAGTGATCGGATACGGTAATGTCCGAAATGGTCTGGCAGGAGGTGACGTACCAGTCGGCACTGAAAAACTGCTGATCAATCCGGACACAGTAGGGGTGCCGGTTGAGGGTGAAGCCCATGCCTTTACCGGCGACCTCAAAGGCGTTGCTGAACCGTTTACTGAGTTGCCCGTAGGAGTAACTGAAAGGCGTTTCGTTGAAGTCGCCGCAGATGATGACCGGATACCGGCTGCCGGCAACGAACGCTTCAACCTCCTGAATCTGTTCATCGCGCTTTTCGAAGCCTTCCCGGAGCCGGTCAAATGTATCGTAAAGCGCAGAACCGGCCTGTAGCAGATCGCCGTCCCTGATGGCGTCAAAAACGGTATTCACACGGACGCCCATCGACCAGAGGTGTACGTTGACGACACGGACCGTATCGTGGCCGTAGGCAATGTCGGCGCAGAGGTAGCCGTTGATGTTCGGGCCACCGGTCCGGTGCCAGATGCGGCCGTACTGGTTCACAATAGGGTATTGTGAGAGCAGTGCCAACCCGACCTCACGGTTATTATCAAAGCAGGTGAGTTTAGCCATCTGATCGGCATATTGCTGTTCGATCCGGCGGTTCGGGGTGTATTCCTGAAAACAGGCGATATCGGCTTTCAGGGCCTTGAGCGTCGCCGCCGATGTGTGATCATCGCCGAAGGATTCGCTGTTGAAACTGAGTACATTCAGCTTTTTGGCCGACGTCAGTTCCTGCGCCGGTGTCCCCAGTCCACCGGTCAGGCGTTTGACCACCGGCAGGCTGAACAAAACCCAGCACAAACCTGCCGTGGCGATGATGTGCTGGCCTTTACGCCATAAATAAATGCAGGTAATAAACCCCGAAACAATGGCCACGGGCAGCGTCATCATGATAAAGCCCGTTAACCAGTGCCCGAAAATGGGGTAGTAGCAGAAGGCCATTGTCAGAAACAGATACCCCAGCATGGCGTAGGCTTTCGGAAATTGCCGGTATTGCGCCATCAGGAGCCGGGCCGCCCGGCTGGCGTAGCTGACCGTTTCCGGATATACTTTCCTGATTGCGGTACGATATGTTGAGAATACGTTCATAGCCGTGGATATTTATTTAACCTCGAAACTACCGTTGCCGATTCTAAAGCCTTCGGCGTACAATTCGATAGTGTATCTGCCTGATTTATAGTTGGTATCCTTCCGGTACAGAATGTCAACCTTCTGGTCGTTGTTTTCGTAGAATACGGCCTGACGGATGCTATAGCCAATCTCCCGGCCTTCGTAATAGAGCATACCACCGACGCCGTTTTCACTCAGCACCGCGCCGTTACTGTCCATGATCCGGACAAAAATATCTTTGGTATTCTGGGCTGTCAGGGGGTTGGCGGGTAGGGTGAAGGCGATTTTAAGCCGGTCAATGCGGGAGGCTTTGTAGCTGCCACCGCTTCGTTCGCGGCCACCGGACGAAACCGCAGCCACCTGTACATCAACCGCTTTCAGAGCTGAGCCCAGATTGACCTTACGCTTCAGGTCATCGTTCTGGGCCGAGTAGCTGGCGACGGTCTGGCTCAGTGCTTCCTTCTCTGTTTTAAGGCCGGCGTTCTCATTAATGACGCTTTGCTTTTCGGCTTCTAATTCTTTCGCGCGGCTCAACAGCGTTCCGTTTTCAGCCCGGAGCTGTCGGATATCATCGTCTTTGGTCGTCAGGTAGTTTTCGTATTCCCTGATTTTGAACTGATACTTCTGGGCGGAAAAACTGAAATCGTATTTTAATTTCTTCTTGTCGTTTTCGAGCTGCTGGCGAATCTTACGCAGTTCAGAGACATTGCCTCCCAGCTGCCGGATCTGCGTGATCTGCGTGTCCAGCTGCCGGGCAATCGAATCGAGTTTGGCTTCGGTTTCGGCGAGCTGCTCTACTTTATTCGTGAGCGACTTCTGGAGCTCAAGTGTTTCATTCTGAGCACCCAGATACAGATAACCCATCAGTGTAAATATGCCGATCAGCACGCCGATGGTTATTTTAAAGATAATCTGGTGGTTAGTTGTCGCCTGCATGTTTTTGTTTCGCCTATTGGGTTACAAATGAACAGGCAGAAACTTAAGCACGACTTAAACTGACTTTAAATTTACCTTAAAATGGCTCTTAATGGCGGAAAACAAGTGAAAAACGGGTCCCTTCTTCGGTAGATGTTACCGAAATTGTGCCATTATGGAGGTCAACAATCTGAGCGACGATAGCCAGCCCGACACCATGCCCTTTGGCGGCTCTGGCGGTTGCATCGCTCCGGTAAAAGGGCTGGAATATGTGAGGCAGGTCTGTTTGCGGAATCGGATTGCCGTGGTTGAACACAGAAACCGTAAGTCCGCCGGCATTGGCCGAGAAGTGCATGCTGGCCGTTTTATCGGTTGAAAACTTACAGGCATTATCCAGCAGGTTCATAAAAAGAACCTTAAGTGCCGCCTCGTTGCCGTTGATCAGCAGGTCATCTTCATCCTCAGGGAATTCATCAAAATGTAAGGCAATCTGATACTCACTGCGCCATTTCTGAACCTGTGCCTTAGCCTCCCACAGCAGCTCATCGAGCCGGATCGGGGCGAAGGGCAGTTGTTTGCCGTCGGCCACGGTATTGGCCAGCGCCAGCAGGGTATTAGTCAGCTCGGTGAGGGAGCGTGTGTCGTCCTGTAGCAGGCGCAGGCTGTTTTCGTAGACGTCTGCTGTGCGTGGCTGCATTAGTGTCACGTCGATCTGTGCATACAATCTTGCCAGCGGGTTTTTCAGTTCGTGCGACACATTGGCGATAAACATTTTCTGGGTCAGCAGGGCCTGTTCGATGCGGTCGAGCAACTGGTTAAAGGTAGCGACCAGTACCCCGATTTCGTCGGATTTATTGGGATGTTCGACACGCTTCTCGACATTGGCCGGAAAAATGGTTTTCACCTGCTGCACAATGCCTGACATAGGAGCCAGCGCACGGTCAGCGAAAAACCATCCGGATACGCTCAATAGCAGGATACCGGCCAGTACCATAACGATCAGAATTTTCCGCAGGTCTTCGAGCGCCTCGCGTCCGTTCTGGTCAATACCGCTGACAATTACCCAGTTATTGCCTTTGTCATTGGTCAGGTAAAGGCCCAGAACCTGATAATCACCGAAGTGGATATAGGCGGTTTGGGCGGCTTTCCGGAGTTGCGGCATAAACTGTTCGTGAAACGTGGCATTGGCCGGATTTGTCGTAAAGACCACTTTATTCAGCTGCTCGCTGTAGACCGAAATGTTTTCGTTGATGAGCGGCTCCTTGTTCGACAGGTCAACGAGGCGCATGACCGTGGTGTCGGCCGTCTGCAGGTCAAACAGGAGGGTGGTGGTGGTAATGGCACGGTCCTGCAACCGTTTAAAAAAGCGTTTCTGCAGGTAAAGCTTACTGAAAAAATAGACGCCCAGTGAGAAAAACAGCAGTATACCCGTTACCAGAACCACGAACTGATAGGTGAGACGAGCGCGGATATTAATCATGGCTATGCGTTAAGTTTTAAGACGTACCCCATGCCAATCTGGGTGTGTAAAAGTTTGGTGTCGAAGTCTTTGTCGATTTTTTTACGCAGGAAATTGATGTATACCTCAATCACGTTGGTGCCTGTGTCAAAGGTCAGATCCCAGAGTTTTTCGGCCAGCTCGACTTTTGAGATAACGCGGCCCTGATGGCGCATGAAATACTCCAGCAGCGAAAACTCCTTGGCCGTCAGGGTAATGTCCTTGCCGGCCCGCACAACGGTTTTGGTGTCTAAATTCAGTTCCAGATCGGCGAAACGAAGCGTATTGGCCTGTTGAACGAGTCCGCCGGTTCGCCGCGTCAGCGCGCGGACGCGGGCCATCAGTTCTCTGA
>NZ_CAMFHL010000019.1 GCF_945952095.1 uncultured Arsenicibacter sp. | reverse complement strand
TTGATATGGGTTTAATGGCTTTGACGCAATCATCCAGTTCAGGGCTATTTTGCCCAATAAGAAAAAGGGACGGGGGCGGGGCGGGTTGGTTATCAAGCTTTTGCAGGATATGGATAGCGTCCGGGAAAGATGCGCGTTCTACCAGCTGTACAAGCTGGATTATATCTCCCCCTTTACCATGATGGCCGAAGTCTTTAAACTTGTTAGACTCAGTGTCAACCCAAAACGAAGGCGTTGATTCTGTACGAATCGGGGAATAAAAAAGCATCCGGCTACCGCTATGCTTTACCGGATTATGTCCTTTACTTACCAGGTAATCAATCATCGAAACCTGCTTAGCTCGCATTACTAAATCTGGGTTAATCATTCCTTCTTTTTATTGGGCTAAGTTGTTGTAAATCAATATTGTATGCCGGAAAGGAAAAATAAAAAATATTTTTTAAAACCCGAAAATAGCTTACCACGTTACCACAATTGACTTAAGTTATTGAAAACCAATGTTTTAATGTGGTAACCTTCAGTAATATTTTGGGGAAATGTAGTAACCAGACACCTTAAAAGCCTTTTTTTACGCTCAAAACAGCCTTTTTGTGGTAAGCAAAGTGGATGTTTTTTTTGTTTTTATCCTTCATTTAAAAAATACATTTGTGGTAACCTGTGGTAAGTTGTGGTAACTATCAAATAACACTTACTTACTACATTAATTATTTGATTATTAGTTAATTATGAAGGATGTGGTAAGTGTGGTAAGTAATTTTAAAAAATTTCAGGCATTTTTTTAATTAGCCATACTTTCAAGCTCTCCTTATTACCAGGTATCCGCGCGGGTATCTGTATAAACCCGAGTGCTCTTAGTGCTGTCCCAATGCGCTCTCTGTTTAATAGAACACGCACTTTGCTTTCGATTTCTAACTTTACGTCTGTAGCCGTCATGTAACGGGGATCAGGATCTTTTTTATCGGTCGGTTCATAGTATTTGGGAATAATTTCCATCTCGATTGATGAACGCCGGTACTTTGAGCTTCTTTTTTCTATCTCCTTAATTTCACTGGATGACAATCCACCCTTTTCTCCTTTTTGCCATAAGGCATACATTTGCGCCCAAATCTTGTCCACAGGAATACTTTTATAGCCCTTTGGCCCCCCGTTATCATGGTTGATTTTCTTTATCATGATAACTATCCATCGTACATTACCGGTCTCGTCAACCAAAAACTCAGTTTTATTTGTTGTTCCCCAGAAAGTCGCTCTACGGGGTAAACTTGAGCTGTATTTGTCATGTGGTATACGCTCATTAATCCGGTCAAGCGACATAAGGGATTTCACTTTAGCAATATCATCCGGAGACATTTTATCCAACTCGTCAAAGTTGAGAAAGAAATGAGTGGCGAGCTCAATACGGGCATCTTTGTTACGAATGTCATCCACAGTCTTTTCATAACGTTTAAGCGGATCTGGGGCGAAATACCGGATCGCGCTAGTTTTCCCGTTGTTTTGTTCGCCATGAAATACAAGACAGTGTTTATTAAAGTAATTTTCCTGAAAGCACTGACTGATAGTTCTCAGTAAATGTTTTTCAAGCATTTTTCTGAACCATTTATCATCATCAGTTTTGATGAATGAACAGTACTCTGTCAGGTAGTCCGGCTCGTCCGGATCTATCGTTGGCAGGTTTTTAAAGTATTCCTGAATAGGATTATAGCGAACCCTTTTACTCGATCCCAGATATGCACTTAACATCCGGTCAAAACCGGTAAAATTTGCCTCAAATAGATCAAAGTCAATATCTGCCATACGATAGGGGACATATACGCCGTCTACCTTACGCTCCCATTCGTTAAGCATTTCATTAAAGCGTAGATCATAGTTTTCATCTAAAAACTCGCTGATTCGTTCAAATTTTGACTTATTTGAGCCGTTTTTTTTAGGCTTATTTGTTGTATCTTTCGCCTTGTTTTGCTGGTTCATTTTATTGAGCGGCTGTAATTAAAAAGTTAGTTTCGGTACCTTTGGCCTGGGTATGCAAGTCTTGGGATAATATCTCATGTACAAAGGCTCGTCAGATAGGGACTGACGAGCCTTATTTTTTTATGAAAGCTTTGCTTTAAGTTCCTTAATTACCGGATCTGGCTGTTGGTGGATGTAGTGCCGCTTTGTAGTGGCGATGTTCTTATGACCCATTGCGGCCACAATAAACTGTTCTTCCACACCTTTAGCCTGTAGAATGGTCGCGTAAGTGCGCCGGGCGGTATGGCAGCTTATGTTTTTGTCGATACCCGCCATTCCTGCAACCTGCTTGAGATAGGTGTTTATCTTTTGGTTTGAGGGGAGCGGCAGAAGCTGGCCACGGCTAGCACAAAAGGTATCTTCTCTATATTTCTTAAGAATATCACGGCACTTTTCTGTAAGATATGGCATTGCGCCGGTGCCGGTCTTAGTTCTACGCTGGAGTATATACGAATCACCTTCCGGAGTCTCAATAATGTGCTTTTGCGTTAATGAAACGGCATCTTTGTAGGAAAGGCCGGTCCAGCAAAGGAAAATAAAGGCATCCCGTATTCTATCTAGTACCGGTGAAAACAGGGTTGCTTTTTCTAGTTTCTCCAGCTCTGCCATCGTTAGATATTCACCCTTCTGGTGGAACATCTTTTTACGGAAATTTAAAAATGGGTTTCTTGTAATCCATTCATTTTCAACGGCATAATTTAACACCCGCTTTAGATGCTCGACTATTTTCTGTGTATAGTCGTGAGAGTGGTTATAGTGCTGTTTTAAGAATAGTTCAAAGTTCTTGCTATCACCTGGTACAATCTGTTTGATCATGCCATGATAGCCATATTTTTTGGTCACAAACTCTTCTATAAACCGGTTCCACAATACAAGTTTCTCTAAAGAGTGCTCTTTCATGTCGCCTACTTCAAAACGGAGCTGCATTTGTTTATTAAAGTCCCGTAGTAACTCAGTTACTTTCGGAATCCCCCTTGCTTCTACGTGGACACCTAACGCCTTGTTAATAATGTCTTCCAGATCAAAAGGTTGACAGGCAATACGGTACTGATTTTCAATCTGTGTTAAACGTGTTAGTATCTGCTCTAAACGAGACGTGCCGATAGGATCTCCTTTTATGGTCTTTGTCGCTGGGTCCCAATCCTCGATGCTCTGTACTGTAACTCCAGTCACACCAAATACCTGCCGGTTTTCATACCGCAGTCTCAGGGTTATGCTTTTCCCCTGGTTGCTGTATTTACAGTCCTTACGGATATAAAGCCAGCGTTCTAAAGTCCGGCTACGCTTAGATGTTTGTTGTCTGGAAGATTGGGTATTGTCTATTCTGGTTCTCATGTCAATGGTTCTTTTAAAATTAGTTACAGGGATTGTAGAATGCAGAGCGTATGGTTAAAATCAGGCAATAGAATAGCTGCTCAAGAATTTCTTGAGTTACCCGAAATTAAAGCCTGATGGCTTGCTATACGCTTATTGTAAAAGGGAGGATTGACGGACTGGAGCTAATCCGGTGTACTGATTACGGCTTAATTCTACGCATTGCCTGGAAGAGCTTACCAAGCCGGGCAAGGGTGCCGATTGTATCAGGATAATTCATCTGCCGCTCCAGTGAGAGATTGCAAGCAACCTCGTATAGCTGTTCCTCTAAAATCTCAGTTGACTGGTCTGCTGTCTTTTCATAGCTCCAGTATTCATGAATGTACTCAAAAAGCGGGAAAAGGTTAACGGGCTGCTGTGTATAGGGATTTAAAACAATGAGCTGCCGTTCCCGTATTATTTTCTCAGGATTGGCCTTTGGTGAGCTAAAATAGTCACTAACCGCCAGGTTGATGTAAGCAGACATATTTTTAGGGATTAATTAGTTTCTCGGGTATGAGGGGTATTACTGGTTTTGGCTATATCCCTGAATGTACCGGTCTATATCAGCGCGATTGATGTAAAATAAGCGTTTATTCATACGTCTTACGGGTATTGCACCCTCTTTCAGAAGTGAATGAAATTTGTTGCGGCTGACTTTCAGTACTTCCATTGCCTGTTTAGATCTAAGCCACTCAATTGGTTGATTTGTGCTAACTTGTGTATTCTTGCGCATAACAGGATAATTTGTGTTTAATGGGAGCAAACATAAGTCAAAAAATATTAAACAATATTATTTTGTTTAATATTTTTTGACAAAAAAATATAATTCTATGTAAATCAGTTACTTATGAGGGGCGGTACCAACGGTGTGGTATAAGGGCATCAGACATAATGAGTTCTTCAAACCTTTCAAGATACAAATGAGCATCAGGGCTATTGATTCTGGTTTTAATATGATCTTGATACATGCCTGTGAAACAGTCCAGTAAGCAGTACTGGTAGTTTATTGTGCTAAGATCTGATAATCTTGATTGAATTTCTTGGGCAGTCAGTAAAGGGCCATACTTACTTTTTAAGTCTATAGCTGTTTGGATACCCATTTTAGCAAGTGTTCCAACAACATCAAAACTCTCATCAGTAAATATCTTTGACAAGAAGTAGGGATGAATAGAGTATTCTGACTCTAACCCAGTGTATAATTCTGATACAAGAATAGCCTTGATATATTCATCTACATGCAGAAGATTGCGAGAGTAAGAAAACAACCAATCTTTTATATTAAAATCGTCCATTTCAACGCCATAACTTCTAATCGTCTGCTCAATAGTAAAAACTTCGTTTTGAATGAGTTCTTTATATATTGGATTAAATAACAGCCCTTTGAATTCTGTTTCAGTTAGTTTCATACCAAGCCTGCTTGAGATAACAGTTAATTGTCCTTTGGCTGTTATTCTGATATATAGGCTATTTTTATCTTCTTGGGCTTTACCTGTAACAGTCTTAGATAATTCAGAATATTCAGTTGAGTTATGTGAATCAAAAACACCTTTAATAGCCTTAAAGACAGATTTATTAGAATTATCACTTGTGCTCGATTTTCTCTTATCTAAATAGTATTTTGATGTTATTTTATAATCCTTTTTATGCTTTATATATTTTCGTTTCGAAGGTTCCATATTAAAAATATTGTCTAAATGTAAAATTTAAATATCCCAGTTAACACTACTCAGAGCCTCTTCCATATGAACACCACTAAGATGTATATAGCCTTGGGTTTCAGTTATTTTAGAATGCTGGGCTAATTGTTGAATGTAGGAAATATTTACTTTTTTGGAAGTCAAAAAAGTAATGCCGGAGTGCCGGGCGCTGTGAAAATGAATGTCTTTTTTCTTTATACCCGCTAATGTCAATATTTCCTTTAAGTATTTATTGATCTTTTGCGGAGATCTGCCAAATAGAGGATTGTTATCTGATCGCTGATACCTTAAAAGGATTTGTTCCGGTTTACTTAGTTGTCCGGAAACGGTATGTAATGCATAAGCCAGAACCCTGTTCAGCTTCTTCGTTTTCTGGGCAACAAGTTCAAAAATTAAACCTTTATCAGTTTTTGAAATATGCTTCTGTGTTAGCCTTGTAACATCACTAATACGGAGTAATGTATAGTAAGCAAAAAGAAAAGCGTCGCGATAAATTGCAAGGTGTTTTTGATCTGGATTAAACTGTAGATCTTCAATCTTTTTGATCTCTCCCGGTAATAGAATTTCTTTTTCCGGCTTTACCGTTTTAAGTTTAAAACTATTGTAAGGGTTGTTCTTAAGTTCGAACAATCCTTTTTTAATTGCCAGCGTCAAATATTTCTTGATAACCTTATGAGCTTTGTCTCTGGTATTGACGTGTTGCTTCTTGCGAAGAAGAAAGCGGTCAAAGTCTTCAATGAAGTTGTATGTCAGGTCATCAAACTGTACAGCCTTGCCGCCGTTAAAGTCAAGAAGGCTTTTGGCTACCCGTTCATGCCTGTTTGTAGTGGCGTATGCCTGTTCTTTGCGGTTTAAGCCTATCTGCTCGGTAAGAAATTCACTAAATGACTGTAGCTTAACGGCAGGCTCAGGAACCCGTTTAAGCAAGGCAAAGTCCTGAATAGAGAAGGGCCGGTTATGTTTGTAGGGGAAAGTCATAGCAAACGTATCTAGTTCTCTTACCACCTCCCGGATAATCCTGTTATCGTTCGGTTGATTTCTGACCTCTTTACGGGCTTCGTCCCATTGGCCGGGAGCTATCTTTACGCCGGTCTTGAAATACTTCCGTATTCCGTTCTGGTATGCTTCAATGACGACCGATGCTTTACCGTTACGGTCTGTTTTGCCTTTTCTGTTGTAGATAATTGTAAACCTTACTTTGACTGTTAACATGGATTCTGAGCATTTTTGCCCAAACCTACAGCCTGATAGTTTTTTAAAAAAGTATCAAAAATGTCTCAAAGACAACTGGTTACAACTAGGGACAACTAAGTTTAAATAGTAAAACGTGTTTTTATTTAACGGACTGAGTATCAACAAAAAAAGCCTTGTAATTGATTGAATTACAAGGCTTTTTGTTTTACTTCTAGCGGTCCGGACGGGACTCGAACCCGCGACCCCCTGCGTGACAGGCAGGTATTCTAACCGGCTGAACTACCGAACCGTTTGTTTTCCGATTTCATTTTTTCGTTGCCGTTGTGGTGAAATCGTGGTGCAAAAGTATAGCGTAAACCGATACGGCGCAAGTCCTCCTCCAAAAAAAGTTGAAAAAAAACAGCGAAAAAAAATCGTAAAAAACGCTTCTGCTTGATTCAGAGCAGGTTTTGAGGTAGATTTTTTTTGAAAATATAACAACTTTTTTTGACAGGGTGTTATGCATACAGGACCGGCAGGCCGTCTGCACGTCAAAAAAAGTGCGGCACAGCCAGAAAAATTTGAATGATCCGGCCCCTTTTGTATGTTAGAACACAAAATAATCAGCAAACAACACGATGAACAGCACGAATGCATATGACGAAATGATTCAGCGGGGCTACAACCGGGCATGGCAGGAGGGGAGCCGCCCGTTTCCGGTCGCAAGCTTCGAGATCATGCTCCTGACGCATGCACAGCAACAGGCCAATGAAAAAGAAAAGGCGCTCTTTCTGCGCCTGAACCATATATTCGGATGGGACCTCAACCGCCGCGAGCAGAAACACTACCTGCACCAGATGGAAAGCGGTGCTACCCTCATCCTGACCGATACCGCCCGGACTATTTTATGGGCCAGCCACAGTATTCTGGCCATGACCGGCTATTCGGCGCGCGAAGTGCTCGGCAAAACACCTCATCTGTTTCAGGGGACAGCTACCAGTCCGCTTATGACTGACCGGATCCGGCAAAGCCTGCGCCATGCCAGTCCGGTCAGCGTTGAACTGACGAATTACCGTAAAAACGGCGAAGCTTACCAGTGTACGATCAATATTGACCCGCTCCGTAACCAGCAGGGTGAACTGACCCATTTTCTGGCCGTAGAGCGGGAAATGAGCTATTAAAATTAGCGGGTTGCTGAGACTGGTTGCCGGGCCGCCGGTTTACCGGCCTCAAGCAACACCTCTAACCGGCGCACTTGCTCTGCCAGTTGCTGATAACTGGTTTGGCTGGCGTCCAACCGGGCTTTCAGACCGATGACTTCAGCATGAAGGTCTTTTACTGCCTGCACAAGCGGCACCACAAACAGGGTATAACCCACAGTGTAGTATTTGCCGCCTTCTTCCTGCTTTACACCTTCAAAATTATAACCGGCGGCTTTGGCTGCTGCCTCAACCTCCTGCGCCAGAAAACCGCTGTGTAGAACCGGATCCTGTACCCCCGCTTTTACCGGATATCCGGTCAGCTGTGCTTCCTTCTGCTTGTTGACATAATAGGTGACGGGCCTGAGCCGGGTGATAAACGAAAGCCCCGGAACGTTGGCCGTAATCTGTTCCTTTATGCGCTGGTCCGATAACGTAGAAATTGTCTGTACATTGGCACGGATGGCTGTAATGGTGTTATCACCCAGTACAATGGTGTTGCTGGCGTTCACAATGGCGTTGGCTCCGATGGCTGTTGCATTAGTCAGGGTCGGACTGCCGGACGGGGGACCTGCATTGTACCCCAGTGCGGTATTAAAATTGCCGCCGGTATTATATTGCAGCGCCAGCGTACCAGCCGCCGTGTTGGCCTGCCCGGTCGTATTGAGCCGCATCGACAGATTACCGGTTGCCATATTGCTCTGGCCCGAAGTGTTGTTCAGCAGAGCAGAGCCGCCGAATGCCGTATTATCATGCCCGTTGGTGTTGTTGTAAAGCGCATCAGTACCGACGGCAATATTCGAGTAGCCCGTTGTTGTTTTAGCCTGCGCATTTGAGCCAACAGCGGTGTTTTCGTAACCGGTACTGTTTGTCTGTAGCGAACCGGCGCCCAGGGCCGTATTATTGCTGCCGGTTGTATTACCGGTCAAAGCTACTTGTCCCATGGCCGTATTGTTGTTGCCGCCGGTATTGCCTTGCAGTGCCACTGCTCCCACAGCTGTGTTGCCAATACCGGTAGTGTTGCCAAACAGCGCTTTATAGCCAGCTCCGGTGTTAAAACTACCGCTCGACAGGGTGTAGAGGGCTGATGTCCCAAGTGCGGTATTGCCCTGGCCGGTCGGTGCCGCTGTAAATGTAAGATAGCCAAACGCTACATTGAAAAGAGCAGGGTCAATCCGGCCGGATGGCTGATTATTGACACGGATGGCAAATGGCGTATTGTCGGTCGTACCCAGAAAATTGGTCGTGCTGTTAGTGCCGGCATTACCGGTCAGGCTCCAGCCGCTGCCTCCCCCGCCAGAATTAACAACACCGCCAGGTGTCCATACCGGTGCTGCGGCGGTGCCGGTGTTCACTTCGACCTGATTGGTCGTGGCGTTGAAGACCAGTAGGCCCGTTGCGGGGTTTTGTATCTGTCCGCGCTGGGTAGTAGTTACCACCGGTAATAGCAGGCCGCGATACGGGCTTCCGGTAGTGTACGGGCCCGACTGGACATCCAGCGAAGCAGAGCCGCTGAACGTACCGCCCGGAGGGCCTATACGGATCTGGGCATGAACAGACAAGGCGGAAAGGCTCCAGACGCTAAGGATAGCTAAAAATAAAGTAGTCTTCTTTCTCATAAAAAGAACATGTTTGATGGTTGTGTGTCAGCAATGCGTATTAGCCGGATTATAGCTGCCGCTACGGATTATGGGTGCAGATTATGGTTAACTGCGTAACGGAAGCTATCCCGGATTGTTTCGGAAAATTAGCAGCTGTCATTTCCCTTTCAGGTCGGGTTCCTGGCAGAGGTTCCTGTAAAATCATAATTGGTTTTACGTACTATTTTGCCCTTAAAGAACCCTTATTGGTAAATAAGTGTGTTTAAAAAGTAAAAAAAGAGACCTGTACAGTAAAACAAAGGCTGCTTAGTTTGTGCCATCAGTCAACCACCGCCGTAACGGAAACGTATGTTAGACAATTTACATGTACCTCAAACTTTATTAATTGCCTGGTCGGATAGTATGACCCGTTTCGAAGACTATTTTCAACTCATTTGTGAATTCTATGCCAAACAGGGTAAGTGCTCGCAAGAGGCTATTCATGTAATCAAAGACGATTATGTGAAAAAGCTACAGGAGGTTGAAGAGGAGATTAGTACCATTGAACGGTTCACGCAGCATAATATGGCTTTTGTCAATAAAAAAGCTGTGGAATATATCCTGATCAGACATATGGAGGCAATTGATGAACTCAGTGCCCGGCTGGCTGTTTGCCTGGAGCTGCTGCGCAAGGGCGAGGGACCATGTCATACAGTTTGCCTCTATAAAGCAAGTAAATCTATAAGCGCCTGAAACAATCAACGTTATGCCCTGACTAGTTCACTAACCTTTAACTGTAACGTTTATGAAGTCTGTACTGCTACTGCTTAGCTTGATTGGCGTAATGGCTTGCCAGTCTGAAAATGCGGGTACTCCGGATCTCAAACCGGAGGTTGTTCAAACCGAATGTGCCTACCCCGGACTCGCGGGG
Organism: uncultured Arsenicibacter sp.; assembly: GCF_945952095.1. Classification (GTDB taxonomy): domain Bacteria; phylum Bacteroidota; class Bacteroidia; order Cytophagales; family Spirosomataceae; genus Arsenicibacter. Next base: position 41,285 of record NZ_CAMFHL010000019.1, on the reverse strand, counting down.
ACGCCGCAGGCGGGGTATGTGCTGGGTACCGCTGCCCGTTATACGACAATTAACGGCGAGGCTATTTTTCAGCATGATATTATTCTGCGTCCCGAAGACATTACCGCGGAACCGGTGGGTGCTCAGACAACCGGCAGGACACGGCAGACGGCAAAATGGCCCAATAAAATTGTCTATTACCTGATTGATCCGGCGTTGCCGAATCCGTCGCGGGTGTACTCGGCGATGTCCCATATTGAAGCCAATACGGCAATCCGGTTTGTTGCCCGCACCACCCAGCGCGGATATGTACAGTTCCGCAATGGCAGCGGCTGTTCGGCTAATGTGGGCTATTCCGGAAGCTTGCAGTACGTCAATCTGGGCATCGGCTGCACGACCGGCAATGCCATCCATGAAATCGGGCATGCGATCGGGCTATGGCACGAACATACCCGCTCCGACCGTGATCAGTTTATCCGGATCAACTACGATAATATCGTCAATGGCTACAGCTACGATTTTGATACCTATGTCGTTCAGGGCTACGACGGATTCGACTATGGCAATCAGCTTGACCTGTCATCGGTGATGATGTACGGGCCGTATGACTTTTCTAAAAACGGTCTTCCAACCATCACGCGGCGTGACGGATCCATATATACGATACAGCGGAACGGGTTGTCTCCCCTCGACATTGCAACCATTAATGCCATGTATCCCTGACATAACGTTTATGACGTATTGCTCCGCCGTACTGATCTCCGGATTGGTACGGCTTTATAGTTATAAGTAACTATGTTTTTCTGAGGATCTTGTTTGGCAACTAGCCGGCCAGTGCCGGTAAAACAGTATCCTGTCTTTGTTAATTGGTTGTTTTACAGGGTTGAATCTTAAGTTTTGTTTAAAGTTTTTATTTTTTGTGCTGCCATAATCTGTGGGTATTTATTGGAGATAATTGATATTGTTCCAAAATGATACATGGTTGTTGTTGACTATATGATGGTGATATATGTGTTCCCTGGACACATTTTAACCCCAAATGCTGTAGTGTAGAAATATAATAAAACCGTGTTTGCTAATGTGTACACTAAAAATGAATGTATGTGAGATAATGGTATATATATTATTGAGATTCATATATTTGAGAAACGTTTAGGGGGATAGGTTATGATAAACGGATATAGGGCTAAAGTACTGGTGGTTGAAGATGATTATGAGCTACATAGCAATCTGAAAGACTTTCTGGAACTCTATGATTTGGGCGTAGCGGTTGCGCCGAACGGAGTGGAGGCACTGGCACTGCTCAAAAAAGAACTTCCTGATATCATTGTCTGCGATATTGTGATGCCTGGTATGGATGGTACTACTTTCCTCAGTATTATACAGGCACAGGATGAATACCGGCCGATTCCGCTGATCTATATGACCGGCATAACAGATCCGGAGGAGAAACTGCAAGGGTTACAGCGTGGGGCGATTGACTACCTGATCAAACCGTTTATGCCGGAAGAGCTGCTGTATAAAATCAACAATATCATCCAGTTACGAAAAGGGACGGAGTCTGTAAAAACTGCCGGAGACGCGGAGGAAGCTGTCGTATTCAAGAAGCAGTTTGAAGACATTCTGAAGCAGAGTTACCACAATGTCAGCCTGTCGCCCGATGATATTGCCGAAAAAGTGAATATGAGTGTTTCGGCGCTGCAGCGGAAAATTATGCGGTATTATCAGTCGAATTTCAGTCTGGTTGTGAAGCAATACCGCCTGCAGAAAGCCCGGCTTCTGCTCTCGCGGAGTGACCGGTCTGTCGATGAGGTGGCACGAATGTGTGGTTTCAGCAGCGCGTCTTATTTTTCGCGTATTTTCAAGGAAAGCAGCCGCCTTTCGCCCATTCAGTACCGGCAGCAGCAATCAGCAAAAGGCTGACGGGCATTCAGCCGGTACCGGCTTTTCCGGCTGAATGCTCTGGATCCGCTACCGGAGCCGGTATTGTGCCCCGAACCGGAGATAGTTGCTGTAAGCCTCATTAATGCCGCCTACCCAGCCTTCCTTGTAGTTGACAAGCCCGCGTGAGTAACCGGCAAACAGACCGGCCCGCCGGTAATGGATGGTTGCCTGAAGCCTTGGCCGGATGTCAAAGCTGATATACTTGCGGTCGACCGACGTAGTATAAACCGTACCGTTAGCAGGTTCCGCACGTCCGTTCTCCCGGGAACTCAGCAGATAACCGGCATCAAATCCGGCCTGAAAATCAACGGATACACCGTACTCCGTCGGAAAACGAAAGCCGATGTAGGGGTTCAGGGTAATAAAGCGGTTTGACAGATACGTGTGGCCGATGACCGGCGAATTTGGATTGACGCCCCCTATCGAGGTTGTGCCTCCGCTGGTGGTCGTTGAAGCTACATAGACATCCCTTAAATCAATTTTACTGGGTAGGTTTTCAAATCCGATCCCGATACCGGCGAACAGCTTCCGCTTGTTAATCCGCTGAATCTGAAACGAAACGCCCTGGCTGATACCGGCTTTTGCCCCGAAGGCGTTGTTGGTGGATCCTTCGTAGGAAGTACCCCGGTTGTATACATTCAGGAAGGAGGTATTCTCCGCTGAGTGCCCGCGAAACGAAAATAAACCGGATTCAAGGGTGACCATCATCTCGGTCTTCTGGCCAAAGGAAAGGGCAGGAATAACGAAAAAAAGCAGTGTGTAAAAGGGTGTTTTCATGTGGGATATGCGTTTAATGCGGATACTGATTAACCGGTTATTCCTGTAACGCAACCCTTTATAAAAAAGTATTGTCTTAGCAGGAAATCATTACCGGCAACAAAACAACTGATCCCTATGCATACGTCTATTCCTGCTTCCGCCCTGAAAGCCTTTACCGGCTTTTGGATCAGCTTCCTGATGAGTTTGCCCGTCCACGGACAGGTTTTTCCTGATAGTCAGTGGAGTCTGACGACTATCAATTCGAAGATGCTTGTAACGGCCGACGGCAATATTGCCGTGGTAAGCGGAGGCAATATCCGTTCGTATACACCTCAAGGTTTGTTGCGCTGGACAACAAATGTATTCGTGGACGGGTCTTATCCGTCTGGTACCGAAACGCTCGGCCGGGATAGCCAGGGCGGGATTAGTGGCGTATTCAATGGCTACATCCCGCGGTATATGTACCTGTATCGTGCCATGGCCCGCATCAGCGAATCAGGCGTTCAGAAGAGCAGTACGATCATGGAGCAGGTGTCCAGTCCGTCAGGTACGCTGGCGGGTGTCCGGTCGATCGAAAGTCTGGTCTATACGGCCGATGATCAGGTCGTGCTCTGTACAACTGTACCTTCGTCAGTATCCACGACGGGGGTAGTGGTAATCAAAGGGGGGACGCCGGGGTGGCAGACAAGAATAGACTATCCGAACCCTTCGCCCGCAAGCCCCGACCGGACCATAACCAAAGCCGAACGCATGATCGCCACCCCCGACGGCGGTTTTCTGGTGGTCGGCTATTACAATTCCTACGGTGTGATCGGTGATCCGCTGAACACAACGGCCCCGTCGTCGGGCTGGGTGGCCAAACTGGACGCGCAGGGCACTCTGCAATGGCAGAAACTCATGCGTGGTTTTCCGTTTCCGAATGTCATATCCGGATCTGATCCGGGGGCGGTTCTGGCGACTAATGCCATTACCGATGTGATACCAATCCCCGACGGGAGCGGGTATGCCCTGGCAGGAATCGGCTACGGGTTTTCATCGCTGGTACAGGCTCCCCCGCACACTGTGCTGGTCGAGATTGACCTGAACGGTAATCTGAAACGCTCGAAAGTATATCCGACCGACGCGACACCCGGCTACATCACATCCTATACCGCCGCCGACGGGCAGACCTGTTACGCGCTGGCCAATACCGACCTGAGTGCGCCAAACTACGATTACCGGGTAATGAAAATAAGTACGGCACCGGGGGCGGCAAACAGTCCGGCATCGTTGTCGTTGCTGGGTGAAAGGACGTACAGCTTTCAGGAGTCTGCTTACCCGCCGGAGCGCCTGACCGGTATCGGTGTGGCCGGAGACGGCGGGTTGGTACTGGTCGGAAGTATTGGTGTGTTAAAACTGCAAACCGAATCCCCGCAACCCCTGACGCTGCTGAAACCGGTATATGACTGCGCTACGCAGCAGTTTACCTTTTTGTCAAAAGGCGGCGACGGGAGCGACGTAAGCTATATGGCGATCGGCATCACGGGCTGGACCACACAGAAAGGCCCGCATCTGGTGCAGCCCTTCTGCGATGTTGAACCGTTTCAGCTGCGTGCCCGTCAGGCAAGTAATCCGCTGGCTATTGTGACGACAACCTGGGATTATACCGCAACCTGCCCCAATAACTGCACGGCAATACCGGCTCCGCCGTCCAATACGGCCGTTAATACAGCAGAATGCGGCAGCCCCGTGCCGACCGTCGGGCAACCGCTGACGATACAGCCGCCGGTCTATGATTGCCAGACCGGTGCCATTCAGTTTGTGGTGTCGGGTGGCAACGGCAACCCGGTTGAGTTCATGAGCGTCGGCATTACCGGCTGGACAACCAACTGCCACAACCGGGTTGATAGTCCCGATTTGGTGACTGATATTCAGCGGCCGGGGTCAACGGTAGCGCCGTTTATCCTGTTTGCCCGGCAGCGGAATGCGGGCGGTGAGTATACCGTAGTTCAATACCGATGGGATGCCCGTGCTGCCTGTGGCCTTGCGCCCCGGTCGGGTGTTGATCAGGATGCCGGAGAATTGGTCGTACAGGTGCTGGGGAATCCGGTGCAGGGTAATCTGGTTGAGCTGACCGTCGATGGCATCCGGCAGGAATCCCTGACGGTATCGATGTTCAGTATGCAGGGGCAGCTGATCGGGTCGAAAACGGTGGAGGGTGCGCAGCAGGCGGTCTGGCTGCAAATGCCGTTACAGGCGGCCGCCGGTAGCTACCTGATTCAGGTCCGGACGCCGACCCGCCGGAAGGCCGTCCGGGTAGTGAAACCATAGCCGGGGCAGGCGCATTTCACCTGGATTCTGTTGCATTTCACAGGGTAAAAAACACATTTGAACCGGAATCAGATCGGATGGCAACCGGTGTAGTGCCAATTTTGATGCAGTAAACAACAATAAATACTGCTCAAATGACCTCTACTGTGAAGGCGCTGCTGCGCCAGCCGCAAGGGCTCCGGATAACCCTTGCTACCCGATTTGTGGCCTTACTGGCCAGTTTAGCCTTGTTGACAACGGCTTGTAAGAAAGAAACAGAACCAACACCGGCCGGCATCGTGACGGCTGCTGCCGGTCCTGACCAGCAGGTGCAGGTCGGGCAGCCGGTAGCGCTCGACGGCAGCGCGTCTACAGACAGTAAAGGCAAGCCGCTGACCGCGCAATGGGCTTTTGTCCGGAAACCCGCCAAAAGTACCGCAACGCTTCAGAGCCCGACGACGCTGAAACCTGCCTTTACGCCCGACGAGACCGGTGAATACGAACTGGAACTGACTGTATCGAGCGAAACCGGTAAAAGTACCGATAAGGTCCTGGTAACGGCGAGTGTGGCGCAACCTCTGGCTATTACGGCGAATATCAGCGTAAAAACCGTCCTGACCGACCGCGTCCTGAACCCTGACCTGCCTGATTACATCGTGACGAAAAGCATTGCCGTAAACCACGAACTGACGATCAACCCGGGAGTGGTGATTGCCTTTGAACGGGATACACGGCTGGATATCAATGATAACGGCGGGATTATCATCGCGAAGGGAGAAGCCAATAACCGGATCCGGTTTGTGGGCGTCGAAAAAACGAAAGGGTACTGGGCAGGTATTATGCTGTATTCAGGCAGCAACGCCAACGTGTTCGATTATGTAGATGTAATGCATACCGGCAGCCGTACCATGCTCAGCACTACCAAAGCCGGTCTGGCCTTTTTCGGTTCGTCAAAAGCACAGCTTGCGCTGAAGAATACGGTATTTACTCAGAATGACGGTTATGGCATCTATGTTCAGGATGGTGGTATTCTGCGCGAATTTGCGGCTAATACGTTCAGTAATAATACCGAAGCGGGTATCCTGCTGAATGCCCTCAACGTGGCGAAGCTGGATGCGGCTTCGAAATTTACCGGTAATAACGGCCGCGATGTGGTGGAAATCAGCGCGTCGGCTGTGAAAGACAGCCCTGAGGTAACATGGGCCGGCTTTGCCGATAAAACACCATACCGCATAACAGGTACCGGTCTGACGGTAGATACCGGCTTTAAACTGAGCCCGGGCGTTGTGCTGGAGTTCGCACGGGACGCCAGTATGATGATCAATAGCGGCGGGTATCTGTCGGCCGTCGGAACAGCCACGAACAAAGTCGTTATTACGGGCGCAAACCGAACGGCTGGTTACTGGCGCGGTATTATCTCTTACTCAACCAGCAGTCAGAATGTGCTGGAAAATGCCGAGCTGAGTAATGCCGGCAGCACGGCAATTGTGTCGGGTAAAAAAGCCAATCTGGCAATATACGGCAACCTGTCGGCCTTCACCGTAAAGCAGTCGCTGATCAGCGGCAGCGGGGGCTACGGAATCTTTGTGGCATACGGCGCAAAAGCCAATGCCGATATAAATACGGCCAATACCTTCAACGGGAACGTACAGGGGAGTCTTCTGAAAGAATAAGCCTGCAACGTTTTTATACCGGAACCGCGTATCAGAAAAGAGGACAGACAGTCGCTTCTGATACGCGGTTTTTATTGGTAAAATTATATTTATAGTTTATAAAGTGCCGTTAGGTAGAAACATGCGACCATTTACGAAGAAAACTAACCTGTATGTCAAAAAGGCGTGCCAATTTTGACCCTATTGCCCTATTCTAAACGGAATAGGCATCGGTACAATCTGAATTAATGTATGCGCATAAACCTATACTGTTTATTTTTTTATTCGTTGATATGTCTGATGGTTTCCTGCCGCTCAGAGACGTCTTCAATAAATCCAAATTCGCCGGAGTATCCGCGTGAGGGTACGGCAACCGGTACCGGTGCCGCAACGGGTACTGCCTCCAGTCTTGTCATCGGGCCGGAGGGCGGAACCATTACCGTCAGCGGCGGAAAAGCAATCCTGGTCATTCCGGCAGGCGCCGTGGATAAGCAAACGGCATTTACGCTTCAGCCAATCACTAACTTGGCTCCGAACGGCATGAGCACCGGCTACCGGTTATTGCCGCAGGACCTTAAATTAGGCAAAGCCGCCACCCTGACCATCGCGTATACCGATGCGGAGCTGGCGGGGAATACGGCCGGCATGATCGGTATGGCGCAGCAAAAAGCGGATAAGGTCTGGTATACCTCCATTGGTCAGCAGGTTGACGGGGTGAACCGGACCGTGACAACGCCTGTAACTACGCTGGGGGATATTGCCTTATACCGTCAGTATGCGCTGGTCGATGAGTCAGGTGCGGAGAGCGACTGGGTGGCGTATTACGGGTCAACCATGCGGTTGCTGGTTTCGGAACTGGCGCCGATGACCGTCAACAACGGGGAGCCGCTCCGCCGCGTAACGGCGACAGCCGCTGCCATCAGTTGGGGGCTTGACGGGCACGGTAAACTAACCGGCGGCGGGCTGGCGGGTACTTATGTGGCTCCGTCCTATCATCCGGCGCAGAATCCGGTAACGGTTACGGCGAGTGTGCCAACCGGCAAAGGAGGGGCGGTCGTAACGCTGAGCCGGCCCGTGTATGTGGGCATGGGCTACATCCGCTACACCCTCGACGGCAAAACAACGCTCTGCACAACGGTTAGTCTGAAAGAATTTACTAACAGTTATTCGACTATTCTCGGGGCAAGTGATACTACGCCGGTGAATCTGACTTTCCGGACGACCGGTACCGGTGTGCTGCCGTTCGGCGATTACGTGGCGCTCGACAACCGGAGCGGGCTGGTGGTCTGCCGGCCATCGGGCAGTACTATGGAATGGTTTGATACGCGCGGCGACTGCATGGGCCTGCGCTATGCAACGGGTCAGCTTGTCGTTATGCAGTACACCAAAAACACACTTGTAAAAGGTAGCCTGACCGGGACAATGATTCCGCGGGCGAACGGATGCGGCACTAACGGACCGGCTATCAGCGGTGAATTTCTCGTAAAAGTACCGGCCGGTAAGCAGTAACGGATACGCACTATATATTAACGGGGTCACGTCAGTATTCTATACTGACGTGACCCCGTTTTTTATGGCTGGTATTAAATGACTATTAACATGGGTATATTGAAATAATTATAAAATATTGCAATATTTTTTTGTTGAGTTGTTATCTGATTTGCTTTGTATTGAATATTCTAATTTATAGGATAGATTTTACTGTAAATAATAAAATTTAAGCAATTAATTATTGTAATTTTTTATATATATCAAATTTAATTTTGAATTAATGGATTTTTGTATTGAGATTTATAAACCAAGATAACTTATAGAAAAGTAAAAAAATATCTATTAGGAGCCAAATAAGTAGACTGAGTGATTTGAAATAACTAGTTAGTTTCTCTGTCTGGCTATTTTGAGAATAGTGATTCAAATTAGAAAAGTACTAAATATATTATTATACACTATACCTCTGTTAATCTATGCGTAAAACATGTACAGCCTGCCTGTTGTGTATAGCGATGCTGTTCAGCCTGATCAGCTATGCACAGGACCGATCTGTGAAAGGGCGTATTCTGGCAAAGGATGGCGCCGGCCTGCCCGGAGCGAATGTGCTGATTAAAGGCACGGACCGTGGTAGCACGACAAATGCAAACGGTGAGTTTTCGGTATCAGCACCGGCCAATGCGGTGCTGGTGGTTTCGTTTATCGGTTATACGCCACAGGAAATCCTGATCGGTACAAAAACGACCGTAGAGGTAACGCTCGAAGAAGATGCGTCGCTCCTGGGCGAGGTGGTGGTGACGGCCCTCGGGATCACCCGCGAGAAAAAAGCGCTCGGCTACTCGGTACAGGACCTGAATGGCAAACAACTGACGCAGGCGCGGGCAACTAACTTCGTCAACGCCTTATCGGGGAAAATTGCCGGTGTGCAGATTACAGGCTCCAACGGTGCGCCCGGTGCGTCGTCGCGGATTCTGATCCGGGGTGCCAGCTCAATCGGAAGCAATAACCAACCCTTGTTTGTGGTTGACGGGGTGCCGATTGATAACGGCAACTACGGCTCCGGAACGGGGATCGACTATGGTAACGGGGCCGCCTCGCTGAACCCCGACGATATTGACAATGTAAGCGTACTGAAAGGGCCGAGCGCTGCTGCCTTGTATGGCTCGCGGGGGGCAAACGGCGTGATTCTGATTACGACCAAGAGCGGTAAGGGAAGCAAAGGCATCGGGGTGTCGGTGAACTCAAATACAGCCTTTGACACGCCGTTCCGGCTGCCGGAGTGGCAAAATGAGTACGGACAAGGCAACAAAGGCCAGTTTTCGTTCGTAGATGGCACGGGCAAAGGCGTCAACGACGGGGTTGACGAAAGCTGGGGGCCGAAAATGGACGGTCGGCTGATTCCGCAGTTCGATTCACCAATCGCAGCCGACGGTACGCGCACACCGACCCCGTTTATTGCGCATCCCGACAATGTGAAGAATTTCTTTGAAACCGGTCGTACGCTGACCAACAACATCGCCATTACGGGTGGTAGCGACAAAGGCGATTTCCGGCTATCATTCACTGATCTGAATCAGACGGGTATTCTGCCAAATACGGATTATAAACGCCGTACCGTTTCACTCAATGCGGGCTGGAACCTGACAAGCAAGCTGAGTGTCCGGGCAACGGGAAACTATGTGGTCGATGGCAGCGATAACCGCACCAACTGGGGCTTGTACTTCATCTGGTTCGGCAGGCAGGTAGATATGGACAAACTGCGCAACTATCAGGCCCCGGGCAGTATCTATCAGTATAACTGGAACTACAACTATTGGACCAACCCATACTACGTACTGAACCTGAGCACAAAGGCCAACGAACGGGATCGTATATACGGCAACCTGTCGGCGACCTACAAATTTACGCCCTGGCTGACGCTGACCGCCCGTACCGGTACCGACGTATATGAGGACCGTCGGAAAACACGTAATGCCGCACGGATTGATAACCTCAACGGTGCCAGGCAGTATGACAGCTATAACGAAGAACAGATTTTTGTGCGTGAATCAAACTCGGATTTCCTGTTGAACGCTACGCACAAGTTTGGTGATATCGATGTGACGGCCAATATCGGAGGCAATCACCGCCGCAACTATTACCAGCGGAATTACATGGGCGCGACCGAACTGGCCATTCCACGGGTCTGGAACCTGGGAAACTCGCGGCAGGCGAAAGTAGCCGAGAACTCGTTTACCGAGAAAGTTGTCAACAGCGTTTATGCGTCGGCTAACCTGGGTTTCCGCAACTACCTGTTCGTTGACCTGACCGCCCGCAATGACTGGTCGAGTGCCTTACCGGCGGGCAACCGTTCCTATTTCTACCCGTCGGCGGCAGTTAGTGCGGTGCTGACCGATATGTTCAACCTCAGCTCACCCGTTCTGTCGTTTGCCAAAGTCCGCGCCGGTGTGGCACGGGTAGGGAACGACACGGATGCGTACCGGCTGGTACAGGCCTACAAGTACGAAAACCCGTGGGGCAGCACACCGACGTTGTCCGAAAACAATGCCATGCTGAACGCCACGCTGAAGCCTGAGCTGACCAACTCTTACGAAGTGGGGGCCGAGGTAAAGCTCTGGCACAACCGCGTGGGCATTGACGTGACCTATTACAACAAACAGTCGTTTAACCAAATCCTGGACGTAAACATCTCACAAGCAACCGGTTTTGTGTCTAAGCTGCTGAATGCCGGTCGTCTGGAGAACAAGGGGGTTGAGGTCCAGCTGAGTGTAACACCGGTAAAAACAAACGCCTTTCAGTGGGAAATAGCGCTGAACTGGGCGCAGAATCGTAACAAGGTTATTGAACTGGCCGAGGGACTGACGACCTACACGCTTGGTACGATGCGGGGGATGTCGATTGAAGCACGGGTGGGTCAGCCATACGGTACGTTCTTCGGGCAGGGCTTTCTGCGCGATCCGGCGGGTAACATCGTATACGACAAAAGCGGCTATCCGCAGATTAACCCGACGCGCCGGATTCTGGGGAACTTTACGCCAAAGTGGATCGGCGGGTTGCAGAACACGTTCAGCTACAAGCGCTTCAGCCTGAGCACACTGATTGACATGAAGCAGGGCGGCGATATTTTCTCGCAGACTGTGAACATCGGCCGCTACACGGGTGTGCTGAAAGAAACCACGCTGGGTCGTGAAACCGGCATTGTGGGCGAAGGGGTCGTGAACATGGGTACGGCAACAGAACCAAATTATGTACCGAACACAACCCGTATCAGCTCGGAAGAATGGCACAAAAAGTACTACTCGCTGACCAACAACGAGGCGACAATCTTCAATGGCAGCTTTGTAAAGCTCCGCGAAGTGAAGTTCACCTACATGCTGCCGGGCCAGTTTATCAAGCGCCTGCCGTTCCGCGATCTGGCGGTGTCGGTGGTAGGCCGTAACCTGGCGCTGCTGCATAGTAAAGTACCGCATATCGACCCTGAGACCAGCTACTACAACGACGGCAACCTGCAGGGAATCGAAAATGGTCAGATCCCGACTACCCGTACCGTTGGTTTTAACATTAGCTTCAACCTGTAATCCCTATGAAACGTATTTTAGCTTCATTCCGCTATAAAGCATTGGTCGTTGCCGGTTTGCTGGCCGCCTCGGCCTGTACGGGCGATTTTGATCAGATCAACACCAACCCGAATGCACCGTCGACAGCTACCGCCGACCTGTTTCTGCCGCATGGTATCCAGAGTGCGGTAGATGCCTACTGGGGCGGTTCACTGGGGATGGATATCGGCGACCTGATTTCGCAGTACTGGGCCCGGATTCAGTATACCGATGTGGATCAGTATACGATCACGAGCGATATCTACAGCGGAGCCTGGCAGACATTTTATGTGGAGGCCCTGGCGGATTATCAGCGGATCTACAAGCTTGCGGCCGACAACAAGAACCCGAACTATCAGGCGGTGGCCATGATCATGCGCTCGTGGGTGTTTTCGCTGCTGACCGATATTTACGGCGATATTCCGTATACACAGTCCATTCAGGGTATCGAAGGGATTGTGCAGCCGAAATACGATACCCAGAAAGAGGTGTATGCGGGAATCCTCAAGGAGCTGAAGGCCGCCAATGACATGATCGACGTAACGGATAAAACCAAAGCGATTGCGGGCGATATCCTGCTGGGCAACGACCTGACGCGCTGGAAGAAGTTTGCCAATACGCTGAGTTTGCGGCTGCTGAACCGGATTGCGACGAAGACGGACGCCGGATTTGACGTGAAGGCCGAGATCAACCGGATTCTGGCTGATCCTGCTAAATATCCGGTTCTGACGTCTAACACGGATAATATCCAGCTGAATTACCTGGATGCGACTAACAACAACAACCCGATCAATCAGAACCGCAAAACGCGCGATGACCACCGCGTGAGCGCAACGCTGGTAACCCGTTTACAGGCGCTGAGCGACGCCCGTCTGGCGGTATATGCCGATAAACCAGCCGATGGCGGCGATTACAAAGGCGTACCGAACGGCCTCTCAAACGCAGATGCCAATGCGCTTGGCCTGTCGAAAACCTCAAAAGTCGGGGCGTATTTCGTGTCGGCCACTGCGCCGGGCGTGATCATCAGCTATGCCGAGCTGTTGTTTATCAAAGCCGAACTGGCTTACAAAGGCTTCACCGTAGCGGGCGATGCGGCGACCAGCTACACCGGCGGGATCACGGCTTCACACAGCCAGTACAAGCTGACGGTATCACCGGCTTACCTGACGGCCAACGCCCTGAAAAACGGTACTGACGGATACACGCAGATCATGGAACAGAAGTGGATAGCCTTGTTCGGTCAGGGGGTAGAAGCCTGGACCGAGTACCGCCGGACTGGTATTCCGGCCTTGAAACCGTCGGTGATTAACGTAAACGCGGGTATTATTCCGACCCGTTTACCCTATCCGGGCTCCGAAGAATCGCTGAATTTTACGAACTTTAAGGAAGCGCTGACGAAACAGGCCATTGCCAACGATATGAAGTCGAAACTCTGGTTTGCCAGATAAACCCATGTGGGGCGACCCTACGTGGTCGCCCCACATGGGTAATTATTTTGGGCGATGGCTTGAGCAATTATTTTGGGCGACCACATGGGGTCGCCCGTACATATATTATGAGAAAAAATATTTATTCAACGCTGCTGGCGTGTCTGGCGGCTGGTCAGTTGCCGGTTCTGGCGCAGGATGACGCGACCCTGCTCAAAAAGGCGCACAAGATTCACGAAAAGGCATTTACGGTCGATACGCACGCGGATACGCCGATGCTGCTGTCGCGCGGCGGTTTCGATGTAACGAAAGACAACGATGCCCGTACGTCCAACAGTAAGGTCGACTATCCGCGTATGCGCCGTGGCGGCCTCGATGCCATTTTCTGGGCGGTGTATCTGGGGCAGGGACCCCGCACACCCGAAGGCCACGAGGCGGCGAAGAAAAAAGCGCTGGGTATTTTTGATGCCATCGACAATACGCTGAAAGCCACGGCGTCGGAAGCCGAACTGGCAACAACGCCCGAAGCGGGTTACCGCATCGGTAAAACCGGTAAGCGCGTGATTTACATTGGTGTCGAAAACGGCTATCCTATGGGTCATGACTTGTCGTTACTGAAAACGTTTTATGATCGCGGAGCGCGCTATATGACGCTCTGCCATTCGAGCAACAACGATATCTGCGACTCCTCGACCGACCCGAAAGGGGCCGAGTATCAAGGGCTGAGTCCGCTAGGGGAACAGGTCGTGGGCGAAATGAACCGGCTGGGCATGATGGTCGACGTCTCGCACGTGTCAGATTCTACGTTTTATGACGTGATCCGGTTATCGAAAGTGCCCGTCATTGCGTCGCATTCAGGGGCGCGGGCTATCTGTAACCACCCGCGTAACCTGACCGACGACATGCTGAAGGCGCTGGCCAAAAACGGCGGGGTAGTACAGCTGAACCTGCTGAGCGACTATGTGAAAACCATCCCTGCCAATCCGGAGCGGACGGCGGCGATGGATGCGCTCATGGCGAAATACGGGCTGAAAAGCCGGATGGGCATGGCCTCGCTACCGGACGAAGAGCAGAAAAAAGCACGTGCCGACTTTGCGGATATCAACAAAAAATACCCTGTCCAACTGGCAACTGTCAAGGATGCTATTGACCACATTGACCATATTGTAAAGCTGATCGGCATCGATCATGTAGGCATGGGCGCTGATTTTGACGGCGGCGGTGCGCTCGCCGACTGCTTCGATGTGAGTCAGTACGAAAACATGACGGTTGAGCTGGTCCGACGAGGGTATTCGAAGAAAGACATCGAAAAAATCTGGAGCGGTAACTTCTTCCGCGTGATGAAAGCCGTTGACAAGGCAAAGGCACCGGCGAAAGAAGTCGCCTTGCGCTGAGCGAGTCCTTAGCACACAAACGTCCTGATAATGATTGTTTTGGGCCAGTCATTGTCAGGACGTTTTTGTTTTTGATATTTACCTTCACGATTTCTTAATTATGTAGTTTGGCCGCAAAGCAGGAGATTTGGGCAATCAATCCGCTTTTATACCAGATCAACAGACAGACGGCCGTGGCCTCCTGACTCACTATGAAAAAACGCTTTGCCCTTGGAATCCTTACGGGACTGATGCTGCCGGCATCACTGACCCACGCCCAGCAACTTTTATTGACAAATTATACGGTTGCCGGTGATCAGCCGGTGGTTGGAACGATTGTGACGAAAAACGGTGCTGCCCCGCAGAAGCTTTCACTGAAAGGCCCGGACGCCCGCCGGTTTATGATCGATGGGCAGCAGCGGCTGGTGCTGCGCCCCGGCAAAGCCGATGCCAATGCGGTGTCGTATGCCGTGGAAATTAAGGGACAGACGCCCGAAGGCAAGGTGTCGGAGTCATTCCGGATCGTGAATGATCAGTTTCTGAAGAACAAAGTTATTGCCCACCGTGGCGCATGGAAGCATACCGGCGCGTCGCAGAACTCAATCGGCTCGCTGCAACAAGCCATTAAACTAGGGTGTATGGGCAGTGAGTTCGACGTCCACATGTCAGCTGATTCGGGGCTGATTATCAGCCACGACCACGCCCATCAAGGTGTCCAGATTGAGAAAACGCCGACGGCAGAACTCACCGCCCTGAAGCTGGCCAACGGCGAAACTATGCCGACACTCGGTACTTATCTGGATGCCGGTACAACGCAGAATAAAACACGGCTCATTCTGGAAATCAAGGCATCGCAGCTCGGTAAGGAGCGGTCGCTGGCGCTGACTAACAAGATCGTGAAGATGGTAAAAGCGCACCAGGCACAGGGTTGGGTCGATTACATCAGCTTTGACTACGATGTCTGCAAACGCATTAAGGAACTGGATCCATACGCCAAAGTTGCTTACCTGACCGGCGACAAGGCGCCCGAATTACTGGCTGCCGATAAGCTCTTCGGCCTTGATTACCACTTCAGTATCCTGAAGAAAAACGAAAGCTGGATCGACGAAGCGCAGCAGAAAAAGCTGACCATCAACGCCTGGACCGTCAACGATCCGGCCATGATGGACTGGCTGCTGGGTAAAAACGTTGATTTTATCACAACCGACGAGCCGGAGACCCTGCTGACGAAGGTGAAGTAAGGGTTGTTATTGCTTCTTTAACTCCCCGAAAGTTTAGAACTTTCGGGGAGTTGTTTTTTATACTTCCTTTTGCTATTCCGGATTTGAAATCCGGCGCAGCTACTATACCAGTCTTATTTTCTTTCGCCGCAAAAACAGTACGGCCGCAGTGACGAAAGCCCCGAAAAGGCCGAGGCCGGTCGTGATGAGTCCTGATATCATGTGAAGCGGCGGCGTCCTGCCAACGTGTTTGAAGGTGCTGTACACAATCAGTTCTTTCTGAAGAGCGTGCTTCCCCGCCACATCGGCGGTATGGGAGTAATGTACCGGTTTGTCATCGACATAGCCGTCGAGGGTAATCGTCATGAATGTTCCGTCTTCAGTAATGCTGGTCCGCATCGAATCGGCGCGTGTTGGTTGCAGGTGCCCTGCCCATAGCAGGAGCAGCAGACCGCCGGTTAGTAATCGGTTCATTGTCAGTAGATTTGTTGTTTATGAGGGTAAGTGGTGGCACGACCGCTAGGCGGCCCTGTCAAACGGGGGCGTCCTACGCTCGTGCCACCACTACGGTATAGTATCGTTTACTCCGTTTTTAAACTCTTCACCGGATTCATCAGCGCGGCTTTGATAGTCTGGTAACTAACCGTACCAATGGCAACCAGAATGGCCCCGGCAGCCACTAGTATAAAGGCCCCTATGCTGATGCTGACCCTGTACGGATAGTTGTTGAGCCACTGCTGCATGCCGAACCAGGCCAGTGGCAGGGCAATGGCCAGTGCGATGACGACCAGTTTAACAAAATCCCGCGACAGCAGCACCACAATGCTGGCTGCGCTGGCACCCATCACTTTCCGGACACCGATCTCCTTGGTGCGTTGTTCAATAGCCAGCAAGGCAACGGCAAACAAACCCAGACAAGACAGGAAAATCGCAATGCCCGAGGCGATGCTGAACAACCGCGACATCGTCTGCTCATTCTGGAACCAGGCATCCACGTTTTCGTCTAGAAACGAGGCCATGAATTCAGCCTGAGGCGCAACCGTCTGCCAGTAAGCCTGTAGTTTGGTCATGGCGGCCGTCGGGTTCGGTGTGTTTACCCGGACAAACAGATAGCTGATCGGCTCACGGTGCGAGAGGTGCATGGTCACCGGCGCGATTTTACCGGTCGGCGCATACAGGTGGAAGTCCGCCACCATGCCGATAATCTGCGAGCGGGTGCCACTGGTGTCAGAGCCGAAAAACAGGCCGACCGGATTTTTAACGCCCATTTCCTTCGCCATACTTTCCGAAATAATCACGCGGTTGACGGAGTCGGTAGCGTAAGTCGGGTCAAATTCGCGGCCGGACAGGAGTTTGATGTTCAGTGTTTTCAGGTAGTCATAATCAACCAGCAGCCAGTCTGTTGTAATGTTTTTGCCTTTGTAAGCCATACCGGTCATGCTGCGCGAGGTCACGCGGTCTTTGCCACGGCCGAGGTTCACGCTGCTGCCGGTGATGGAGACAATCGCAGGGTCCTGCGCAAAGTGATCGCGGAACCGCTGCAGCATCATCCGGCCGTTGGTTCGTGTGCCTACCGGAATGCTGATGACCTGCTCTCTGGAGAAGCCAAGCGGCCGTTCACGGAGGAAATCAATCTGCTGGATGGCCACTACCGTACAGCAGATCAGCAGACAGGAAATGGTAAACTGGGTAATGATCAGGGAATTGCGGAGGATACCCGGGCGTCTGAACGAAATTTTGCCCTTCAGCACATCAACCGCCCGCAGCGTTGTCATACGCCATGCCGGGTAACCGCCTGCCAGCAGCGAAACGACCAGAAAGATGACCGCCATCAGGCCGATAAAGCCCGGCTTCTGTAAATACGACAGGTCGATGCGGGCGTCAAAAAAAGCGTTGAAGGAACTGATGAGGCTGTAAGCCAGACCGGTACCGAGCAAAAAGCCGGACAGGCAAACGACCAGGGCTTCGCCCCAGATCTGTATAAACAACTGATGCCGTAAGGCGCCCAGCGATTTGCGCACACCCAGCTCACGCGCACGGGTGAACGAGCGGGCAATGGTCAGGTTGATGAAGTTAATACAGGCAATCAGCAGAATAAAAACGGCCAGACCAGACAGCGCGTAGACCAGGGCAACCGGTGCGCCTTTGCCGGCCGTGATGTCACGGTCAAAATGGACATTCTTCAGTTTTTGCAGCCGGATCGCAAACAGGTCGCCCCGTTCGTCGGGTTTGGCGCCTTCTTTTTTCAGGTCGGCGATGGTACGGGCAAACTGAGTGTTGGTAAATGACCGTAACCGGCTTTCGAGCGTCGCCTGATCGAGTGTTGCCGGTGTTTTGAGGTAAACGCTATACGAATTACCGTCCCAGTTTTTCATGTCCTGCCGGTAATTGTCGGTGCTCTCCACCCGGATCAGCGCATCGCAGTGGATCGACGAATTGTCGGGCAGGTCGGCCATTACACCGGTGACCATGTAGTTTTTCTGCTCCGTAAGCTGCCCGAGCCGCAGTTGTTTGCCCATCGGGTCCTGTTCACCGAAAATAGTTCTGGCCATGCTTTCGCTGATGACAATCCCGCTCAGGTTTTGCAGGGCCTGCTGCCGGTTGCCTTTAACGAGCGGAAACGAAAAGATGCGCAGGAAATCCGGATCGGTCAGGGCAATGTGCTTGTCAAAATACTTGTCGTTGTACGACACGAGGCTTTTGGTGCCGATCCGCACGCGGGTTACGCCTTCGAGTTCCGGGAAGCTGGTTTTGAGGGCCGGTCCCAGCGGCAACGGCATAATACCCGAGCGGGCGGAGCTTTGCGGTGAACCGGAGAAAAAGTACGTTTGGAAAATGCGGTCGCCGTTGGCATGAAACGAGTCGAAGGTAAGCTGCCGGTAGACGGTCATGAACAGAAACGTGCAGACGCAGAAGGCAACAGCCAGACCGGACACGTTGATAGCCGTGTAGCCTTTGCTTTTCCAGAGCGTGCGAAGGGCGATTTTAAGGTAATTCCGGAGCATGTCGATACGCAGAAAAGAAGGTTGGTTAACAGGTGGAAACGGGTCGTTCAGGGCCGGATAGGTCTGGCTTGAGGCGGTGCGCCGTTTCAGGAAATAGGGTCGGTAAAAGGTCAGGACCTGGCGGACGTACAAACGCCGGGCGCGTGCCGGGCCAAACGCCCTGGTATCGGCGGCGAACTGTTCGTGGAGGTCGCCCTGCAATTCTTCGTGCAGCTCAGGCGGGCAAATCCAGCCAAAGAGCCGGTCGGCCCAGGCGGGTGGGGCAGGGGACAGGTTGTTGCGGTCCATGATTACAGAAAAGATGGTCTGGGAATGGCATCCCAGAGCTGGTTACGTACATCGCGCATGTCGTTGAGGGTTTTGCTACCCAGCGGTGTAATGGAGAACAGCCGTTTCCGGCGTCCGCCCCGTTCGGCGGTAGCGCCGCCGAGTTCGGAGACCACCAGCCCCTTTTCTTCCAGCCGGTAGAGCGCCACGTGAATGCCGCTCAGGTTGATTGCCCGGTCGGTACGTTGTTTCAGCTCATCGGCAATCGCCACCCCGTAGGCATTGCCGTCGAGTACTGCCACGGCCAGCAGGACGAGTTCTTCAAACTCCCCCAGATACGATCGTCCCATAGTAAAAATGTATTTCCTTGTTATTTGCTAAACAAATGTCTTGCCAGTTTCGCAAAAAGTCGGTTTCGGGCCGTGCAAGTGAGTTTTTGTAAGTCGGGGCAGCGTAGCGATGTCCAGAAACGGACAGGATTTGTACTGATGCGGACAGGGTTTCTGACCTTCCTGGAAGTTTAGAACTTCCAGGAAGGTCAGAAACCCTCGGGGAGGGAGGTAGAGTGAAATTTAAATGATAACTTACCCGTGCGTGCCGAAAACCGGCCGGATGTAAAGCCGGCAGAACGGTATCTGCCAGGTTTAATCTACAATTCGTTCCGATGTCAAAAGAAATTAAGCTAACCATAGTGCTACAGAATCCGGTTGACGGGTTGTGGTATGGGTTGCAAAAAGGGAAAGGTTCAGGCTACAGTATTGTGCAGACACAATCCGGTAAAGGGCAGGCGTTGACCTTTGCGTTTGCCATTGAGGTAAAGCAGGCAAAGGGTCCGGGTATTTCACTTGGGGGGCCGTTTGTGCAGGGGCCTGTCGGTGGCCGTTTCGTGTACATCAGCATAGGTAGCTCTGCCGGACAGGTCGGATCCTTGTGGAGTGGCCGCCTGAAAGTCCCCCTTTTTGAGGCAGACTTCCTGGACGCGTTAACTGATGACAGTGCCTGTAGCTGGTCCTGCACCGTACCGGGCAGCACTGCGGGCGGAAAACCTGTCTTTGCCACTGTGAAGCCATTCGGCGGATGGTTTCGAAGCGGGCTTTCCGAAGGTATTTAGCCTTCCCGGGACAGGGCCGCCCGGAGCCTGTCTGCGGGTTCAACCACTTGGGAAGGTGGAGCATATCAATCTTTGATTAAATCAAACAACCAGGTTTTCAGGGGTTCTTTGGCAATTAAGCGCCCGTCTCTGAAAGTAAGCCGCCACTCCAGTGGATCAAATTTGAAATAGCATTCAGAATCGATAGGTAGCTCGCGTCCTATACTATCGCTTAGTTTCGGTAAAGGTTTCATGTTATCACACAAGTCTTCTTTGACAAGTATTCTGAGCTTAGCGATATAACTGGTGTCCTTCGGGAAAATATGTTGCGTCCCGTCGTATAGCAGTGTAAGCCTGTTATCAATGTATGTATATCCGGATGGCTTTCTGTTTTCAAATTCGGATAACACCGCAAGCATCGTTATCCCCACGTCACTGCGGGTATCGGTGTGTTTGATAATGACCAATGCCGGCACGCCCCGTTTACTGCTTCCGGATCCAGTGTTTGCTTTTACGAAGTCTTTGAAGAACGTCAGAAATACAGGGTCAGTGGACGGTTTCAGGATATTGTTCTGAGCGTTTGACTCCTGACCGGAAAGGAGAGCAAAAGCGCTCAGACACAGGAGACGCTTGTACATAGCGGGATGGTGTTTTGAACCTGAACGTATAAATCTGACGCAGCTATAGCTGACCCGAAAATAAAACTTTTCTGTCAATCAGCCATAGGTGGGGAAGCCAATCTCCCCGAGGGGTCAAAACCCTCGGGGAGGGCTCTGCTATTCCGGATATATAACATTACCAGGCGAACCTGCTTACCCCTGTCCTCCGCGAACCGGTACGCTTAATAACTTTTGCCGGTAACAAGTAACCATGCCGCTGTCCAGGCTTTGGAATGCAGGGAATTAACTGTATTTTAGGCATATAAACGGAGGAAATCATGGATTCGGTCAACGTGAGACGCTTGCTGTTACTGGTCGTATGTTTGAGTGTGGGAGTGTGTCGGGCGGCGTCCATTCTGATTCCGATGGATGAGAAACAGGCCAACCACCTGAAAGCCTACGGCATCGCCTATAAAACCCTAAAAGATGGTATGGAGGTAGAATGGCTGCTCAATTACCGTGGCGGCAGCTTTCTGATCAAAAGTCACCCCTCCGTCGAAACCGAATGCCGGGTGCGGGGGGTGTCCTTCGAAACACTGTCTGATTCACGGGCTGCCGGTATTCTACAGCAGATTTCAAATCCCGACGTCAACATGGACGCCGTAAAGCTCCTCAAAGCGGCTAAAATCGCGGTGTACTCGCCGGTGAAGGTCAGCCCGTCGGAGTTCGAAAACACTGATGCTGTGCTGGTAGCTCTCAATTACGCCGAAATTCCGTACGAGGTCGTGTACGACGAAGAAATCCTGAAAGGTGAACTGATGAAGTACGACTGGCTTCACCTGCACCACGAAGACTTTACGGGGCAGTTTGGCCGGAATATGCAGCGGATGTCCAGCGAAGATATCCGGGTGCAGGAAGACATTACCCGCCGTATGGGCTACAAAAAAGTCTCGCACATGAAGCTGGCCGTGGCCAAAACGATCAAGGATTTCTGCGCCAGCGGCCACTACCTGTTTGCCATGTGTTCGGGCGCCGAAACGTTCGATATTGCCCTAGCCGCCGAAGGCATCGACATCGTCGACAGCCAGTACGATGGTGACGGCGTTGACGGCGACGCTCAGCTGAAACTCGATTTCAACAAAACCGTGGCCTTCTACAACTTCACCCTCGACCTCAGCGGCGGCTACCGGGGTATGTCATTTTCCGATATCAATGCCTCGTCCGGTCGTTTTGGCGGGTATGACCAGTCGGGTACGTTTTTTACCCTGTTCGATTTTTCGGCCAAGTGGGACGTTATTCCGGCGATGCTGACCCAGAACCATGAGTCGGTAATCAAGGAGTTCCACGGCCAGACCTCTTCGTTTAAAAAGAGCACGGTGAAGCCCAGTGCCCTGGTGATGGGTGAAAGCGTAAACTCTCACCGCTACATCTACGGCGAAATCGGCATCGGTCAGTTTGCGTTCTATGGCGGCCACGACCCCGAGGGGCAGCGCGGCAACTGGCGCATGCCGACCGACCTGAACCTGCATCCGCACTCGCCCGGCTACCGGCTCATTCTGAACAATGTCTTATTCCCGTCTGCCCGTAAAAAGAAGCGTAAAACCTAGGCCGTACGTAGCACTATGAATCCATTACAGCCTGTTCACGTTCGGGATGTCGGCGAGCTGCTGGAGTATTTGCCCGATCATGAGCGTCAGATTGTCGATGCACTGCGCAGCATCATTTTCAGCTGCATACCCGGATGCCGTGAAAAAATCGCGTACAACGTACCGTTTTACAGCCGCCGGAAACGGATTTGCTTTATCTGGCCGGCATCGGTGCCGTGGGGGAAAGTCAAAAAGGGCGTTCGCCTCGGCTTTTCAAACGGCTATCTGCTGTCCGATGAGCTGAACTACCTCGAGAAGGGCGGGCGGAAGCATGTGTATTGCCGGGACTTCACGAGTGTACAGGACATCAATGTCGATCTGCTGAAAACATTTCTGTTCGAAGCGGTGGTAGTTGATGAAGAACTGGCGCTCCGGAAACTCCTGAAAACATAAAAAGACCCGGCTTACTAAACCGGGCCTTTCGCGTTTTACGTGTTCTACGTTATTTTTTCGGATTCTTTACAGGGGCACTTCCGGATGCCGGCGGGTTGTAAACCAGTTCGTTGTCCGGTACATCCCAGTAATCGAGGAAGTTGTAGGTAATTGTGGCATTGGTACTGACGACACCGGTCCGGCTCAGGGCAACGGCACCCGTACGTCCGCTTTCGATCACCCCCCAGCGGCGGGCATCGTAAAACGAAAGCGCGCGGAACAACAGCCCGATCCGGCGTTCGCGGCGGAGTTCTTCTTTGGCCTGCGCGAGGGTTAAGCCCGTACCGGCCACCGCCGTCAGACCCGCTCCCTGCGCTTTCCGTACTTCATCGATCAGGGCCAGCCCGTCTTCAATTTTTCCGGTATAGATCAGCGCTTCTGCCCGCATCAGCTGGTTTTCGTCATAGGTGCTGGCCATAAACAGTTCATAACCACCGGCATTCTGGTTGGCGTAGCTGATGACCGACGCGCTGCCTTCTGAACCGGCCGCCCCGCGGTTGATCAGCTCCCAGCGGGTAAAGAACGAGTTACCACGGGCTACTTCGCCGATGTAGGTCGATGTCCGGCGTTTGAAGTTATTCGTGAAGCGCAGGTCACCGGTTTTGAAATCCTGAATCAGCCGTTCGGTGATTTTATAGGTCGATGTACCGGCCGTTTTAGCCGATACCGTACCGGTGGTCGGGGCCAGGAAGTCGCCGGTGGTATTGGTGCGGCCCGTGAACACAAAGTCTGATGCGGCTACCCCGTTCTGGGTCAGCGTCAGAATATCGTTCCACTGGGCAGCCGTCATCGCCTCCACTTTTGTGTTTACCAGAATATTCCGGGCCTTCATCGTGTTGATGGAGTGAATCCACATGGCCGGTGTCAGTACCCCGCCTTTGCCTACCCGGTTAAAGGCAGGTACCAGGCTCTGGAAGGTAGCGATATAGTCGGCATTGGCCGTTAAGGTGCCCAGCACTTTGGCGGCCTCGTCGAAATTGCGGTTTGCTTCTTTAATGATATCTTCTTTCGATACATACTGGTTGCTGGTGCCGTTCAGGAACTCGCCGTTGGCCTTGTTGTTGACCACCCCGGCGTAGTACATCGAGCCAATCCGGGAGTAGGCATAGCCTTTCCACCAGTACGCCCATGCCTGCAACGCGCCTTTTTTCGCAGCCGCATCACCCGTGAAGGTTGTTGCGTCGATATTGGCGAGGAGGGTGTTGGCGGCATTGTTGAGGTTGTACATATAAGCCCACTCGTAATAGGTCGAGTTCTGATACCCGGTTGAGTTTACGTTGGCCGTAATCCGCAGAAAATCATATTGTTTGCTCGGCGAGTTCGGGTTAGTCAAGACCGAACCATCGTCGAGGGTTACCTTATCCGGGCAGCCTACCTGGTTGATGAAGACGTTGGCAATGTCGGTGCCGATTACGTCGCCCATCAGTTCGTGGTTGCCGATGGCTCCCGACCAGAAATAACCCGGTACGCCGTCGTAATATTTAACGTCCTTGAAGCCGGTGATGTAAAATCCCTGCCCGAACGACATCAGCCCGGACTCGGTCTTTAAGGCCGGCGACGATGGCTGGTTAGGGTTCTTTACGTCGAGCCCTTCCTTGCATGACGTCAGGAAGCCGCTCAGGAGGAGGGTGCAAACAAGTATCTTTATCTTATTCATGATAGTCAGAAGTTAACGGGTGAATTAGAAACCAATGTTCAGCGTTGCCTGATACGTTTTGAAGTTAGGCATGGTGCTGTGGTCGGTACCACGGTCCCAGGCAGAGTTGGTCGTACCTGAGCTGATTTCCGGGTCGAAACCGGTGTACTTCGTGAACGTCAGCAGGTTGCGGCCCGAGAGCACGAGCTGTACTTTCTTGGTGGCCGGAATTTTGAACAGCTTGGCAAAGTCCAGACCGACTGAGATATTCCGCAGGCGCAGGAACGAGGCATCTTCGTAGAAATAATCCTTCGTACCGTTGGCCGTCCGCTGCGCATATACCCCGCGGTAGAAGGCTGTCCAGGCACCGGTTTCCCCGTTGATGGTGATTGGTTTGGTGTAGTCGCTGTGGATACCGTCGCGGTACATCCATTCCTTGGTCTGATTGTACAGGTGGCTGCCGTATATCCAGTCCCACTGCATCGAGAAGGTAAGGAAGCCCTTGTAGCTCAGGTCGTTGATAAAAGACAGGTTGAACTTAGGATTCGGGTCCCCGAAGCTGTATTTACCGGCCGACATGTAAGGCTGTTTGGTCGTTTTGCTCACCACATAACCGTTGCTGGCCACGGTGTAGTTTTCCTGTTCTGCCTGCGGAATGTAGAAGTTACCGGCTTCGTCTTTATCCGTAACGCTGTGCAGCATCCGGTAGCCGTACAGCTGACCGACCTTGTCACCGGCTTTCAGCACGTAGTTGGTACTACCCGCGCTCGACAGGATGATGACTTCCTGGTTGCCGCGGATCGACACGATTTCCGATGTCTGCTTGCCCACGTTGACCGTTGTGTTCCACTTCAGGTTGCCGCCGTTGTAGATCGTTGATCCTAACGATAGTTGCAGACCGCGTGAACCCAGTGTAAAGGCGTTATCAATCAGCGTACCCAGACCAATCGACGGGGCTACGTCAACCGGATAGATGGCGTCTTTTGTTTTCCGGTCCCAGTACGTTGCCGACAGCGCAATGTCGTTGGCCCAAGGCGTATTTTTCGAGACCGTAAAGAGGAGGTCGGTACCTACTTCGAATTCTTCCGATACCTCTACACCCAGATCCGGATTACTCTGGCCGTTGGCATAGTAGAACGCCGTGCTCGTACCCACCGTAGTCGGCGTAATCGTCACGTAGCGGTCAAACGGCTTGGGCTGAATACCGGCCTGACCGTAGGCAGCGCGCAGTTTAGCTTCGGCCAGCAGGTTGTTGACCGGGCTGTTTTTCCAGAAATTAAGGGCCGACAGGCGCAGGTATGCATCACCGCGCGGGAACGTAAACGGCTTCGAACCACGACCGAAGGCCGATGAATAATCGCTCCGGAAACCGCCTGAGATACCGGCAATGTCGGCAAACTCAAAGCGCTGGTTAACGAGGTAACCGTAGGTAATAAACGGTTCCTTATAGTCGCGGTACACCCGCCATGAGGTAGTGTTGGCTGCTGTGTAAGGCTCATAGGCCGATGGCAGGCCCATGGCCGTACTGGTGTATTCCTTGATCGTGCTGTTCCGCCAGTCAAAGGCGGTCTGCGTAACGGACTTCAGCGGGATATTCAGGCCGAAATCTTTCTGGAGGTCAAAGCTGAACGTGGCCGTTGCCAGAAAGTTCTGGAACATCTTGCTGTTGCTGTATTTCGTCAGATCACCCGTGTTGTTCGAGTTGTAGTTCGAAATATAGCGGGCGGTGCTCTGCGTCAGCCAGTACTTGATGTTGGCGTTGTTCGACTGGTTCAGGTACTCCAGGTCGCGGTTCTGGGTCTGGTAGTTCAGGCCGTATTTGGCGTCGAGTGACACAAATTTCGGAAAGTCGTAGTGCAGGTTGAAGTTCTGGATAATGTCAACCTTATTATCGTTGTTACGGGTGTAATTCTGAAAATACAGCGGGTTCGACGCGTTGATACCGATGGTTTGGTTCAGGTTGTACGGCGTTGTCCCGTCGGTGGTTTTCAGGGAAAAATCGGCAAACGGATAGGCGTTCAATAAGCCGTACACAATTGTCCGGTCGCTGGTTTTCAGCGTACTTTTAGTATACGCCAGCTGCGTGATTGAGCGCAGGGTAAGGCCCTTTGCCAGCTCCATGCCGATGTTGCCGGTCAGGTTGCTGCGCTCCCATGCCCCGTTATTGATCACGTTACTTTCCTGATGGCTGTTAGAGGCTGAAATGCTGAAATCTGACTTCGGGCCACCGCCGGAAATCACGACGCTGTTATTGAAGGTATTCGCCGGCCGGAAAAAGAAGTCGAAATGGTCAATGTATTTCAGGTTGGCGTTGTAGGGCTTTTCGTTTTTCGCCGTCGGATCGGTCGAGTTATATTGTACGTTTTCGGTATAAACGCCGTTTGCCAGGTCAAAGGTGATGGGTTTACCCGATGAGCCGATTACGTTGTTGCTGGCATCGGTCGCAAAGGCGTGGTATTGTGCCTTGCTCAGGCCACCCACGTTCAGATACGTATTCTGCGCGACGCTCGATGACACATCAACCCGCAGGGCACCGGCTTTGCCTTTTTTCGTGAAGAGCTGAATAACCCCGTTCGCTCCCTGCGCCCCGTAGATGGTTGCGGCGGCGGCACCCTGTACTACTTCGACACGTTCGATGGAGTTAAGATCGACCGTTTGCAGGCCGGAGGCTCCCATCTGGATACCGTCGATCAGAATCATCGGCGATGTACCACGGTTCAGGGTATTAATACCGCGTAGGAGAATGTTTACGTCGGCGCCGGGCGTACCGCTCTTACTCGTAATCTGCGCACCCGGAATCTTACCGATCAGGGCCTGATCAATAGACGCCTGCGACGTTTGCGGCAGCTGACTGGCCGAAATCGATTCAACCGAAATCGCAATTTTCCGCTTGTCAGTCGCGACACCAACCCCTGTAACCACTACTTCAGACAGTTGCTTCGTGTCCGTTGCCATTTTGACATCATATACCGAACTGCCGCTGAGCGGAACCTCTTTGGTGGTCATACCAATAAACGAAAAGACCAGGGTGCCGCCGGAAGCCGGTACGGAGAGCGCAAACGAGCCATTCACATCGGAGATGGTTCCGGTTGTGGTTCCCTTAACGACGACGGATACGCCGGGAACGGAGCTGTTGTCATCGGCAGACGTGATTTTGCCGGTAATCTTCCGGTCCTGCGCGCTCGCTACGCCCAGAACGGCGCATAACAGGAGAAAGCTTAATAGTACATTTCTCATCATGATATGATTTAGTAGGTTTCAAAGTGTACGATATGAAACAAAAGTATATCACGACAAATGCAATTCAAAATTCTGATAAAATGCTATTATGTAGAATATTGTTTTACTATATATTGTATTGGCAAAATATAATCTATGTGTATTGTATCCTGCTCCGGTTAGTTTGTATTAAATTAAGATGGACATTAAAAATGATTAAAAAAATAGTAGAAAAATGAAATAAATAATTATAAGTAATTGAAAATCAGTTTAGTGTTACTATTAAAATTTTGTTAAAATAGTGTTATAAATACTTCATAAAACAAAAGCCTGCATCATTCACGAATGATGCAGGCTTTTAAAATCCGGCAGTGAAAGCACTTACCGGGCAGCAGTACCGACCACGCAGGACTGATTATACAAGGCCAGTATGCGGTCAAGATGTTTCCACTCAGGTGTTTCGCTGGTAGTCAGCTGGTTTATGAAAATAGGACAATCTCCGAAAAGCGAGCCGATCTGTTCATTTAGGTTACTTTTTTTAAGAATACTCGCCGTCTGTCCGTCTTTGACCGCCACAAAGCTGAAATCCTTATGATCGAGCGTGACTGTCAGGGCGCCAAAGGTTAAGTCTGTGGTCTTTTTCCAGCCGTTTGCGTCGAAATACAGGACCACTTTACCGGGTTGGCTCAGCCGTTCGAGCAGCATTGGTTTCTGATTCCGGCGCGGATTCGGGACTTTATCGAAAAAAATGTACTGCCGTTCGCGCGGTATGTGGCCGGTCGCATAGGCAAAATCCGGAATCCGCTGGGCGATTTGCAGCAGGTTTTCGGCCTTGATGGTTTGTTTTTGCCCTTCGTGCGTTTTAATGACCGCACTGGCCGGCGCGTCGTTGATCAGCATCGGAATCCGGATCTGACCGGCGATGGTGTCGTTAGCGGCTGTAATTACGTAGCCCTCGGTCCAGGACGAGATGGCCCCCAGCGGCACATACTGCCCGTAAGCCCTGCACCCCAGGGCGAGGAGCAGCAGGGTAAGTGTTATGAGTTGTTTCATCGTGTAGTTGTTGTGGCGGTAAAGCTACAGCCTCCGGACGTTTATCGGGCGGGTAATATGTCTTAACCGGTCAATTAACGGGTTGATCTGTCAGAAAGGATGTGTTAATTGGAGCGGGTGTTTTGTTTAGGGAAGGTGTAGAACGGAATGATATTCCGTTTGACAGGCGGGATGATTCGGATGGTACCGGATTGATGCCATTGTAATCAGAAACCCGTTTCCGGAATTGCCGCCGGGCGCAGCGTATGGGTGGGAACAGAGGGTTTAGCCAGCAACGCTCCAACCCCGTGCTTTAGCGCGGGGCTTGACGGAAACTTCTTTAAACAGGCATAGTGCCGATGCAGAAGCCATATAGTGATACTTGCCGGATACCGATAGCCATGCCATGCTGGTTTCAGGGATCTGCTACAGGCTTAGGGTTGAAGAAATACAAATATTGATTCAACTTCCAAAGTATTCGTTTCAGCGGAGCGGGGGCTCACAAATTCGGTTGATACTAAAGTTTTACTGGTGAGAATGGGTTTAAAGCATTCGTTAAACGTCGGTCACAGATCGGCTAATGCCCTGAAATTGTCCAAAATATGATTAATGAGGGCGGGAATAGAGGTAATATTACTTTTGTCTATATAAAAGGTATGTGATTAGGGAAGTAATGTAAAAACTAAAAAAATATAATGGCATATGTATCTCCGCTCTATTGGTGAATATTACTAACATAGGCATTGGTAAAGCTATTATAAATCTTAAAATACGATTACCTTTCACCTGTCTTTTTGAGAAATACAGCAGAGCGTATTCTGCAATAAAGCATAATGTGCTCCAAGGGATGAAAAGTAGACAAATTAAAAGTGCTGACAGAGAGTTTGCGTTTTCGAATAATAACCACAAAAAAGCGCCGCAAGCCAAAAAAGCGAATCGGAAGACTATTTCTTCAGCGATAGTAAGCAGATAATCTTTAATGTTTCTTGCATTGATACAAGTCTTTAACAGGTAGTGCATTTCAAAATGAGCCGGAATATCATTCCGTTTTACAAATATACCCACAAGCCATAAACCTGACGGATTAATGCCTGAATTGCTGTAACTTGCGTTTCTTCCTCCTCTTCCTGAAACACATGAAACGGATTCCGTCAATTGATTTTGCCCGCGGTCTGGTGATGGTCATTATGGCCCTGGACCACGTTCGGGAACTCATGCACGTGACCTCACAAACCCAGAGCCCGACCGACCTGTCAACCACAACCGGCGCGCTGTTTATGACCCGCTGGATTACGCACCTGTGCGCCCCGACCTTCGTTTTTCTCTCCGGTACGTCTGCCTACCTGTCGCTGAAAAACAGCGGCGATGTATCCGCCAATCAACGGTTTCTGCGGTCGCGCGGCCTGTGGCTGCTTTTTCTGGAAATTACCGTCGTCAACTTTGCGCTCTGGTTCGACCTTTCGTTCCGGACCATCATCTTTCAGGTGATTGCGGCAATCGGTGCCGGATTTCTGATGTTGTCTTTCCTGCTGAAAGCGCCGGCCCGTACCGTCGGCCTGCTGGGCTTGTTCATAATCCTCTGCCACAATCTGGTGCAGGGGGTGACGTTTACCGATACTATCCCGCTGCGGGTTATCTGGTCGCTTTTCTTCCGTCCTGATGTCTTTCCTGTAACGCCGCAGTTTATGGTCGGGTTGCTCTATCCGTGGGTACCCTGGCTCGGCATCATGCTGGCCGGTTACGGAGCCGGTCTGCTGTTTGAACTGCCCGACAACCGCCGCCGCCGTACACTGTTGCTGGTGGGTCTGGGTTCGCTGGCTGTGTTTGTACTCGTCCGCCTGTTCAATAGCTATGGCGACCCTGCACCCTGGTCGGCTCAGAAGACACCTGATTTTACGTTTTTATCCTTCATCAATACCACAAAATACCCGCCCTCATTGCTCTATACCACCATGACGCTGGGCGTTACGATTACCGTAATGGCGCTGGTAGATGGGATACAGAACCGGTTTACGGAGGTGTTGTCGGTCTATGGCCGGGTGCCGATGTTTTACTACCTCATCCACTGGTATCTGATTCACACCCTGATGCTGGTAATGCTGTTTATGCAGGGGTTCACACCGGATCAGTTTGTGTTCGGCCCGTTTCAGTTTGGCCGCCCGAAAGAGCCGTCGGGCGTTGACCTGCCGACAACCTACCTCATCTGGCTGGGGATTGTTGTGTTGCTGTATTTCCCGTGCCGGTGGTACTGGCAGTATAAACGACGCCACAAGGAAATCTGGTGGCTGCGTTATATCTGATCAGCGGGCCAGCCGCAGCAGACCCTGTTTTCGCTTGTTGCTGATCCGGCCCTGCTGGTTAAGCTGATACGTGATGGCCCAGGCATAGATGTCGGTATCGCAGGGCTGGTTCCGGTAGGCACCATCCCATCGGAACGGCGCGGTCTGCGTCTGATAAAGAACCTCTCCCCAGCGGTTAAATACCGACAGGCCGGTAATGGTAATGTCGCCGCAGGCAAACGGTTCAAACCAGTCATTGACGCCGTCATTGTTGGGGGTAAACAGGTCAGGGGTGTACAGCACGCAGCCGCACTCGCCGTAATCGGCCTTCACGGAATCAATAAGCGTCATACAGTCGTTGACGATCTGCCCGTAGTAGGTATTCGAGCTGGTAATCAGGCGGTCGGTAGCCGGATAGCCATCGAC
Organism: uncultured Arsenicibacter sp.; assembly: GCF_945952095.1. GTDB lineage: Bacteria > Bacteroidota > Bacteroidia > Cytophagales > Spirosomataceae > Arsenicibacter. The sequence goes on along the minus strand of NZ_CAMFHL010000019.1, from coordinate 9,927 downwards.
CCAACTGAATTTTCCCTGTGCGAAAACCGGCCTGAGCACGTGCGTTTCGGCACCACACAGTTCCAGCGGCGGCCCCAGACTGAGGCGCGGCGGTTCGATATAGCGTATTACAATCGTATCCGAGGCGGAGCAGCCCGGCTCGGTCGCACTGACGCGGTAGGTGCCAGGTTGCCGGACTGTAAATTCCCGCTTAGTCGAACCGTCCTGCCAGTTGTAGCCGCTGGCCGGTGTCGACACGCTGAGGGCAAGCGTTGCGCCGGTACACAGGGTGGTGTCGTTGCCCAGACTGAAATCGAGGCGGTACTTGACCACAATGGTATCGCTGAGCACCTTGCAGGGAGTCTTTACGGTTACCCAGTACTTGCCCGGCCGCTTTACCACAAAGACCGAATCGGTACTGCCGTCGCTCCAGCGGTAATCGGTCGCGCCGGGCGTACGGGCACTCAGGCGGTACCGGCTGGCCCGTCCACAGAGGGTGGTGTCATTCCCTAGGTTAAGCTTAATTTGTTTCAGCGAAATGTCGTCGGCAAAGAGATAGTAGGAGCTCAGGAACGGGGGGAGTTCGTTGAAGTTGCCGATTGTCGCGAACTGTTCACCGCCCTTTGCCACAAAACAGCCGCCGATGATCTCCCAGGTCAGGGGTTTTGTAAAGGTCTTAACCTGACTATCGTAGACTTGGGGCTTCACGGTAAACAGGATTTTATCCGTAGACGTTAGCCGCTGGGCCGAGAAATAGGCCCCGAAACTCCGGGAAGGGTAGCGGTTTGGCGAGTCGGCCGCCAGCGCCATCTCAAACTGATATGCCTCACCGGCAATGAGGGGCGACACGAGGGGTGTACCAAAATACTCTGCCCATCCCTGATCCATAAACAACCGCCCTATACCCTGACCGCTGTGCGGCGGCAACTGCATCTGGTTGGTCGGCAGGCACCGGTGATAAAAATCAGGGGTAGCGCGGTTTGGGTTATACCACGGGGCCGCTTCCGATAATAAGTTATCCTGGTAGGGGCAGGTCGTATATTTCTCAAAGCCCCCGTTCGGGATAAGCTCCTGTGCATAAGCACTGTGGCCGCTTAGCCATAGTGTCAGTATGAGCAGCCAGCCGGGATGATATGCGTTACGTGAATAAGGCATAGCTTAGAACTATCCGGAGATAAAATTGGATGACTAAGCTACGCAAAAAAAATGAATCCGGTTGCGTTCAGTACCTTACCGCTGTACGGGTAAATACACGACAAACCGGCTGCCCTGCCCTGCCTGACTGAAGGCCGTAATGGCCCCGCCGTGATTATCGGCTACTTTTTTACAGATGGCCAGCCCGATGCCCGAGCCCTCATACTGACTGCGTCCGTGCAGACGCTGGAATACCTGAAAAATCCGGTCGCTGTACCGTTCGTCGAAGCCGATCCCGTTGTCGGCAACCGTAATTTCGTAATAAGCCCGCCGCCGTCCGTCGGTAAATTTCGCCTCCATAATAATGTCAGTCAGCGGATATTCGTCAAGCTCTGTACCGACAATCAGCCGGCTGCTGATGTTGATGACCGGTGCCTGGTCGGGTTGCCTGAACTTAATGGCATTGGTCATCAGATTATAGAAAAGCTGATGCAGCTGCGCAACATCACCCAGAACATCCGGTAGCTTTCCGGTGCCGATTTGCGTGCCGGTGCGTTCGATCTGATCGCTCAGTTCAGCTGTAACCGCCGTTATAATCTCCGCCACGTTGATGAGCGCAAAAGGCTCACGATTGGTCGAAATCCGGGAGTAGGCGAGGAGGTCGCGGATCAGGATCGACATCCGTTCGGAGGAGGCATACATCCGCCGGATAATATCCAGCGCGTTTAGCTGGAGACTGTCGCTGTGCTGGGTCACCAGTAATTCGCCGAAAGACTGGATTTTGCGCAGCGGCTCCTGTAAATCATGAGATGCTACGTAGGCAAACTGGTGCAGGTTATCGTTGGCCAGCCGCAGCTCGCGGTTAACCAGCTCCAGCTGTTGCTGGTGGTGATAGCTGTCAGAAACATCCATTGAGCTCAGCAGGAGCACATTCCCGATTTTAACCAGCGTACAGTCGAACCAGCCCTTTATTTTGTCGCCGAAGTAGGGAAAGAGAAAGCGTTTGGTCAGGCCGTTGTGTGCCACGGTAATCATGTGCTGAAACAGAACGGTTTGTTCGATACCGGGAAACAGCGTGCAGAGCGACTGGTTCAGCAATGTCTCGACCGGCCGGCTTACCTGCGACGCTGTTGCCGGGTTGGCAAAAACATAGGTAAAGTCAGTAATGGCAATCCGGTCGCTGCTGGTCTGTGGCTCAAAAATAGCCAGTCCGACCTGGGTATTGTTGAAAATGGCTTCGAAAAAACCGGTCTGTTTTTTCCGGGCCAGTTCGCTTTGTTTCTGGTCGGTGATGTCGTTATAGGAAACCATGATGTTACCGGCGGCATAAACGATGCTGTACTGGCGCCACATGGCATGATCAGGATAGTAATGTTCGCCCGAGACCGGCTCGCGGGTAGTATACACCTGAACATACGCCCGGAAGAGCCCGTTCGTTTCGGTATTCGGGTAGACTTCACGCAGTGTGCGGCCAAGAACGGCGCCGGCTGTTACATTGCCCATGCGCAGGCCGGCATCGTTAACCATCAAAAAGCGGAAATCGCCGGGAATACCGGTTTCGGTAAGAATCGGTTCAAAAACGGTAATGCCGCTCAGCGACGCCTGAAAAGCACTGCGCACATAGTCGGTCTGGCTGAGGAGTAACTGCTGCTCAACCTGTCGGGTATTGTCCTGGATAGATACGATCAGGAGATCGTCCAGCGGCATGACCGACAGATTATGCCAGACAAGCTGGTTGGTGAGCGGGTGTACATACGAATGATCAAACTGAACAGGCTGCTGCGTGTGCAGGCTCTGGCAAAAACGGTCGGCAAGCAGTTGCCGGACCTGATCAGGGTAGTCGTCCTGAAGGCGTCTGCCGGTCAGCTCAGCGGGTTTGATGCCGGTTGTCAGACTATAGGTGCTGTTGGTGCTATGGATCTGAAAATCAACGGGCTGTCCGGCTCCGGATCGTATGGCTTCGTACACAACAATGCCGGTCTGTGACGCATCAAGGATGCGCTGGATGAGTACACTGGTTGAGTGCGTTGTCAGGTTCATTAGTATACGGTGAGTATCACTATTTCAAAGTAAAAATATAAACTTAGTGTAGATGTTCTGCGCTTACTGGCCGGAAAGTATGCAGATACTTGTAAATTTTACATAAAAAAGCCCTCACATGTTTATCAGCGAGGGCTTTTGGTTATCAGTATCAGTACTCGACCAGCTTCTCATCGGCTTTTACGGCTCTGGTATCATTCTTGCTCAATCCCAGAACTTCGCGCATTTCGTCAGCGGTAAGCGAGCTGCCGTCATGGCTCCAGCCCGGTGGCTCAAACAGATAGCGGAGCTTCTGCGTAACCGGTCCTGGTTTCCGCAGGTCTTCGCCCAGTTTTTTCCATTCGTGGAATACCAGGTTGCCCGGCGACTGATCGGAAATATTAGTCGTGAGGCCGTACCGGACGGGATCTTCAGGAACCTCATCGGCGAATGTGCCGAACAGCCGGTCCCAGATTATCAGACACATGCCCATATTCCGGTCCAGATACCGCACGTTGGATGCGTGGTGAACACGGTGGTGCGACGGAGTTACCATAAACCACTCCAGAATACCCAGTTTGCCGATGTATTGGGTATGCACCAGAATGCCCCAGATCTGGGTGGCGGAGTACATAAACACAATATCTTCTGCCCGGAAACCGAACAGGGCAATCGGCAGGAAATAAACAAACCGGTAAAGCGGCTGAAACACCGATGACCGGAAGCCAACTGTCAGGTTAAACTCCTCCGACGAGTGGTGGGTCACATGCACGGCCCAGAACAGCCGGCAGAAGTGATCGATGCGGTGTAACCAGTAAAACGCAAAGTCTTCGAGCAGCAACAGCCCGATCCAGTAGGCCCACGGATTGCTGATTTCGAATAACCGGTGCTGCCATACCCACACCAGAACCGCAACGTAAAAGCCGCGTACCAGCAGATCAAGACTGGCATTGAGCACCGTTAAATACACATTCTGTAAAATGCCTTTAACAGAATACAAATGACGGTGATGTAAATAACTGAGAAGAATCTCAGTGCCGATCACAAGCGCATACACTGGCGTCGTGATCATCATAAGTATAGATTCGCGCGCGCTGACCATAGCCAAGTTGGTGGAAGAAAGTCGGCAAATAAGCGCTATTTGCCGACTCCGACTATGAGAGATATCAATTTTAATAAAATTCTAACGCTTTCCGGCCTACCAGCGGACCTGTCCGTCGCCGGTAACTACCCACTTCTCGGTCACCAGTTTTTCGAGTGCAAACGGCCCGCGGGCGTGCAGTTTCTGGGTAGAAATACCGATTTCGGCACCAAGCCCGAAAACACCTCCGTCGGTGAAACGGGTGGAGGCGTTGGCATAAACGGCGGCGGCGTCTACCTCGTTCAGAAACCGGTCAATGACGGCCTGATCCTGCGAAATAATGGCTTCCGAGTGGCGCGATGAATAAGTCTGAATGTGCGACAGGGCTTCATCGGGGCCGGAAACGACTTTAACGGCGCATTTATAATCGAGGAATTCGCGGCCGAAATCGCCCGGCTGTGCAGGTTGCAGATTCGGGTAACCGGCTTCGCTCAGAATAGCATAAGCCGTTTCATCGGCAAATACCTCAACATTCCATTTGGTAAAGTCCGGAATAAGCATCGGAAGAAATTCCGCCGCAATGGCTTCATCAACGAGGGCACAGTCGAGGGAGTTACACACCGACGGGCGCGATACGCGGCCGTTTACGATAATATCGCGGGCTTTGACCAGATCGGCTGACGCTTCGACATACCCGTGGCAGACACCGGCGCCGGTTTCAATGGTAGGTACCAGTGAGTTCTTACGGACAAACTGAATCAGCGATTCTGATCCGCGGGGAATAATGATATCTACGTAGCGCGTTGCCGTCAGCAGTTCATTAACAACGGCGCGGTCGGGTGGCAGCAACAGTACTGCCTCGGCAGGCACCCCGAACTCAGCCAGTATCTGCTGAATCAGCCGGACCAGGATCCGGTTAGAAAAGTCGGCTTCCTTGCCGCCTTTGAGCACACAGGCATTGCCCGAACGCAGGCAAAGCGATGCCACGTCGACAGTAACGTTGGGTCGTGATTCGTAAATGACACCCACTACCCCAAGCGGGACAGCGATTTTCCGTAGTTTCAGTCCTTGTTCAATTGTCCGCTCCAGCAATACGTCTCCGGTGGGGTCGGGGAGGGTTGCTACCGTCCGGAGACTGTCCGCCAGATCGGCAACGCGCTTTTCAGTCAGGCGCAACCGGTCTTTTTTGGGGTCAGTATCGGGCATACGATCCAGGTCGTTCTGGTTTTCGGCCAGAATCTGGCTGGTATGAGCGAGTAAAACATCGGCCAGGCGATTCAGCAGGTCAGTTTTTTGCGAATCACTCAGTCGACGAACCGTTGCAGCAGCCTGTTGGGTCTGCTGTAGCAAAGGAGTGATGGTATTTGTCATTGGAAAATCGACAACGTTCGTCGTGTTTAAGACCTCAAATATACGGATAAATATCTGGTCTGCTGCCGGTTGTTTTCCGGTCAGCGGCACTACGGAACGACGGCCGGCTTACTGCTGTGTCTTAACGGGGAAATATAGGGTAATGGTCGTTCCCTGATTCAGGACGGAATGGATCCGCAGCTGGCCGTGGTGGAGCTGAATGATGCGGTGGGTGAGGGCCAGGCCAATGCCATGCCCCTGAATCTGCATGGTGTTTTCCGAACGGTAGAAAGGCTCGAAAATATGCGGCAGATCGGCATCCGAAATCCCGTACCCCTGATCAATAAACTGAAGCTTTATTTTTTCCGGAGTAAATGACAGAACAACCTGGACACTATGTCTGGGCGAGTATTTGCAGCCGTTTTCCATCAGGTTCTGGAAAGCAGTTGTCAGCAGCGTGGTTTCGCCCGTCAGCATCAGATCCTCTTCCTGTTCGGGTAAATTATCAAACTGAATATCAATTTGATAGCTGGATTGTTTGTGCAGCACGTTGGTGCGTGCCTGCCAGAGCATTTCATCCACCCGGACGGGATGCAGATCAATCGTTGCGGCATCGGCGCTGACGCGGGCCAGTTCCAGGAGGCCGTTCGTGAGCGAGATCATTTTCCGGACTTCTTCCAGGACGTTTTCCAGTGTCGCCGCATACTCGGTGGTCGTTCGGGGCGACATGAGTGTCACGTCGATCTGGCCCATCATGACCGTCAGTGGTGTCCGCAGTTCATGGGAAGCGTGTGATACAAAACTTTTCTGGGAGATAAAGGCTTCTTCCAGCCGGTTAAGCATCTGGTTGAAGGTATGGGCCAGCTGCGCCAGTTCGTCGCGCTGACGGCCGACCCGCAGCCGGCGGTGAATATTGGTGGCCGAAATGGCATTGACCTGTATAATGATTTCGGAAACGGGCCGCAGGGCATCGCTGGCAAAAAGCCATCCGGCAATACCGACCACGATGAGGCCGACAAGCCAGCCCAGAAACAGGATCTGCCGTAACCGATCGATTTTGGAGAAGCCATAGCGGTCATAGGCGGTGGCTACCACCACCAGAAGCTGGTTGGTGTGGTCGCGGAAGGTAATGCCGACCCCTTCAAAATTACCCTGCTTGAAGAAGAAGACTTTATGCTGCCGGATGTAGATCAGCAGGTTTTCGATATTACTGATCTTCCGGATGGACGTGCTGTTGTAAACGACCTTATTCTGCTCGTTATAAATTGTCACCTGTTCGTCGGACAATACGGGGAGGTCTTTTTTGGGAACTTCCCCGACATCGTCCCGCAGCCGTACGGTTGTCGTTGCTTTTTCGACTAGCCGTTGCTGAAATTCACTTTCCCGGAACTGACTGTACTGATAGTAGGTAAATACTGAAAACAGCAGCAGAATCGATGCTACCAGCAGGGCAAACAGCAGCGTGAGCCGGGTCCGTATATTCATGGCTGTTATTCTTCTTTCAACATATATCCCATGCCGATAACGGTATGAATCAGGCGGGTAGGGAAGTCTTTATCAATCTTTTTACGCAGGAAATTTACATACACATCAATAACATTGGTGCCGGTGTCGAAATGAATATCCCACACTTTTTCGGCAATATCGATCCGGGACACAACGCGGCCGCGGTTGCGCATCAGGTATTCCAGCAGGCCAAACTCCTTGGCTGTCAGTTCAATCCGTTTGCCGGCACGGCGGGCTACTTTTTCATTCAGGTCGAGTTCGAGATCAGCAATTTTAAGCACGTTTGCCTGCGGTCCCGAATCACTGCCACGCTTGTGAAGCGCCTTAAGGCGGGCCATCAGCTCGCGGAACTCAAAAGGTTTAACCAGATAGTCATCTGCGCCGGCATCGAAGCCGGTCAGCTTGTCGTCTACAGAGCCCATCGCCGTCAGCATGAGTACAGGGGTTTTGACCTGCTGCTGACGCAATGAGTGGACAACGTCAAATCCATTCATTTTAGGCAGGTTAACATCCAGGATAATAACATCGAACGGCTTACTGATTGCCATTGCTCTGCCAATTTGCCCGTCAAATGCCACATCAACTTCACACGACTGTTCTTCCAGTCCTTTTTTGATAAACGAAGCCAGTTTTGGCTCGTCTTCCACTACCAGAATTTTCATATCTGCAACATACATCGTTGGCGCAAATTTTAAAAGTGACTCACTGATTTACTTATCCAGGAATTGGGGCGGAGTTTATCAAAAAAGCCGTCCCGAAAATCGGAGCGGCTTTCTGCTTCTATCCACACCATTTCAAAATGCGGCTTACCTGATGGCAGTAAACCCATTTTGATGTTCAACCTTCCCTTGTAAAGGATCTTTATGAATTACGTATTCAATGTCTGTTTTTAGCGCTTCTGCACGTAGTCTTGTGTGCGTTAGCGTGATACAAAGGTGAGCCTGTAAGATTAAAATGGAGTTAACCGTAGGTTAAAATTCACTTATAATGAGTTGCAAACAAAAAAGCTACCCGGGAACACCCGAATAGCTTTCCGACTATATCCACACCATTTAAAACAGCCTGTTGGCTGTTTGCCTTTGCGCTACAAGAGCGCTATATCTTTGACGTACAATTATGTACTTGATTTACCACTGCTGTTTGTTGTTGCAAATATATAACATGAAATTTAAATCAAAAAATTTCAGACCAATTGCTAAAAAAAAACTTGATTAATAAAAAATGTAAATAAGTGTCAGGTTTTTTACTATGTATTCGGTGCGTTCCTTATCGGTTACACTTTGTGGATAAACAGGGTATTTGCCTGATAGACAAGTAGTTAATCTTTTATGCTTTGCTTCTTCAGCCTTGACCGGCGATACAATCGTATAGAAATGAGTAAGATAAGTATAAAAATGGCCAGACCCAGCAGGCCCCAAAGCAGGCTTAAGGTGTCTTTCAGAACCACTAAAAAAACGATTCCGAACAAAAAAATAGTTGCAACTTCGTTCCATATCCGTAGCTGATTTGACGAATAATGCAGATTTCCCGCCTGTTGCTGACGAAAAATAAGATGCGTCAGGCCATGATAAACATAAAGCCCCGCGACCAGACACAGTTTCCAGATCAGCCATTCCGGTGTTGCTCCATAATTATACCATGTACTGAGTCCCATAATCAGCGTAACAATAGCCGATGGCCAGGTAATACCGAACCAGAGCCGGCGCTGCATCAGCAGCAGCTGGTCCCGCAGGGCAGTCCGGCCGGGTTCCGGCAGCGTGTCTGATTCAACGACGTAAACAAAAAGACGGGGCATGTAAAACAAGCCTGCAAACCAGGTAACTACAAAAATGATATGCAGAGCCTTAACATATAAGAAAGCCATAGTGCCGGTTGTTGGTGAAATCAGCTGCAAGATTACAAAAAAAGCCCCGACCTGTGGATAGGCCGGGGCTCCTGTTTCATAGCGTTGAGTATATTGGTAATCTGTGCAATCGAAAAGTAAAGCGGCTATCAGCCCACTTTAAAAGCATCTTTGGCCTGTTCTACACCGTCTTTGGCTTTACCGGCCAGTTCGTCTACCTTATCGTTATATTTTTCGCGTGCTTCCTGCTTGTCATAAGCATATTCTTTTTCCGCACGGTTCTGGAAGCCATCCAGTTGTTGTTTCGCTTTATCTGCGTACTGATTAACCTGGGTTTTTGCCTGGTCATAGCCTTGCTTAACTTGCTCGACGCCTTTTTCCCACTGATCTTTCAGATCCTGTGACCGTTTGTTAGCTTCGTCCGTGATACGCTCACGTGTTTCCTTGCCACTACGTGGGGCAGTCAGAATGCCAATGGCAACACCTGTTAATAAACCAGTCAGAAAATCTCTTGTACTACGCATGATGTTTGTTGGTTTTACTGTGAAAGATGAATGTTAAACCGGAGCCTTACGCTACAAATCAGGTCTACACTGCTGCGGTTATGGTTTTGTCTGCACTACTTATGAACTTTAGCTGCTACGTCTTTTGCTTTTGAGGCAGAAGCATCAACAAATTCATTGTACTGCTTTTTAATGCTGTCTATGCCGTCCTGCAGCTGATCCTGTAAATCATTGAAGAAAGAATCTGTTCCGTCAGCAATTTTTTTACGGGTTGATTTGCCGCTCTTCGGGGCAATCAGAACGCCCAGCGCAACGCCGGCTGCAATACCGATTATTATTCCTGGTAATGATTTCATGGTTCTTGTTGTTTAAAAGATCGTGTGTCAATCAATCGTAATAGACAGAAGAAAAAAGCGTACCAGAACTGAAAATATTTTTTATGTCAATGATTATCAGGAGATTAGTTTCTGTCTCTTATACACATCTGACGCTGCCGACGACTCCTTACGTGT
>NZ_CAMFHL010000018.1 GCF_945952095.1 uncultured Arsenicibacter sp. | reverse complement strand
AGTACCGTGTAATACCTGCTGATGGTTTTCCGTAAGATTATAAAATGGTGGTAAATGACAGGAAGATATCGCTTCCCGTATGTTCAGCACCCTTACTGCCGCCCGGGCTCAATGATGCGTTTGGCGCGGAGGAAGCGCTTTAGCTCATACTCATCAAAATTCGGGGCCGACGGGCTCATGCTGCTGATCCGGACTTTGCCCGACGCATGGATAAACTCGTTGTTACCGATCCACATGCCTACGTGTACGACACGCTCCGGTTTGGCCTGAGTGGCCTGTTCACCGAAAAACAGCAGATCGCCGGGGCGCATTTGCGAAAAGTCGCCGTTTGGTGTCTCAACGGGTGCGCCCTCGTATACCTGCTGCGAAGCGTCGCGCGAGAGTTCAAGGCCGTTGAGGCGGTAAATAGTTTTGGTAAAGCCGCTGCAATCCATGCCTTTAATTGAGGTGCCACCCCACAGATACGGAATACCCATCAGCGTCTTTGCGGTTTTCACCACCGACGTTTCCGTTGGTTTAGCGGCGGCCAGCCATGTTTTCAGCGGCTGGGCGTCGGTTTTAACGATATAGCCGGTGCGGCCGTCGGGATAACGCACCTGATAGAATTTCTTGTCTTCTTTTTCAACCACCAGCTGATCGCCCGCTACCAGATCCGACACCGTCTGCGACTCGCGGTCGGGCTGGCTGTAGCAAAAACCGAAAGGCTGGGTATAGATCACTTTGTCGGCCTGTTGCCAGCGGTCAAACTCCGCTTTGGTCATACGCTGAAAACCACCGAAATCCACCCAGGCAATGTATTTGTCCTGCATTTGGGCGAGGTACCAGCCCCGTTCCTTGTCCCAGATCCGCAGCGGCATACCGAGCAGTGCCTGGGTGGCCAGTTCAGCAGCGTCGCGGGGCTGCGAGCGGAGATTGGCGACCGACACGTTAACCACACCATACACCTGCTCGCCAAGGACGGGCGCAGGCAGTTCCTGAATCTGGTCGGCCACGGTAGCGCCTTGCTGCCGGAGTTTAGTCAGGAGGGTTTGGTGAGCCTCGGGCAAGTTGGTTTTGCCCTTGAGCGTCCCTGCCGAATCAACCTCAATCTGGAAAATCGCTACCCGTTTGTCCGGGGCGTATTGTTGCCGGACAGCATCAATCGTCTGGGGTACCGTTTGGGCCAGTGCCGTTCCTGACAGGCAAAGGGCTAGAAAAAGGGCTTTTAGTCGGGTCATTGCTGCTTATCGTACTGTTGCTGTTCCGGATTTCCGAATCCGGAACGCTGTAATACCGGATTTGCAATCCGTTTTTTAAAACTGTTTTTCGGCTGCGGATTGCAAATCCGCTGTCAGCTTGTTCCGGATGTTAACATCCGGAACAGCGGCTACTGCTTATCGTACGTCACCATAAACTTCCGAAGGTCGGGCCGTTCGGGGCGTTTGCGTTTGACATCATAGTCGTACACAACGCGGCCCAGGTTGGCCAGAAACGGATAGCCGATGGTATTGTAGTCGTATTTATCGTCATTAAAGATACCATCTGAGTTACAATAAATAACTGCCGACAGCATAAATTCAACGCCTTTGTCAAAATCGACGATGTAGGCATTGTCGAGCAGGTAACCGTATGCCCCGCCGATTTTATTGAAAATCCGGATATTCTGCGGAATCTTTCCCTTGTTATCGCCGAACATAAAAAACTTGCCCGAGCTGTCGTGCAGGCTGGTATCCGCCCCATAATTCGGGTAAGTGGTCTCGCGCGGTAACTGCGACATATACTGGTACAGAAACCGGTAGTCGTCGGTTGTCAGGTTGAACCGGCGTTTGGCCGGCACAGCTTCAGGAAACATAACTGCCCGGAGCATTTCCTGCTGATCGCCGAGGGCGAAGGCGTTCTTTTCGGTAAAATCGAAGGGCTGCCGGATCAGCGAGTCATTCCGCATAAACCCGGCGCCCCGCCGGATGCTGCTGTCAGGTGTAAATGATTCGGCGCAAACCTGTGCCGGTTGGGCGTAGATGGTCTGCCCGTTTTCCACAAACCGGACCGGGTTGGTATGCCGGTTCTGGTCAGCCGTCATCGACACCGACAACCGGTGCAGCATGCGCGTATCGCGGTACCCTTTCTGTTGCAGCTTCGTATTGAAATCGCACTGCCCGATAAATTCGTAGAGCCGGTTGAAGGCGTCGTTACTGCTAACCAGAAATATCTTTTTGGCGTAATGCGCCACCGACGGCAGTCCGCTGGCCGACGACGGATCTTTGGCCGTAGCCGTCTGACGGGCATAGGCAGAATCCGTCAGCATCGGGGTATTGGCCGTCAGGGCGGGGTATTTGGCTTTCAGCTCGTTTATTTTTTCCAGAGATAACAGAACGGCGGGAAATTTTACCGTACTGGCCGGATAGACATAGCGTTTGCGGTCATACCGATAGTAGTAACTACGGAAAACGGGCCGGTTCTGCGGGTCACGGTTGATCTGGGTATAAATGATCTGCACATCGTACTTTGCGGGGTCCTGCAGGATCGGGCCGAACAGTTCCGGATTTTTACGTAACAGATCGCTCAGTAGCTTATCGGTCTTCTGCGCCGCCGCTACAATCGGAAAAAGACCGGCGAATAAGATAGCGGAAAGAACTTTTATGAATGATTGCATAGGATCTGTTACTTTTTGGTAAAAAACATAGTCGTACAGAATAGAACGTTTATACTACCTGTCTGACGCTTTCTCTTCATGCTGACATCGACCTGCTTAGCCGCTTCGTTTACCGTTATTCAACGCAGCGACCTGTACATACACCTTATGTCCCGGTCTTATCCGCTCAAACTGATCATCAGCCGGAACCTGAACCGGAAGCCCTGCGAATGCGGATTTTATATCAGCTCAGCCTTTCTGCATGGAAAACGAATTCAGACCCGGATAAATTTGTTCCGCCACCCTGATGAGCCCAATGTTTTTGAGTTTGCGTACGAGCATGCCTATTATACGCTGACGCTTCAGGATCTGTCGGCAACTATTTCGGAAATCACCTGCTCAGTGGGTAATTCCGCGCGGTAACGCCGGACGGCTTCGCCTAGCCGGTCAATGTCTTCGGGCTCATGAAACGCGCTGATGACTATGCGCGTGTTGGCTTTATCGGCAGCGGTTGGATAGGCAAACGAGTAAATACAAATTCCCTGCTTCAGTAAAAACGGATACAGTGCATCATTGTCTGTGTAGAAAACAGGGTAGTCCGGTGCTTGTTTAAATAAACCGGTCGGCAACAGCCAGGTTTCGGCCAACTGAATCAGCCGGCCCAGTTTGTCGTGTGCCTGCTGGTAGAGCGTACCGGCTTCGATATAGGCATTCAGGTAAGCGGGCGGAATGGGGGAGCAGCCGCCGAAAAACGCCGTGTGCCGGAGTGACGCAACAGGCTCCGCGCCGGCCAGGACAACGCCGCCGGGCAATCCCATCGCTTTGGCCAGCGATGCCGTGACCACCACCCGTACGCCCGCCGGTTTCGGCAGGTGCTGCCAGATGCCCCGCCGCTCGTGGCCCAGTACCCCCAGTCCGTGCGAGTCGTCGACTACTACCGTAATCGGCCGGTTTGTCGGCAGACTGGCCATCCAGTCGAAGAAATAAGCCTCTGACCGGACGGCATCCAGGGAGTTAACCAGAATCACCACCGGTCCGTCGCCCTGCGCCAGTAACGCGGGCAACCCCGTCACCCAGTCGCTGAACGAACAGGCGGGTAACGATACTGTTGCCTCGTGCCAGAGCGCGGGGTGCGTATGCGGGGCATATATAAACGTAACCGGACTGCTTACATCCGCCCATGCCGAGGGGAGTTTCAGCCAGTTAATCACAGCCTGTCCCGCCATCATGCCCGACGAAAGGGTCAGCGCTGCCGGGGCACCGGCGAAGGCCGCCAGTTGCGCCTCGGCAGGTTCGTAAATGGCCAGCCGCAGGTTGCCGTTCCGCGAACTGCCGAAAACTGTCCCGTAGCGGGCCATTGCCGCCGTCATCAGTTGCCGGAACGACGGATGTTGGGGAAGGCCCAGATAAGCCGTACCGCTGAAAAAAAGATAGGGCTGCCCGTCGAGCGTTATAAAGCGGTCGGGCAGGTGGTCGATGGTATGAAAGGCTTGTTCCATCCGTTATACCGAAAGCAGTTGAGCACCCGTACCGTTTTCGGCGGCATAGATTACCCGGCCGTAATCAAACGTTACCCCCGACGCCGGATCGTTGGTAATCAGCAGGGTACCGTCCATGTCAACATAATCGAGCAGGGGTAGCAGCTGACCGATGGCCGAAATCCCGACGCTGGTTTCGTTCATACAACCCACCATCACCCGCAGGTTATTGGCCCGCGCGTTTTCAATCATCCGGCGGGCCGGTGTCAGGCCACCGCATTTGGTGAGCTTGATGTTGATACCGTGGAAGTAGTTTATACACTTATCCACATCGTTTTCCACAATGCAGCTTTCATCGGCAATAACCGGCAGCACACTATGGGCAAACACCTGTTGCTGGCCCTCCCAATCACCGGCTTTCAGGGGTTGTTCGATAAACTCAACGCCGAGCTGCTGCAATTCAGGGGCGTAGGCAATGGTTTGCGCGGCCGTCCAGGCGCAGTTGGCATCAACGCGGAACGTGGCATCGGTATGCCGGCGCAGTTCGCGGACAATGGCCAGATCGTCGCTGGTGCCGAGCTTGATTTTATACAGCGGCCACGGCAATTCCTGCATCTTAGCCACCATTTTCTCCACCGTGTCGATACCAATGGTATAGTTCGTCAGCGGAATATTCGATGCATCCAGCCCCCAATAGGCGTAAAGCGGTTGCCCGGCCCGTTTCGCCATCAGATCGTGGGCGGCTTCATCCAGCGCACACTGGGCAAACGGGTTCTGTTGCAGCTGCGGGTGCGCCAGCGCCCACAACTCTTCGGCGCTCTGCCATTGGGCTGACTCAATCAGGGGCCGGATCGCCGACAGGTCAGCAATCATGCTGTCGAGCGTAATGCCGTAGTATTTATTAGACGTTGCCTCACCGAAGCCACAGATCACCCGCCCGTCGGGCAGGGTATACGCCAGCTCAACAATCAGCGACGGCTGCACATCGCGGCTGTCGTGCGCAATGGTGAATGTATGCTTTAACCGGAGATCGTAACGGTGGAAACTAAGTTTTATCATATCGGGTGTCAATGGTTTCTGACGATTGATTAACAAAGATGTTAATTGTCGAAGAAATCGTTGGCACTTATGCTGAATAATTACGTTGCCGGTTTTGCCTTTGCGTCGTAAACCGGATATTTGCGCGGGACTTTTTACGATCTGCATGACCAACCTAATCTTATTTGACGATCCGACGATCCGCACCGCCTTACTGCCTTTCACGTTTACCCGTCCGGTAGCCAAATGCCGTGTGGGCATTCTGACCATCGCGGAGAAATGGGAAAAACGGCTCGGAACAGTGTCGTCTTATCTGACGCAGGATTACCTGCGGACGGCTTTTCCGCAGGTTGCCGGAACGGATAACCTGTATGTCAACGGGGCGCTGCTGGCGACCGATGCACTGGCTGAAGTCATACAGCAACTGGCTGTGGGTCAGTCACTGGTAAGCGACGACGGGCAGTTGCTGGCGATCCGGACAACGGAGGTTTTCCGTGAGCAGCCGGTGGCCGGTGACGATGCGGTAGTAGCAGCCGGCACGGTTGAGATGCTGACAGGACTGCCCTCGTTTCTGGAGCATAACGGCGGTCAGATCCGGGCCGATTTTGCGTTCCTGACCGCCGGCCGGCAATCACAGCCCATTACCGATCCGTTTACGCACTGCTACGGTGCCGAAAATATCTTTATCGAAGAAGGTGCGGTCATACGGGCTTCCATTCTGAATGCCGAAAACGGTCCGATTTATATTGGCCGTGACGCCCGGATCAACGAAGGGTCGGTTGTGATCGGGCCATTTGCACTGGGTGAAAATTCGATTGTGCAGTGGACGTCCAAAATGCGGGCTAATACGTCGGTCGGGCCTAACTGTAAAGTTGGTGGTGAGGTAGGTAACACCATCTTATTTGCCTACAGCGCCAAGCAGCACGATGGCTATCTGGGGGATTCGGTTATCGGTGAATGGTGCAACCTGGGGGCTGATACGAATAACTCAAACCTGAAAAATGATTACGGCAACGTAAAGTTATATAGTTACGCTACGGGGAAACTCGAAGACAGCGGCCGGATGTTCTGTGGGCTGATGATGGGCGATTTTACCCGCGCCGGCATCAGCACCATGTTCAATACCGGTACGGTGGTTGGTGTGAGCGTCAACGTATTCGGGGGCGGATTTCAGCCAAAACATATTCCGTCCTTTTCGTGGGGCGGAGCCGCTGACGGTATTGTCGAATATCGCCTGGAGAAGGCGCTGCACGTAGCCGGAGAGGCCTGCAAGCGCCGGAATCTGGTATTGGGAGAGGTAGAAGAACAGGTGTTGCGGGCCATTTTTGACAAAACCAGACCGGACATTGCGCCGTCTTGATTATGCTTTTTTCTGATATTATCGGTCACGATGAGACCAAACAAACATTGCTGCGGGCTGTTCAGAGCAATCACCTTGCCCACGCACTGTTGTTTGACGGGCAGGCGGGGAGTGCCAATCTGGCGTTAGCACTGGCGCTGGCAACCTACGTAAACTGCGAAGACCAGCAGCCGGATGATGCCTGCGGGCGGTGTGCCTCCTGCGTCAAAATGAACAAGCTGGTCCATCCTGACCTGCATTTCGTTTTTCCGGTGGCCAATCTGGCGGGCAAAGGAAAAACCAGCGAAGCCTTCCTGGCCGACTGGCGGAAGTTCCTGCTGGATTCGCCGTTCAAAACCCTGCCCGACTGGCTCGATTCGCTCGGCGCCGACAACAAGCAGGGCAATATCTCGGTCGAGGAGGCGCGGAACATTCTCCAGAAACTCTCGCTGAAATCCTACGAAGGCCGTTACAAGATCATGGTGATCTGGCTGCCGGAGTTCATGAACGCGGCTTCGGCCAACGCGTTGCTGAAGGTGCTCGAAGAACCGCCGGAACAAACGCTGTTCCTGCTGGCAACCAACCAGTCTGATAAGCTGCTGATTACAATCCTGTCGCGGACGCAGCGGGTTTCGGTCCGGGCGTTTACCGATGAGGAGGTAGCGATGTACCTGCGGCAGCAGCTGAATCTGGCCGAAGGGCGTGCCCGTCAGCTGGCTTTCCTGGCCGATGGCAACATGGCCGACGGGCTGATGCTGGCCCGCACCGAAGCCCGGGAAGGCGAACAAGCCAACGACCGGCACGTCTGGTTCGCCGACTGGATGCGCACCTGCTACCGGCAGGACCTGATTGCACTTGTCAAACATGCAGATCAGTTCGACGGCTACAGCAAGGAAAAACAGAAAGGCCTGCTGGAATACGGCTTGCGTCTGTGCCGTGATCTGTTCCTCTGGAAGCAGGGCGCTGAATCCTTGCTGCGGTTGCCGGAAGAGGAAACGGTTTTTGTGAAAAACTTCTCAAAGGTCCTGACGATCGCCCACATCGAACGCATCATCGCCGACATCAACGAAGCGCTTTACCACCTCGAGCGGAATGCCCGTGCCAAAATGGTTGTGCTGGATATGTCGCTGACGTTTACTCGGTTAATCCGGACGTAATGTACCCCATCCCAACCCTTCCCCTGATTTCAGGGGAAGGGCTTTTGCTACGTCTTTCTCTTGTTTTCGTGATGGCTAATATTATTTCAGATCTTCCATCAGACGCATCGCGCTCACACCCCTCCCCTGATTTCAGGGGAGGGGCAGGGCGTGCGGCAAAAAGCGCTGTTAATCCGTTGCTTTGCCTTGTCTTTACGAAAAAATAACAGAAAATTAACAGCTAAAAAGACGGTAAGCAGTATGTGTACGTTTCTTTTGAAACATGAATACTGATCCGCCTGCCGCAGCATGCGGCCTGTTGATCCGGTTACCGTACAGAAGAAAACAATGGCCGGGCTAACGTGTTGTTAGCTGTCAGGTGGCCACAAGTGTAATGAAAGCGTCAAAGCTGAAAGAAAAACAGCTGATCGGGACAACTGATCTTGTCGATTTTCCCGATCTGGGTTTGTGCGATGTACCCGCCAAAGTGGATACCGGAGCGTTTACCTCCGCCCTGCACTGTAAGGAGGTTGAGGTGATTCAGGACGGTACAAAAACGCGGCTGAGTTTTTATATCATTGACCCGAGCCATCCGTTGCCGAAACGCATTTATTCGGATAACTTTACCAGAAAAATGGTCCGCAATTCTTTTGGCCACGCCGAAATGCGGTATGTCATCAAAACAAAAATCGTTCTGTTTGGTCGTATCATAAAGACCGAATTTACACTGGCTGACCGGGAGCGGATGCGTAATCCGGTACTGCTGGGCCGGAAACTTCTGCGCAACCGTTTCATCGTTGACGTTTCTCTAAAAAATCTATCGTTTCAAGCCAAAGGCAAAAAGCTGTAAAGCACAATGGCCCACAGGTACCGGCCGTTATACATGGCTGCCCGACACCATTTCTTTACTCAACAAAGCTCCGGAACTCATGCGAATCGCAATATTATCGTCTAACCCTGCGCTGTATTCAACACGGCGCCTGGTCGAGGCCGCACACCAGCACGGTCATGAAACTGAGGTCATTAATTACCTCAAATGTCAGATTGTGATCGAAAATGACCGCCCTGCCCTGTTATACGGCGGCAAAGCCCTGAACGAAATCGACGCCATTGTTCCGCGGATCGGCGCGTCGGTGACGGACTATGGCTGCGCCATTGTGCGGCAGTTTGAGATGATGAAGGTCTTCACCACGGCCAAATCGCAGGCCATCAGCCGGTCGCGCAACAAGCTGCGGAGCCTGCAGGTGCTCTCGCGGGCGGGCGTCGGCCTGCCGAAAACCGTGCTGGCCAACCACCCGAAAGACGTGGCCCAGCTACTTGAGCTGGTAGGCGGCCCGCCGGTTGTGATCAAACTGCTGGAAGGTACGCAGGGCATCGGTGTGGTGCTGGCCGAAACCATTAAAACGGCTAAATCAACCATCGAGGCGTTTACGGGGCTGAAGCAAAACGTACTGGTGCAGGAATTCATCGGTGAGTCGAAAGGGTCGGACATCCGCGCGTTTGTGGTCGGCACGCAGGTGGTCGGGGTCATGCAGCGGCAGGGCGTCGAAGGTGAATTCCGGTCGAATCTGCACCGGGGCGGCAAGGCGCGGGCTATTGAACTGACGCCCGAGATTGAATGGACGGCCATCAACGCGGCGAAGGCACTGGGTCTGAAAGTGGCCGGTGTCGACATGCTGATGTCGGACCGTGGCCCGCTGGTGATGGAGGTCAACTCGTCGCCAGGGCTCGAAGGCATTGAAAAAGCCACTGGCTGTGATGTGGCCAGCCAGATTATGACCTTCATTGAGGAAAAAATCCGGGCGGACGAGAGCGATACGGTGGGTGTTTAATGCGTGTGTTTGCGTTCACTAACCCGTTGAAACATTCGGGGGCGGAAACGGCTTATGGTCTGTATGAAAACTGCAATCATAACCGGAGGAGCACAGGGAATTGGCCGGATCACGGCCCTCAGACTGCTGGAAAAAGGATACGCGGTCGCTGTGTGGGACACCGACCCTGACGCACTTGCTGACATAAATAGACAACTATCGGCTAAGAATGCCTTTTTCGTTTCCTGCGATGTCTCGTCGGAAGAGGCAGTAAAGGACGCGGTCCGGAAAACCCTGACCCGCTTCGGACGTATCGACGTGCTGATCAATAATGCCGGAATCGGTATCGAAAAACCGCTGGCCGATTTTACGCTTGACGACTGGAATAAGGTGATCGGCGTGAACCTGACCGGTGCTTTTCTGTGCGCTAAATATACCGCCGAACACATTGCCCGTTACGAAGGCAGTATTATCAACATGGCGTCAACGCGGGCGTTTCAGTCGGAGGCCGACACGTTTGCCTATTCGGCGTCGAAAGGCGGTCTGGTAGCCTTGACCCATTCGCTGGCTGTGAGCCTTGGCCCTGCTATTCGTGTTAACTCCATCAGCCCCGGCTGGATTGATGTCTCGGCGGTGAAAAAGCCGGGTGAAGCCCGTCAGGAAGACCTGCGTCCCGAAGACCACAGCCAGCATCCGGCCGGCCGCGTCGGTACGGCCGATGATATTGCCCGTATGGTGCTTTTCCTGATCGACGACGAAAATGACTTCATTACCGGCCAGAACTTCACCGTCGATGGCGGTATGACGCGGAAAATGATTTATGTGTGAGGTTGTTTGTAAGTTTGTGTATCAAACTACATTCTCATACTGATCAGACTGCATGGATGCTGACCTGAAAAAAGCCATTGTCCGGATGCCGCAGGGCGAAAAAGATAAACTGCTGCTCCGGCTTATTGCCAAAGATGATATTCTGGTAGAGCGTCTTGCGTTCGAACTGGTCGAGCATAAGGAGACGCTGGATACGCGCCGTGAGATCATCAAATCGGCGATTAACCGGCTGGCAAAATCCAGCTATGACTGGCCGGGCTGGGCAATGATGGACATGCGGTCGCTGAGCGGTGATATTACGCGGCATGTGAAGGTCACGAAAGATACGTACGGGGAGGTGGAGTTACAACTGCACATGCTCAACTCGTATTTTGATCAACAGACCGACTTGCTGCGGTTCTATAATTCGCGGTCGGACAAAACGGCTGAATACATCGCCAAACGCACCGAGCAACTGCTCAAGAAGCTGAACAAGCTCAATCCTGACTACTATATTGACTTTGAACTATCGGTAAACCGGCTGCTGGAGCGGGTGCATGCCTTTTGTCCGGCGCCCTATGCCCGCCAGCTGCAGCTGCCGCACGAGTGGGTGTATTGAAAAAAAAGTGGTGGCACGACTGGGTATCCCTGACTAGGCGTCCCCGACTAGGCGTCCCCGACCGCCAGGCGGCCCTGTTTGACGGGGCTGGCCATCCAGTCGTGCTACTACTTATGATACATTAACGATATGATATATTTTTAAGAAGCTTAAGGTTATTTAGCTCCTTTATAGTAAGGACATTTTGACTTGGAATGACTTTTCTATTAATCCAGTTTTGTACTCTGGATGGCCTGAAATTATATATCCGGCAATAGTCTGCAATAGTAACCCAATCACCTAATAAATACTCTTGTCCTTCGTAGGTTATTTTGCCTTTTAAAACCAGGTTAGCTTTTTCCTGTAGAGTGTCTAATTCGTTAACAGTTTCCTCAATCCTGGGTTTAAGAGCAGCCTGCATGTATGTGCGAGCTTGTTGACGATCTGCTTCATTGAGTGTTTCAAGGAATAGTTGATATTCGGTCAGGACCTTAGCCCGATCGTCACGGTTAGCCTGTTTGTAACGTTCAAGATAATCTTTCACCTGTTCCATAGTTAAAGTTCATTAAGTCGTTGATCAATTTTGGCAAGCGTATCACGAAAATTAGCTGCTTTGGTGATCAGGAATCTGAATATTTCGTCATCACTATGTGGGTCACTAAGGATAATCATATCTTCCAGATCCTGAAGTGCATCCCTAAGGCGCTTTCGAAGATCCAGTAACATTTCTTTCTCTTCCATTCCTGATAGCGTAGCGTTACGGAACCATAAAAATAGGGTTTGTGAAGTTACTTCACAAACCCTATTTTTATATAATATCATTCATACAAATACTGTCTTCTAAAACTTCGGACACGAAAGCTGCCGGGCGCTCTGGCGGGTGCGGCGGGCGCGCTTCTCAATCGGGTCGAAGGTGTATGAAATCGAAATTTCGTGTGAGCCGCCGCTGGCAAAGCCCAGTGTTGAGACCGTCGCATCGTAGCTATAGCCAATCGAAAACTTATCGGCGCGATACCCGATCAGGAACGCCAGGGCATCGTGGTTATTGAGCGACTGATTATACCGCTTGAACGGCAGGCCACGGTAATAAACCCCCACCGTCATCGGCGAGTAAGTCAGGTAGGCACCCAGATCAAGCTGGTCGTATTTGCCCTGAAATTTATAGAGAATTACCGGCGAAAAACTGATTTCGCGGTCCATCTCATCACCCCGGCCGGTAAAGCCCAGGAGTGGAATCCGCAAACCGGCATGGATATTGCCTTTTATTGGCAAGCGGGTGTTATCACCGACAAAAAAGCCCTGCGCAGGCCGGTTAATGTGGCTGGCGGTTGCACCGATCCACGCCCAGTCAGAATAATAAAGCCCGCCGACCGTAAAATCAACGTAACTGTTTTTTGGCGATGGCTGCAGTACAATCGGATCGGAAGTCGGGTTGCCTGTGTACCCGCGATTCGTAAACTGATCACCGAAAGTTAACCCGAAATAGTTTAGATTGCGGTTTACGTAGGATGCCTGCAGGCCTAAACGCAGGTTCGCGGCCTCGCTTAGCCGGAGCTGGTAAGAATACTGGCCGGCAATTTCCGTCGACCGGATCTGGCCCTGTCCCTGGTTATCGTTCAATACATAGAAGCCGACGCCACTGTTGATGCCTGGCATAAAGTGGTCAAAACCAGCAGATGAAGTGACATAGCTCGTGATGGATGGCCACTGATTGCGGTAGTTCACCGTCAGGCGCGGCGCCAGCGCAGAACCCGCAAACGCCGGATTCAGATAAAGCGGAGCGGCATACCACTGTGTGAACTGCGGATCCTGTGCAAACGCTAGCCGAACCAGCAAGAGTAGCGTACCAGTCAAAATGTATTTTTTACCCATAATAAATGCTTCAGCACAAAGAGTTTGCCAAATCAGGGAAATAACGAAGAATCTGCAACGAATTGCATATGATTTGACGTAAAATAATTCGCTAAATGTAAAGGTTTGGTTTCAGTTAAACACCCGCCTGAACATAAAATTTTGCGTCTTTCATTTCGTTAACAATAACGTAGTGCCCCCTTTAACTGTTATGTGATTTGTGTAATTTAGGCCAATTGGGAGCGGTAAACAGTTTATGTCAACAAAGACTACACTCAACTATATTCTTGGACTGATCATTTGGTTGGGCATACTCCCGGGGATCAACGGGGCACTTGCACAGCTTACCGGTCCTCCTCAGAACGTCACCGTTTTACAATCGTTCAGTATCACGGCACAGGGAAGCTTATGCTCACCGACCGCCAATACGGCGTGTGGCAGCGGAGCCGTGACGTTTACGGATTCGCGGACCGACGTAACGGCCTGGAGCTGGCAGTTCGGCCCCTCGACGCCCGGCAGCGGGACAACAACACCCGGCAGCGGAACCGGCGTAACGGCTACCACCCGCACGGTAACCCATCAGTTCAGCGGTGTAGGTGAACAGACATTTATCCTGACCAGAACCTTAGCCAACGGGACAACACTGAACAGTACGATTCCGATCACGGTCGGCCAATCCCCGCAGTCATTTACCAAATGGCGGACCGATACGACGATTTGTAAGGGTGAAACCCTGACGCTTGATCCGTATCAGGGGGCTTCGCAGCCGGACTATACCTACAAATGGGCTCCCAAGGGGCAAACGACCCAGACGCTGAGTGTTACGGAATCCGGTTGTTATTCGGTCGAGGTTAAGTCCGACGGCTGTCCGTATGAAGACCTGATCCACGTGGATGTGTGTTTTGAGCCGCCCGGATCACCGTCGGCCAAGTGGTACTTCGGCAGCAACGCCGGTCTTGACTTTGCGGGAGGCTCACCACAACCCCTGACCGACGGGAAACTGAAAACCCTGGAAGGGGCTTCATCGATTTCCAACAGCAAAGGTCAGCTTCAGTTTTACACGGATGGTATCTACATCTACGATGCCGACGGCAATATTATGGCCACTGCCCCCGGAACGGCTTCTGCCTTGCTGGGGGGCGATCAGAAATCAACGCAATCGGCGCTGATTGTCCCGAAACCGACCTGCCGTGGCTGCGAATATCTGTATTACGTTTACACCACTGCGGAAGTAAACGGTACCAAGCAGCTGACCTACAGTATTGTTGATATGCGGGAAAATGGCGGCAAGGGAGCGATTACGGCCGTTAACCTGCCGGTCTCCAGCGACCCGACCAAACTCAGTACCGAACGCTCAGCCGCCGTTCAGAACGAAGCGGATACGACATACTGGGTAGTAACCCATGACTTTGGCAGCGATGTTTTCCGGATTACGCACCTGACCCGCAGCGGTACACCGACCCAGACAACGGTTTCGGCCGGTGCCTCGCAGACAAACGTAGCGCAGGCACAGGGCTATATGAAGTTCGGGCCTGCCATCAGTACCTCGGCAACAGGCGGAACGGCCACGCCGGGGGCGTCGAATACAGCCATTAAGCAATTGGCAGTAGTCGTGCCGGGCGTGGTGCCAGGACCGCCGAACAACATGGTTGAGCTCTATGAGTTTGATACCCAGACCGGTGATCTGACCTACAAGCGAACGATTGACCTCGGGCCGGCTCCGCCTGATGCGTATGGGGTAGAGTTCTCACCCGACGGGACAAAACTGTTCGTGACGTTATTAGGTAACCCCTCAAGCGCTACGAATGCGTCCTCCTACCTTGTACAGTACGACCTGAAGCAAACCGACCCGGATGCATTAACGGCTTCCCGTACCGAAATTGCGACCAGTACCACGCAGCAGTTCGGTGCGTTGCAGGTGGCTACCGACGGTAAAATCTACGTCTCAGTGCCAGGCTCAACCTCGCTGGGCGTTATCGAAAATCCGAACGCTACCTTTCTGGATAGTCTCCGGTTCAACATCAACGGACAGGATCTGGGCGGTCGTCAGGCGCAGCTGGGTCTGCCGAATCAGGTCATGAACTTTACCCAGCCGCCGAGCAGTAGTCCGGGATTATCACACGAAGGGGAGTGTGTGGGTGATACGATTCAGTTTACCATCGGGCCATTCTGCCAGAAGCTGAAAGAAACCTATACGCTGAACTTCGGGGACGGTACCGTGCCGAAATCGTTTACGTCGGCGCAGGTACAGAAGCACATCTACAAAACGCCCGGTTCCTATACAGCGACGCTTACGATACGAACGGAAAACGCCACCGGTGGACTGTGTAATTTCACGACGGTGACGGATGCCCTGACGATTGTTGCCGTCCCGCAGGCGTTCAGCCTCGGGCCCGATCAGGATATATGCCAGACGTCTCTGGATTTAACAATTCCGGTAGAGGCGTCTAATTATGCCTGGGTCAGGAACGGGAGGATAATCAGCCGCAATAAGACCTATACAATTACGCAGACCGGACAATATACGGCCTACGCCTTTAACAGTCCCGATTGTTATGAAGCCGACCAGATTTACATTATTCTGCGGAGGCCGCCGGATCCGAGGGTGACACCAAGTT
Organism: uncultured Arsenicibacter sp.; assembly: GCF_945952095.1. Classification (GTDB taxonomy): domain Bacteria; phylum Bacteroidota; class Bacteroidia; order Cytophagales; family Spirosomataceae; genus Arsenicibacter. The sequence goes on along the minus strand of NZ_CAMFHL010000018.1, from coordinate 36,287 downwards.
CGACCGTCTGCGCCGGCACGTCGACAACAGTAGGGGTGGGGACACCGATTTATGAACAGTTTAAGTGGAGTACCGGCGAAGGCAGTAAGGTTATTACGGTTCAGCAAGGCGGTGTGTATTCTGTAACAGCAACCTACAACAACCCGACCGGCGGCGTTTGTACAGCGACCGGCAGTGTTACACTGACCGCATTACCAAAACCACGTCTGACAGCTGCTCTGACACCACCAACAGGCTGCACAACCCTTGACGGTGCCATAACCCTGACACCGACACCGGCGGGTACGTATACCTACGTCTGGACGCGCGCCGACGGATCAGTATTGCCTTCGACGACAAACCTGCTGTCAGCCGTTTCGGAAGGGACCTATAAAGTCAAGGCCACCAATGCTGCCCAGTGTACGGTAGATAGTTCATTTGCGCTTGTCTCGCCGGCCAACCCGCTGAAAGCAACACCAACGTCGATGTCTGCGCTGTGTAGTGTACCAAACAGCGGCAGTGCGAACCTGACAATTACGGGCGGAACACCGACAGTCTTTGTTTGGCGGGATGCTACCGGCGCCATTGTCAGCCAGACGCAGCCGTTTACCGGCGCGGCTGCGGGCCGGTATAACGTCGAAATCAGCGACGCGGGCGGTTGCCGGTTAAATATTCCTATTGTGGATATCGGGCTCGATACGCGCGGTTTTGCCGACCTGCCGCCGCTTTCACAGGCCTGTATCGGTGAGGTACTGTCGCTGACACCGGCGGGGGCCAATGTGCCGGGGAATACCTTTACCTGGAGTACGGGTGAAACAACGCCAACCATTTCAGTGAGTGCGCCGGGCTCGTATTCGATCACCATCCGCAATACCCTGAACGGATGTATCGGCAGTGATTTTACGAACGTAACCTTCAGCCCGAAACCAACTGTATCAGCGGGTCCGGCTTTATCGGTTTGTGTCGGCGTACAGCCGGTACAGCTTACCGGTAATTCGCCAACGGGCGGGGTCTGGTCCGGAACGGGGGTAACGCCGGCGGGTAGTTTCACGCCGAGCGCCGCCTATGTATCGACTATTATTACGGTGACCTATTCAGTCACGCAGAACGGCTGCGCCAATGCGGCTACCAGAGCGGTCAGTGTGTTGCCGCCACCGCAGGTAAATGCCGGTCCGGATGTGGAATTCTGCGCCAACCAGCCGCAGTCGCTTTCGGCAACAGGAACCAGCGGAGCCAGTTTCCAGTGGTCGAACGGAACGGCCGGTGCCATCCTGCGACCGGTATCGTCGGGGACTTATGTGGTCACGGCTTCACAAAACGGCTGTTCAGTAACCGACGCCGTGGTGGTACGGGTGAAGCCGGTTCCGCAGTTCTCCTTTACCAAAGAAGCAGCCATCTGCGTGGGCGACGGGCAGTCAACGACCTTGCTGGTACGGGGTACGCCGGACCTGACCTATTCGTGGCCGGACGTTGGTTCGAGCTTGTCGGCCATTACGGTCAACCGGTCGGGCAGCTACTCGCTGATTGTTACCAACACCGACAACTGTGTGGTCAGAGATTTTGCTAATGTAAGAGACCTGTGCGAGGCAAGGGTATTTATTCCGGAAGCCTTTACGCCGAATGGCGACAGTCAGAATGATGTGCTGCAGGTGTTCAGCGCCTACACGACCGACTTTGAACTGAAAATCTTTAACCGGTGGGGAGAGATCGTCTTTATGACGACCAATCCGGCCGAACCCTGGGACGGGCTTTATAAAGGCGTTTCGTATCCGCCGCAGGTATATGCCTATGTCGTAACCTATGGCAGCCAGTATTTTCCGGAACGGCCGAGGGTTACCAAGCGCGGTTCGGTATCGGTTATCCGGTAATAAAACAGGCCCCTTTCTGTTACGGCAGAGAGGGGCTTTTTCTGTATGAACGGGCTGCCTCGGGCGGCTTTTTTTATGGGAAAAACCGCCTTTTTTTTGTATATTTGACTAGGTAAGCGTGCCTGAAATAACCGTTGTCAGTACGCTTTTATACCACAGGAAACATGCGAAAAGATATTTTAAAAGGTACCAGCGACAGCATGTCTAATTCGGAGAAAGAAATTGAACGGGCGCTCCGGCCGCTTTCGTTCGATGACTTCACCGGGCAGGCGAAGGTGCTGGATAACCTTCAGGTATTCGTGATGGCGGCCAGGCAGCGCGGCGATGCACTCGACCACGTGCTGCTGCACGGTCCTCCGGGACTGGGTAAAACCACGCTGTCGCACATCATTGCCAATGAACTGGAAGCCAACATCAAAATGACTTCCGGACCCGTACTGGATAAGCCAAGCGACCTGGCCGGCCTTCTGACCAATCTTCAGCCGAATGATGTGTTATTTATCGATGAGATTCACCGGCTGAATCCGGTTGTGGAGGAGTACCTGTATTCGGCGATGGAAGATTATAAGATCGACATCATGCTCGATTCGGGTCCGAATGCCCGTACGGTACAGATCAAACTGAATCCGTTTACACTCATCGGCGCAACGACGCGGGCAGGTATGTTGACCTCACCGCTGCGGGCCCGCTTCGGGATCAGCTGCCGGCTGGAATACTACGATGCCAAAATTCTGACCGGCATCGTTCAGCGGTCGTGTGCCATCCTCGGGACGCCGATTGATGAAACGGGTGCCTTTGAAATTGCCCGCCGAAGCCGCGGAACCCCGCGTATTGCCAACAACCTGCTGCGCCGCACGCGTGACTTTGCGCAGGTGAAGGGAAACGGGTATATCACCGTCGGTATTGCTGAAATGGCGCTGACTGCACTTGATGTAGACCACAATGGTCTTGATGAAATGGATAACCGCATTTTATCGACCATTATCGATAAGTTCAAGGGCGGACCGGTCGGGTTATCAACGATTGCCACAGCCTGTGGCGAAGAAGCAGAAACGATTGAAGAAGTGTATGAGCCGTTCCTGATTCAGGAAGGCTATCTGAAGCGGACCTCACGGGGGCGTGAGGCGACCGAAAAGGCGTATCACCACCTTGGTGTTTTGCCCACCTACCGGACGGGCGAACTCTTTAATTCATGATCGTATCAGGAGCAAACAACAATTCAGGTTGTTTGCTCCTGCAGATCCAACGTTACTAAGCTAAAACCTTGCTCCGGTAAATGCAGTCAATTACTTCTGACATTGCATTGTCGACCAGGAAATAATAAATATTTTTCCCGCTCCGACGGATTTCCAGAATACCTTTGTCACGCATGTTGATCAGGTGATGTGAAATCAGAGACTGTTCTGCGTTCAGATTTTTATAAATCGTAGACACATTTAGCTCTTTGTTTTCTTTCAGCATCTGAATGATCTTGATGCGCAGCGGATGTGCCACGGCCTTCAGCACGTAAGCGGCACGTTCAATACGTTTGTCGTCGTCCATCATTTTTTCCATTACCATATCCGTAGAACATTAAGGTGCGTGCGTGAATGAAAGATACTACTTATTCTCATACAACTGTTTTTTGATGTCTTTTGTGAGATAAAACCTTATCTAATGGGACAATCTTCCAACCATTGTATTGAGTAATAAATTAATATGACCGACTGTTTTTAAGTTGTCTATCATCTATACGGAATAACGATTAGCTTGGATTTAAAATTTTATATTTTTTTTCCGCGCCACCCGATTAAGGATACACCAGCTAAAACAAATGCCGTTCCCAGTAACTGTAATGCCGTAATTTTTTCGCCTAAAAGTACGGATGCCAGGACAATGGTAAAGACCGGCCCGATGCTGGCTACCAGTGAGGCATTGGCTGATCCCACCCGCTTTATCCCTTCAGCAATCATAAAGGTCGGCACAACGGTGACGAAAACAGCCATAATAGCCGTCAGCAGATAGATTGGTGCCGGATAGCTGGTAAGGGCAAAACCATTCTGAATCAGGCAGTGGATAACCACCGGAATGGTTGCCGCAATCAGCGCATAGCATGTATACCGCTGCGAGCCCACACGGGCAATCATTGAGTCACTGCCGACGAGATAAACCGCATAGACCAGCCCGCTCAGAATAACCCAGAAAGCGCCCAGTAAAACCGCATGGTGATCGCCGAACTGAATGTGGGGAGCAAACGCAATCAGAATGCCAAGATACGTCAGGGCCAGGGCACCCCATTGCAGCCGGCTGATGCCACGCTTTTTGGTGACGGCATTCATCAGCAACACAAACGTCGGATAGGTAAACAGCAGAATCCGCTCCAGACTGGCCGAAATGTAGACCAGACCAATAAAGTTAAAGTAACTGGCCAAGTAGTAACCTGTGATTCCCAGAAAGAAAAGCCATAGCCATTCGCGGACCGTGAGTGGGGTAATCGGAGCCCGCTGCTGCTGATATAGCGCAATGCCGACGTAAAACGGCAACGCAAACAGCAGCCGCAGCGTCAGCAGCGACAACGCATCAATGTGATACTGATAGGCCAGTTTGATCAGCACGCCTTTCAGGGCAAAACAGAACGCGGCCAGAAAAACGAACAGAACGCCCAGCCAGTAGCGGATTCGGGAAACCTCCATATAAAAAAAAACAGCCGATGGCTATTGGTCCGGAACGGACGGCCATCGGCTGCAACTAAGGTGATAACTGTATTATTTCTGCCGGAAAAAGAGCGTTATCGGTACACCGTCGAAGCCGAAATGCGCCCGGAGCTTGTTCTCCAGGAAGCGTTCATAGGATTCCTTAATGTACTGTGGCAGATTACAGAAAAATACGAAAGTCGGCGATGGCGTCGGCAGCTGCAGCATGTATTTGATCTTGATCTGCTTACCCTTGGTCGATGGCGGCGGGTAGGCTTCAATTTCGGGCTGCATGGCTTCGTTCAGCTTCGAGGTAGTGATTTTCTTGTGTTTGTTTTCATACACCTCCATGGCTTTTTCGATTACCTGGAAAATCCGCTGTTTCTCGTGCACCGATGCGAACATGATCGGCAGGTAATCAATCGGCATCATGCGCTGAATCATCTCCTTACGCCAGTTATCGGCCGTTTTATGGTCTTTCTCCACAGCGTCCCACTTGTTAATCATGACCACAACACCCTTCTTGGCCCGGATCGCCTGACCGATGATGTTGAAGTCCTGTGATTCGAAGCCACGGGTCGCGTCCAGCATCACAATACAAACGTCCGATTCTTCCATCGCCTTCAGCGACCGGAGAATGGAGTAAAATTCGATGTTGTCCTTGATTTTTGATTTCCGGCGGATACCAGCCGTATCGGTCAGGATAAAATCCTGTCCGTAGGCGCGGTAGCGCGTGTTGATGGCATCACGGGTAGTACCGGCAATGTCGGTAACGATGTTACGCTCCTGCCCTAACAGGATGTTAACGAATGACGATTTGCCGACGTTTGGCCGGCCCAGAATCGAAATCCGTGGAATACCGCCGTTTGGATTTTCAATGCCGTCAGTCTGGAAATGGGTGATAACCTGGTCGAGCAGATCACCGGTACCACCGCCATCCTGGGCCGAAACCGGATACGGATCGCCCAGACCAAGGGCATAAAATTCGGCTGCCGCCTGCCGGCGGTCGGCCGTTTCGGATTTATTGGCCACGACATACACCGGTTTATTTGACCGGCGGAGTACGTTGGCGAAATCTTCGTCGAGGCCGGTCATGCCCGTCATGGTATCAACCACAAACAAGACCACAGTGGCTTCGTCGAGCGCAATTTCAACCTGTTCGCGGATGGCGCCTTCGAAGACATCTTCGGAGCCTACCACGTATCCGCCTGTATCAATGACTGTGAAGTGTTTGTCTGTCCATTCCGCAAAACCGTAGTGCCGGTCACGCGTTACGCCCGATTGGTTGTCCATGATGGCCTGCCGCTGTTCGGTCAGGCGGTTAAATAGGGTGGACTTTCCGACGTTGGGACGGCCCACGATTGCAACAATATTTGCCATAATGTCAAAGGAGGTGATCAGCGAAGGGGGGCAGCCGGTTTGGTTAAAGCAGCCCTGAAACCTTCCTCACGCTATTCTTCATAACCCAACCGCTTCAGCATACGTTCTTTGCTGCGCCAGTCGGGCTCAACTTTTACAAATGTTTCAAGATATACTTTCTTCCCAAAGAACCGTTCCAGCTCCTCACGGGCCATGATACCGGTCTTTTTAATCATTTTACCGCCTTCACCGAGCAGGATCGAGCGTTGCGTTGGCCGTTCAACCAGAATTTCTGCCTGTACGACAATCATATCTTCCTTGTCTTTAAACGACGTGATGATTACCTCAGAGCTATACGGTACCTCTTTCTTATAATTCAGGAAGATTTTTTCCCGGATAATTTCGGAGGCAAAGAAGCGTTCGGGCTTGTCGGTCATTTCATCCGCCGGGAAGTAAGGCGGGTGATAGGGCAGACGGGTAATGATTTCGTGGAACAAAGGCTCCAGGTTGACACCGTTAAGGGCCGAAATCGGAAGAATTACCTCTGCCGGGACGTTTTCCTGCCAGTAAGCCACTTTTTCGTCAACCTGTTCCTGCGTTGCCTGATCAATTTTATTGATCAGCAGAATGACCGGAGCATCGGCATGTTTCAGCCGTTTGAGCACATCGTTCTCGTCGTGTTTTTCGAAAATATCGGTCACGAACAGGACTACGTCGGCGTCTTCGAGCGACCCGCGGACAAAGCTCATCATGGACTCATGGAGTTTGTACTGGGGCTGAATGATGCCGGGTGTATCCGAATAAACCAGCTGAAAATCTTCGCCGTTGTGGGTGCCGTTCAGGATACCCATAATCCGGTGGCGGGTGGTCTGGGCCTTCGAGGTAATGATCGAAAGGCGTTCGCCCACCAGCTGATTCATCAGTGTCGACTTCCCGACATTGGGTTTTCCGATGATACTGACAAAGCCGGCGCGTCCGGGATAAGGTTCTTCCTGTCGTTGTACCGGTTCAATTGAAAAATTTTCTTCTGATTCCATTCTCTTGATAACCAATGATTACCGAAAAAAATCCCTCCCGCACAAAACATTTTTGGGGGAGGGCTGTTATTTTTTTTACAAAGGTAGCTTGTTTTTTCAAATATAACTACTACCTTTGCAGTCCAATCAGTTAGATGATTGACGCGAAAACCGCGGGATGGAGCAGTTGGTAGCTCGTTGGGCTCAGCAATGCAACTTCAGCAGAACAGGTACAGATCGCACTTATTTGTATCGGGTGGGTAAAACCAGAAACTGAAGTTATGGGCAGCGTAGTTGGTAACGATTACGTGTATCTTGTCAAATTCGGGGAAGCCGGTAGTGTGGTAATCCCGAGCCAAGTCCTGACTCGTCAGGAAAGGTGTAGAGACTGAATGGCAGGCCCCTACCTCGTCATGGAGAGGGTGAAGAGACAGTCCAGACTACAAATTCTGCATCAGCAGAAGCAACGAAAGTTGTAGTAGCAAGCATAACCCAAAGGTCGCTGGTTCGAGTCCAGCTCCCGCTACTAAGTAAAAAGGCCACTGAAAAGTGGCCTTTTTTATTTTATTCGTCACAAGCAAAAAAAGGCTGTGCTGACGAAACAGAAAGGTGATATTGCTGAACAGGCAGTAATCTTACAGGCCCTGAAATCAGGATGGGGTGTCTGTAAACCAATCGGAGACCGGTTACCCTACGATATTATTCTTGATATTGACCGTACTCTCTACCGCATTCAGGTGAAATATGCCTGGTTTGACGCGAAAACGGCAAATTATGTTGTTGATACGCGGCGAACAAAAACAAACCGGCGGCGTATGCTTCGCGAAAACTATAGTTTGCAGGATTTCGACTTCGCAATCATTTATCTTGAACCGCTTCACATTTTCTATATCTTTCCGGTCAGCGTCTTCATTGCCTACAGCTCATCAATTCATCTGGTTGAAGCGGAAAAGCGGCAGCGACGGCCGGAATCAGCTGATTTCAGGGAAGCCTGGCACTTACTGATGCGGTAAATCTGCCTTCTGACAACGCCACAAAAAAAGCGGGGCTGATTGCTCAGCCCCGCCGGGTATGTGATGACGCTGTCGTCAATTACTTGCCTGTCGAGAGCAGGTTGAAGAACTGATCCAGTTTCGGGGTCAGGATGATTTCTGTACGACGGTTTGTCTTACGGCCATCCGGCGTTGTGTTGTCAGACTTAGGCACGAACTCTCCACGGCCACCGGCAGTCAGACGCTCAGGCGCTACACCGAATTTGCCTTGCAGCATACGCACTACGGATGTTGCACGCAGTACGCTCAGATCCCAGTTGTCTTTCAGGTTGTCTGATGAGAACGGAACCGGATCTGTGTGGCCTTCTACCAGGATGTCCAGTTCTTTGTGGTCATTTACAACCGAGGCTACCTTGCCCAGAACTTCTTCAGCAGGCTTGTTGATTTCCCACTTGCCTGAAGGGAAAAGAAGCTTGTCAGAAATTGATACGTAAACAACCCCTTTCTTCACTTCAACCTGTACGTCCTGATCGTTGATGTCGGCCAGTGAACGCTTCAGGTTCATTACCAGTGCCAGGTTCAGCGAGTCTTTGCGCTGCATTGACTGGTTCAGGTTGTTCACATATTTTGTCTGCTCGTTCAGCGTCTCAAGAGATTTCTTGATGCTTTCAGCGCCTTGCTTGCTGACGATCGACAGATCGGCCATGCGGTCAAGCAGGTTGTTGTTGTTTTTCTTCAGGTCGTCGATTTGCGACTGTAACTCCTGAATCCGTGTGTTGCGGCTTTGAATTTCGCCGTCTTTCGTACGTAACTGAGCGTTCAGATCGGCTGATTTTTTGTCGCAGTCAGCCAGATCGGCAACCGCTTTGCTGCGGGCTGATTCCAGCTCGTTGTAGCGGTTCTGCAGATCAGTCAGTTTTTTCTTGCCCACACATGATGAGAGCATTGACAAAGCAACCAGTACAAAAAGGGTCTGTCTCATAAGTTTAGTAAGTATTCGTAGCAGGTGAAGGTTAAAACTGTCACACAATGAATTAGAGCGCAATTTACGACAGTTTTGTTACTTGTTCCAACTTCTACCAAAAAAGACATATCATAAACAGTTTCTACTTTGTTGTTTCCCTTTTTTCATTTGACTAATACAAACGTATTGGTAAAATTCATAACGGGGCACAAAAACACAGAAACTAACCATTTATCAGCCAAGCGATACTATGGCTTTAATCACGCCGGATGCCGGATCAAGCCAGCTGGCAAAGGTATCCTTTACCTCACTAAATGCGACCCGGTGGGTGATGTAGGTGGTTGGATCAATCAAGCCTTTTTTCATGCATTGGATCACGTGTTCGAAATCAACCCGGGTGGCGTTCCGGCTACTCATCAGCGTAGCTTCCCGCTTGTGAAATTCGGGATGACTGAAACTGATGTCGCCTTTCTGTAACCCGACCAGTACGTACCGGCCGCCGTGGGCCAGATACTGAAAACCGGTGTTGATTGCGCGCAAACTGCCGGTAGCATCGATCACTACCGTAGGCATATCGCCGCCGGTAATGTCGCTCAACCGTGCCACGACATCTTCCGTTAACCCGTTAATGGTATGGGCTACCGACAGCTTTTCTTTGCAGAACCGCAGCCGGTCCGGATTGATGTCTACTGCTATTACGACAGCACCCGCAATTCGGGCTATTTCCATAATGCCTAAACCAATCGGACCTGCTCCGACAACCAGCACAAATTCGCCGGGCTGGATCGCCGCGCGCCGGACACCGTGGGCGCCGATGGCCAGGGGCTCAACCAGCGCAAGCGCTTCGTAGCTCAGGCCTTCGCCGTGAATCAGTGAACTGGCCGGAACGCTCAGGTACTCGGCCATACCGCCGTCACTGTGAACCCCGCAGACATTAATCGTAACGCAGCAATTTGGTTTACCGGCGCGGCAGGCAACGCATACCCCGCAGTTGAAATACGGAATAAAGGTTACGGCCTCGCCAACCGCAAAATCCGGAGCACCGTCGGCACTGACGAGCTCACCCGCCAGTTCATGGCCTAAAATACGCGGGTACGAAAAAAACGGCTGCGTGCCTTCGAAGGCGTGCAGATCGGTACCACAAATACCAATACGTCTGATCCGGATAATGGCCTGACCGGCCGACTGTTCGGGTTTTACGCCTTCCTGATAGGCAAAAGAGCCCGGCTCTGTGCAAACTAACGTGTTCATTGGTGAACGTTCCTGACAAAATTCAGCACAAAGAACGGACTTTTCAGACTGCAAGCCGACCGGTCAATTATCCTGTTGGTATATTATTTTATCCGCGGTGTCGGATTTATCTGACAAATTCCGGTTAAGGCCGTACCAGAATCTTGCCGTGGCGCCCCGGCCGGTCGGCGTGCTGAACGGCTTCCCGGATCTGATCAAGGCCGTACGCAGCTTCAACGGGCAGTTTGATGGTGCCCGACGCCAGCAGGGAAATCACTTGCTGTGCTACCTCCTTGCGGACGTTACTGTCGGCGTGCTTCATCCAGTCGGACAGCCAGAATCCCTTGACAGTTAAGCCCTTGAAAATCATGAGGCCTACATTGATGGTCGGGTCTTCGCTGCTCATCAGGCCGTAAATAAGCATGGTCCCGTTTTTAGCCAGGCACTTCAGCGCTTCGGCCGCTACCTGACCACCCACGGCATCAAGTACGCATTGCACACCTTTGCCGCCGGTAATCTGCCTGACACGGTGGGCCATGTCTTCGGTTTCTGTATTAATGATTTCCGTCAGCCCGAGCGCCTTCAGTTCCTCGTTGAGGTCGTCGCGACGGACCGTACCAATCACCTTGATACCTTTAAGCTGGCACAGCTGGATAACCATTTTGCTGAAAGCCGAGCCCGCCGCCGTAATCATCAGCCATTGATCGGGTCCGGATTGTACGCCCGAATCCTGTACCATGGCGTAGGCAGTGAAGGGGTTCACAAACAGCTGGGCGGCCACGTCGTCGGTCATCATATCAGGGATCGGGATGATGGCCTGCGCGTTGGCAATGGCGTATTCAGCCCACGTACCGACACTGGTGAAACTCACCCGCATGCCGATGCGCAGGTCAACGCCTTCGCCGAGCTTGTCGATAACACCTACTGCCTCAAAACCGGCTCCCGAGTCCGGCAGTTTAGGCCGGATACCATACCGGTTCTGGATAAAGGATATATCTGACGGATTAATGGGGCTGGCAATGACCTTAACCCGGATTTCGCCCGGCCCCGGCTCGGGTGTCGGAACATCCATGGCTTCCAGTACATCGGCCGGTAGTCCTGTCTGCTGAAAAATGGCAGCTTTCATATCGCTTGTTGATTAAATGTATTTCTGAAAATCCTATTTATATGAATCAAAAATATGATTTAATTCGCACAAACTATTCCTAAACGAAGCCTTACTATGCAAGTCTCACCTTTTTTGGGCGAGTTAATCGGCACGATGGTGCTTTTACTTCTGGGCGATGGCGTTGTGGCCAACGTGGTTCTGAAACAAACAAAAGGGCATAATGCCGGCTGGATTGTCATTACAGCCGGCTGGGCATTTGCCGTAACGATGGGGGTGTTTGTGGCCAAAGTGTTCGGTAGTATTGATGCTCACCTGAACCCTGCCGTAACGGTTGCCTTTGCTGTAGCGACGGATAATTACGCCAATATTGTTCCTTATATAACCGCACAGCTGATCGGGGCATTTCTGGGGGCAGTACTGGTCTGGCTGTTCTATCAGCCTCATTTTGCCGCTACGGAAGACCCGGGCGATAAGCTGGCTGTATTTGCAACCGGCCCTGCCATCCGGCATACAGGCTCTAATCTGACAAGTGAAATCCTCGGTACACTGGTACTGATTCTGGGGCTGGCCGGCATCACGGCAAAATCATTGGGTGAGGTGGCGGTTGGTGTCGGGCCGTACCTGGTCGGGGTACTGGTCTGGAGCATCGGAATGTCGCTTGGCGGCACGACGGGCTATGCCATCAGTCCCGCCCGTGACCTGGGGCCGCGTATTGCCCATGCGATCCTGCCGATTCCGGGCAAAGGCTCATCGGATTGGGGCTATGCCTGGATACCGGTCGTCGGCCCGATTATCGGCGGGATCATCGGCGGACTGCTGATCAAGTTCTTCGCGCTTTAATTAAAGAGTGAATGAGCGAAAGAGTGAAAGAGCGAAAGAGTGAAAGAGCGATGCGGTTTTTGTTGCTGATTGTTCTGATAGTTGCTGGTAGTTGTTCTGATGTTGCTGGTAGTTGTTCTGATAGTTGCTGGTAGTTATTCTGATGGTTGCTGGTGGTACGGGCCATCAGTACCAGTAATCTGGAATGACGAGTAACTCAGAACCATCAGTAACAACTCAGAACCACCAGTAACAACTCAGAACGACCAGTAACCATCAGAACAAACCCCCACTGATGGAATGGTTTTACAATTTAATAAAGGACAGGTTCTTTTTGCTGAAGAACGTGCCTTTCCAGGTGCCGAGTCCTTCGATTTTGTAGGCAGGCGGAACGGCCAGAATCGTGGCCGCAATGCTGTGCAGTTTCCGGCCCGGCGCCATTTTCCGGTACAGGGCATCAACAACCGGTTTGTGTACCTCCTGGTAGTCGGGAATCATTTCCTGATACCTGACCAGGACGCCGGCTGATTTGATTTTACTCGTGCCGCCCAGCACCAGCTTATCAATCGCATCGGCCTGGCTCTTTGCTTCGTCTTTGTCGCCGTTCTGCTTTTTAAAAAGGCGCAGGTACTCATCGGCGCTCTTGCCGTCGGGGGAGAAGAAGTTAAGCCGGACCAGGTATTCGCCCGGGTCAATGTCGTGCGACGAGATGTTTTCGACCGTGGCATCAACAATATAATAATCCAGCGAGTAGTCGATTTTCACCATATCGTTCTGGCTGGTTGCCGCGTCCGGATTGTATTTGATCAGGTTGTGTACCGTAATTTTCACTTCATCGTTTTGCAGGACCGCATTTACCGGAATGGTTTTGGTTTTGCCCGTGACGTTCGCCGCAGGTTTGTCGGTGCCGGCTGTTGTCGTTGACGCACCTGCCAGACTACCTGCCGATGCAGCGGTTGCCTTTGAAAAATCAACGCCGTTGTCCGACTGAATCAGAAGGCTGGCTGTTATCTGTTCGGGTAATCCTTCGATCAGTACCGGAGGGTGCAGTGTTTTGCCAACCGTTATTTCCTTGATTTTTCCCTTACCACGCTGGCCCTTACCGTTCTGGTAATCAAACTCATCGCCGACTTTAAGCGTCCCTTTCAAGCCGGAGATGGTGGTGAAGAACTCTTTGGGAGCATCGCCCAGAAAGGCGGTTTCGGTTTTGAAGGAAAATGTACGTTTGGGGGGAAGTGGCGTGGCTAAATCGTAGGATACCAGTGTCTGGCCCGCTGCGATGGGGGCACCGGCAACATAGAGTGCTTCATCGGATTTTGTCGTCTGGCCGCTACTATATTTATCGTACACTTCGGCCTTTATATAATTGCTGATCATGCCGGATTTCAGCAGCACAAACTCGCTCCGGTTCTGTACTTCGCCGCTCAGCACTTTAAACTGAACCTGATAAATATCAAACCCATCCTGCCGGCCTGCTTTAACCGCCTTCGTCAGCTGGATTTTTGTATTCTGGGCTAATACATTCAACGAAAAGGCTGTACCTAACAGCAGAAAGAACAAACGTTTCATAAACGACTGACTATTTTACGTTCGGTAAAGACGTAATAATACAGCTATTTATGGGTTTATACTTACCTTTTGCTAAATGGCTTTTCAGCGGGTGCGGAGCCATCCCGTTACGCTCAGGCGCTCGCGGTTGGCCGGCAGCACTTCATGTTCGAGCCGGTCGCTTTCAAAGCAGACCAACCGGCCGCCAACCGGCATAACGGTATCCACCCGCTCGGTGCCGTCTTCGCCGGGGAGGTAAATAGCCAGTTGCCCGCCATCGGCTTCCTGCCAGTCCGTATTGAGGTAACAAATTACCGACAGTTTGCGCCGTGAGTCAGTTTTGAAGCGGTCGAGGTGGCGTTTGTAAAACGTACCCGGCGGATAGAGCGCATAATGCACTTCAGCATCCTGAAGGCCCAGATAGCACGTGCGGTTTACGTATTGAATAAACTCGTTGATGCGGTCCAGATACACTTTTTCGGCAGGGGCCGCATTGGCTTCGTCGAGCCAGAGAATTTCATCGCCACGGATTTGCTTTTCAATGGTAACCTGCTGATTACCGATAGCCGCAGCTTTAAACTGCCCCCCGGCACGGCGGTCGCGGAGTTGCTGCGCCAGGGCGGTCACCTCACCGGCCGATAAAAAGCCATCTGCGATGCCATAGCCTTTGGTCAGAATACCGTCTATGAGTGGTTCAAAAATGGCGTTTTCTTCCATGGTTACTGCTTTAATTCACTGATCTCATCCAGCTGAACCGTCCGGAAATGCCGGTAAACCTGCAACACAATGGCTAGTGCAATAGCGGCTTCTGCCGCAGCAACGACCATAACAAACAGGGTCATCATCTGGCCCTGCAACCGTACGGGATCATACTGACTGAATGCTACCAGATTGAGGTTAACGGCATTGAGCATCAGCTCAACACCCATCAGCACCACAATGGCGTGTCGTTTCAGTAAGACGATGGCAAGGCCGATGCTGAATAAGGCCGCGGCGACCAGCAGATAAAGTCCGGGTGTAATGGCTTGCATAGCTTAACGGGGTTGCCGGTCGTTTGTCCGGTCGTTCTGACTACTGAGATAAGCTGCTCCGACCAGAGCGGCAAGCAGCAGGATACCCGCAATTTCAAACGGGATGATGTATTCGGTCATCAGCTGTTTGCCGATGGTATCTACCGATGTCTGAAAGGGAGCACGCTTTTCGAACAGGGAGAAATGGGTCCGGCTCAGCAGCGAATAAAAGGCCGTGAACAATCCCGCGGCGACCAGCAACGGCCATAGCCAGGCACGGTGTTGGGTCAGGATATGGTTCGGGCGTGCTGCCTGCGGTACCGTATCGGGTTGCGGTTTGGGTTTGTGCGTAAGCATGACCCCGAAAATAACCAGTACCAGCACACCGCCGACGTAGATCATGACCTGGGCCACGGCCAGCAGGTCGGCGCTTGCCAGCACGAACAGTGCCGCGACGCCCAGTAGGGACAACAGCAGAAAAAACGCCGAGTACATCACATTGCGGGTCAACAGAACGGCCAGGCTACCACCCAGCGTAAGCGCCGCGAATGCGTAAAAAATCAGGTTAAGCATTGGTATCGGGTTTTGGCTTCGCCGGTTCTGACGATTCCGCGTTCCGGGTTGGTTCAGCCGCCGCTTTGGGCTTCATCGTTGGCCGGAAAGCGGGTTTTGGCTTCGCCGGTTCCGGTTGTTCTGTGTTCTGGCTTGTTGCTGTGTTCTGTTGTTCTGTGTTCCGGGTTGGTTCAGCCGCCGCTTTCGGCTTCATCGTTGGCCGGAAAGCCGGTTTTGGCTTCGCCGGTTCCGGTTGTTCTGTGTTCTGGGTTGTTGCTGTGTTCTGTGGTTCTGTGTTCTGGGTTGGCTCCGCCGCCGCTTTCGGCTTCATCGTTGGCCGGAAAGCCGGCTTGGGTGCCACCCGCTCTTTCGCTCTTTCACTCTCCCGCTCTTTATCTTCCGTTGGCTGCACGGTATTGTCGGCCTGAGCGGCAGGATGGTCTTCGCCGCTGGTTGAGACACCTTTGTCGGTGGTGAGCAATGCCGGTGATTCGGGAGACTGGATACCGGCTACAGGAACAGCTTCGTCTGCATACTTAGTAAGGGCTGTTGCCGGCTTTGGTTTCAACGTCGGCCGGAAAGCTGGTTTTGGCTTTGCCGGTTCTGACTTTTCCTGTGCGGTTGGCGTTGGCTCAGCCGGTTTAGGTTCAGCCCGCTCTTCCGCTCTTTCACTCTTTCGCTCTTTATTTTCTATTGGCTCAGTTGGCTTTGGTTTCAGGGTTGGCCGGAAGGCCGGTTTGGGTTTCACCGGTTCTGGTTGCTCCTGTGCGTTTGGCGTTGGCTCAGCCGGTTTAGGTTCAGCCCGCTCTTCTGCTCGTTCACTCTCCCGCTCTTTATTTTCTATTGGCTCGGCAGGCTTGGGTTTGGCTGTCGGGCGGAAGGCTGGTTTTGGCTTTGCTGGTTTTGGTTGTTCCGGGTTGCTGCTTTCTACGTTTGGTGCAGGTTCAGCCCGCTCTTCCGCTCTTTCACTCTTTCGCTCTTTTGCCTGTTGCTTCGCCTGTTCTTTTTCTAACACGAACTGCTCGTAGAGGCTCCGTTTTTCGGCGGCTTCGTCGGGGGTGAGGTTCGAGAATTCGTAGGTGAGTTTGCCCAGTTCAAATTCGCTGTAGTCAAATTTCTTCTCCATCGTCAGGCACTCGGTCGGGCAAACTACCGTGCAAAGGCCACAGTAGCAGCATTTTGCCATGTCGATGTCGAATTTGCCGGCATAGAGGCGTATGGGTGATCCATCAGAGGCACGGCCGATTTCCTCCGTTGCTTTGATGGCTTCGATGGTGATACAGTCGACGGGACAGACTTTGGCGCACTTATCGCAGACAATGCAGTCGTCAATTTCGTTATGCAGGCGGTATCGGCCGTTGTCGGGAATCGGTATGGTCTCATGCGGATATTGCACCGTCACCAGACCGTTCTGCTGCTCAAAGTAATTATCGCTGGCAATTCCCAACGGCTGACGGCGCTTCGTGGCGTTGCGGATGTGCCCGAAGGTCAGGCTCAACCCTTTGATGGTCGACCGGATACCGTCTTTGATGTCATCGAAATACGTACTCATTGTCGGGTGGTTAGTGACCGGGATGTTGCCGGCCCCCGCCGGATTTTCTCCTGATCACTAACCGTTAATTACTCAATAGAGTTCTGGAAACCGCTGTGGATTGACCTCACGCATGAGTTCATAGACACAGTCGAAAACCTCCTCCGGATTGGGTTTCGAGAAATAGTCACCATCCGACGCATAGGGCGGGCGATGGGCTTTTGCCGAAATCGTTCGTGGCGGAGAGTCAAGGTATTGGTAGGCATTCTGCTCGTCGACTACCTGCTGCATCATGTAGGCCGATGCGCCGCCCGGAAAATCTTCATCCGCAAAAATAACCCGGTTTGTTTTTTTAACGGATTCCAGAATGCGGTGATTCCGGTCGAACGGCAACAGTGTTTGTACATCAATCAGTTCGACGCTGATGCCAAGGTCGGAAAGCTGGTGAGCGGCTTCCATCACCACCCGGCACATCGATCCGTAGGTCACGATGGTTACGTCGGTACCGTCGCGGAGTACTTCCGGCTCGCCGAGCGGCAGGCAGAACTCGCTGAGGTTATCCGGCACGCGTTCCTTCAGCCGGTAGCCGTTCAGGCATTCAATCACCAGTGCCGGGTCGTCACCTTTGATGAGCGTATTGTAAAAACCGGCGGCCTGCGTCATGTTACGCGGCACGACAATGTGCATACCCCGCAGGCTGTTGATCATCGCACCCATCGGCGAACCGGAATGCCAGATCCCTTCGAGGCGGTGGCCGCGGGTCCGGATGATAAGCGGTGCTTTCTGCCCCCCTGCGGTCCGGTAATGCAGCGACGCCAGGTCATCGGTCAGGGTCGCCAGCGTATAGAAAATATAGTCGAAATACTGAATCTCCGTAATCGGCTTCAGACCGCGCATGGCCATGCCGATGCCCTGCCCGATGATGGTTGTTTCGCGGATACCGGTGTCGGTAATCCGGATCTCCCCGTATTTTTCCTGTAACCCGGCAAAGCCCTGGTTGACATCACCGATATGGCCGACATCTTCGCCAATGGCCACCACGCGCGGATCACGTCCGAAGAGGTTGTCAAAATACCGCTGCATGACCAGATACCCATCCATAATCGGGCTGTTCTCTGAATAAACGGGCGGTGTGCCTGGGTTTTTCAGCGGCGATTCCGGCGACTGGCTGTAGAGGTGTGAACTATACCGGGTTTCATTTTCGGCATTGGTACGCTTAAGCCATGCCTGCAATCCCTGTTTTATATCAGCCGGGTCGTTGCGCAGGATACGCAGCGCCCGCTTAATCGCGGTTGTTGCGTCGCGCCGGATCGGGTTAAACGCTTTACGCAGGTCTTCCCGGACCTCCATCAGTGCAGGTCCTTTCGGGTTATTGCGGGCGGCGCGCTGCAGCAGCTCAAGGGCTTCGTCATGGTCACTCTGCATCGAGGCGACATAGGCGCTCCACGCATCGTTGCGGGCCTGACGGGCCGATTTTTTCGTTTCTTCTTCGATTTCGGCCAGTTCTTCCTCTGTGGCATACCCGTTGCCGAGAATCCAGTTTTTGAACTGCCGGTTGCAATCATATTCGGCTTCCCACGCCAGACGGTCTTTCGTTTTATAGCGTTCGTGGGAGCCCGACGACGAATGGCCCTGGGGCTGTGTGAGCTCCTGAACATGAACCAGTACCGGAACGTGTTCGTCGCGACATAGCCGGGCGGCTTGTTGGTAGGTATCAATCAGGGCGAGGTAATCCCATCCCCTGACCGTGAAAATTTCAATACCTTTCTCCGACACATCGGTATACGGCGCTTCACGCTGCAGCCCGGCCAGCGCTTTGGAAATACTGGCCTTGGTGGTCTGGTATTCGACAGGTACCGAAATACCGTAGCCGTCGTCCCAGACCGACATCAGCAGCGGGATCTGCAGCACGCCGGCCGCATTCATGCTTTCCCAGAACATGCCCTGCGAGGTCGATGCATCGCCGATGGTTCCGAACGTTATTTCGTTACCATTATGGGAGAATCCGGTGAAGCTATGCAATGCCGGGTTCTGCCGGTAAAGTTTTGAAGCATAGGCCAGCCCTACCGCGCGCGGTACCTGACCGGCGGTGGGGGCCATATCACAGACTGAATTAAAAAACCCCGTTTGGTTGCGCCATAACCCGTTTTCATCAAGCCAGCGGGTAGCAAAGTGACCGTTCATATTACGGCCACCCGTGTTGGGCTCATGAGCAATATCGGTATGTGCGTATAACTGGGCAAAGAACTCCTGCCAGGTCAGTTCGCCGAGGGCAGCCACGAGCGTTTGGTCACGATAGTAACCGGACCGGAAATCGCCCCGCCGGAATGATTTGGCGGCGGCTATCTGGGCCAGTTCCTTGCCGTCGCCGAAGATGCCGAATTTTGCCCGTCCTCCCATTACATCCCGCCGGCCCAGCAGGCTTACCTGACGGCTTTCGCACGCCAACCGGTAATCGGCCAGGATGTCTTCGCGGGTTAGTACGTCAACCGTACGGATATGTTCGTTTGCAATCACAGAACAGTAACAGGTTTAAAGAGTGAAATTGGATTGATTGATGAAGTGTTGTGTGACTGGCCTTGAATTACAGGACAATAAAAATATATTTCTATTGCTGGTTAATCCCTGAATACCGTTTTTCCGTCAAAGGAATCGTTGAGGTAACCACAAGTCGTAGTAAAAATAATATAATCCGGCGGAGCTTTCAAAAAAACGATTTTATCTGTTTCTTTGTTAGTGATTCGCAACCCGATTATCCTTTGGTATGCGATTTGTGGCGGTTAACATTTGTAATGTCTAACGATCAAATAACCAAACCTAAATTTAAATTATCCTGATGAAAAAGATTTTTTCATTATTCGTAGCCATGTTTGTACTTGTAGCAGTTAGCTACGCACAGAAAGGCACTTTGAAGTTCACCAAAGAAACACACGATTTCGGTAAAGTGGAACAAGGTAAGCCTGTAACGTATGTATTTACGTTCAAAAATACAGGTACAGACCCTGTTGTCATTTCAGATGCGCAGGCTTCTTGTGGTTGTACAAAGCCGTCATGGACGAAAGAGCCGGTAATGCCGGGTAAAACAGGTACGGTATCAGCTACATATAATGCAGCTGCCATGGGGCCGTTCAACAAGTCGATAACAGTGATGAGCAACGGTGAAACACCAAACATCGTGCTTTATCTGAAAGGCGAAGTAGTGTCGAAGGAAGAAGCGGAGAAAGCTGCTGCTGCCGGCGCTAAAAAAGGCACAAAATAAGGTGGTACATACACACCTTCATGGTCATTCGATGAAGGGTTAATTGATTGAGTAGTACCCCAAAGGCATCTGGTTTCTACCGGATGCCTTTTTTTTTGACCATCCTTCCCGTTTTTTGTCCCTTCGGCTTAAAACCAGTTTTTGTTCATGGGAATCCGGTACATTTGTTTCGTCCTCAGACACTTATCTTAACCGTACCTGAACATGTTTTTTGTAACACTTGGCCTTGTGATCCTCATCGCAGGATTTGCCATTAACACTCCCTCGCTCACCATCTCCCGTTTTGCCCGTCCCGTAAAAATAGTTGGTATTGTCCTGATCGGTTTAGGGGCATTGACCGCAAGCGTCCGGCAGATCGATGCCGGGCATGTAGGGATCGTGTCTCTTTTCGGCCAGATCAGCGACCGTACGCTTGACCCTGGTCTGAGTTTTGTCAATCCGCTCGCGTCGGTTACCGATCTGGATGTGAAAACCCAGAACTACACCATGTCAGGAGTAAATGACGAAGGGCAGAAGGCCGGCGATGATGCGATCCGCGTACTGACCGCCGACGGGCTTGAAGTGGTCATTGACCTGACGGTGCTGTACCGGCTGCTGCCAACTGAAGCGCCTCGTCTCATGCGGCAGATCGGCGTTGACTACAATGACAAAATTGTCCGGCCGATTACCCGTACCCGCATTCGTGACAATGCCGTTTATTACGATGCCGTGGCGCTTTATTCAACCCGTCGCGACGAATTTCAGGGGCGTATTTTTAAGGCGATTGAGAAAGACTTCAAAGCCCGTGGACTGGTGCTGGAGCAGTTGCTGGTGCGGAACATCAACCTGCCGGCTTCGGTAAAACAGACGATTGAGTCGAAAATCAACGCCGAGCAGGAAGCGCAGAAAATGCAGTTTGTTCTTCAGAAAGAACGGCAGGAAGCCGAACGGAAACGGGTGGAGGCGCAGGGGATCGCCGATTACCAGCGTATCATGGCTACCGGGCTGACTGACAAACAGCTGCAATATGAGCAGATTAAAGCCCAGCGGGAACTAGCTGCCTCGCCGAACAGTAAGATTGTGATTATGGGTGGCCGTGGCAATGTGCCGCTGATTCTGAATGACTAGGTAACACGGAATGCTATTCCGTTCTGGCAGATAACCCGAGCACAGAAACGAAATAGCATTCCGTTTTCCATTTATTTCATCAGCCCCTGGGCTTTCAGCCAGCCTTTGCAGGCATCCGGCCAGTTTTCGATTGAGCCTTTGCCTTTTGTGCGGAGGGCAAAGCCGTGGCCGCCGGTCGGGTAAAGGTGCATCTCGCCGGAAACGCCGTTTTTCAGCAGGGCCAGATAATAGTCAATGCTGTTTTCGACCGGAACGGCCTTGTCGTCCTGCGCATGTACCAGAAACGTCGGCGGGGTTTGTTTGGTCACCTGAAGTTCGTTTGAGTAATAGGCTATCAGCTCGGCAGACGTATTTTGTTTCCCCAGCAGGTTATTGCGTGAGCCTCCGTGTGCCTTAGGACCGAATGTGACAACGGGATACATCAGAATCGCAAAGTTCGGTTTGGCGTCGTCACTGGCCTTCAGGTTACCGGCCGACCGGTGGTAGTGGGTCGAGAGCGTTGCTGCGAGGTGGCCGCCTGCCGAGAAGCCCATCACACCAATTTTAGCCGCATCCAGACCGTATTTAGCCGCCTGCTGCCGGATCAGCTTCATGCCCTGCATGGCGTCCATCAGCGGTACCTCCGACTGGTTGGTCATCAGCCGCTCGTCGGGCAGGCGGTATTTTAGCACAAACGCGGTGATGCCCTGCTGATTAAACCAGCGGGCCACTTCTTCGCCTTCATGCCCGAAGGCCAGAATACCGTAGCCGCCGCCCGGACAAATCATCACGGCCGCGCCGGTCGCCTTGTCCTTCGGTGCCTGAAAAACGGTTAGGGTCGGCACTGATACCTGGCTGATCCGCAGAATACCATCCTGCTGGCCAACATCTGATTTCTCGGTAATATCCGGATTGGCTACCGCATTCGGAATGGCCCCGTCGGGCCATAGTTTTATAACGTCTTGAGACATGGCAGGTAACGTACCCATAAAAAGGGCTGCCGCCAGCCCGAGTGCTTTTAGAAACATGGTTGTTGTTATCGGATTGAACTCCCTAAACTAAATCGCTCAGGGCCTGGAATCTACTTTTCCGGATATTAATCAGGAAGAAAAACAGATGTTGTGACCACATTCGGCTTTTCGGGCCGTTGGCCGGCTATTCGCGGAACTATTCACCGGAGCTTCGTTATTTATGGGTTGTACGCCTAATTACTACGTCATTGAGTAACTCTACCGATTCTGCTGCCGGACAGGGCAGTCCGCAAAGCCCGCATCTGCTGCGCCGGCTAAGCTTATTACAAGGTACGGCCCTGAACATGATCGATATGGTCGGTATCGGGCCGTTTGTGGTGCTGCCGCTGGTTATTCAGCTCATGGGCGGACCCAATTTTATCTGGGCGTGGGTATTGGGGGCGCTGGTGTCCTTTATCGACGCCTTTATCTGGTCGGAGCTGGGCGCGGCATACCCGCAGGCAGGGGGTAGCTACAAGTTTCTCAAAATTGCGTATGGCGAAGAGCGGTGGGGTAAAATGCTGTCGTTTCTCTATGTCTGGCAGACCCTGATTCAGGCCCCCCTGGTGGTCGCGTCGGGGTCGATTGGCTTTGCCCAGTATGCATCCTATCTGTTCCCGCTCGACGAGTGGACGGGGAAGGCCGTTTCGGGTACGGTAGTAATTATTGTTACCATGCTGATTTACCGGCGCATCGACTCTATCGGGCGCATCAGTCTGGTGCTGTGGGTGGCGGTTATGCTGACCATCGGCTGGATCATTGTCGGGGGGCTGACCAACGCAACGGTTTCGTTTTCAGACGTGCTCGGGCAGGCGATGCACCTCGACGGCAACCTGCTGTCGGCGGGGCTCGGGGCGGCGTCGGTCAAAACGATTTATTGCTTTTTGGGGTACTATAACGTTTGTCACCTGGGTGGTGAAATGAAGAACCCGGAACGGAATATTCCGCTGAGTATTTTTATTTCCATCGCCGGCATTACTGTGTTGTATATGCTGCTGAACCTGAGTGTGGTGAGTGTTGTGCCGTGGCAGGAAGCGCAGAAAAGTACCTTCATTGTTAGTACGGTCATTGAAGCCATTTACGGTGCCAAAGCCGCCGGTGTCGCTACCGGACTGGTACTGATTGTCGCGTTTTCGTCGCTGTTTGCCGTAATGCTCGGTTATTCACGGGTGCCGTATGCTGCTGCCGTCGACGGACAATTCTTCAAAATCTTTGCTAAGCTGCATCCGACCCGCCATTTTCCGTACGTATCGGTACTGTTTCTGGGCGGGGTTGCGTTTGGCTTCAGTTTGCTGTTCCGGCTGTCGGATGTGATCACGGCAATTCTGGCCATGCGGATTGTGGTGCAGTTTATCGGGCAGGCAATCGGGCTCTGGCTGCTGCACCGGCGGAAAGCTACATCGCAGTTTCCGTTCCGGATGCCGCTATATCCGTTGCCGGTAATTTTGGCCATTGCCGTCTGGTCGTATATCTTTATCTCGACAGGCTGGTCGTTTATGGTCTCCGGACTGACCGTCATCGCGCTGGGCGTTGTGGCATTCCTGCTGACGGCCAATATCCGGAAACAATGGCCGTTTGCGCCTAAACAAAATGGACTATGAGTAAGAAAAACCGGACGGGTGTTGTCTATTCAACAGACCCTGACTTTAATTACCAATCGGGCGATGAACCGGAAGCCGAAACCCTTGCACCGGCTCAACAGAGCCTGAAGGTATGGCTGGAGCGGCTTGGCGGCAACAAAGTAGTGACGGCGGTGAAAGGCTTTATTGGTACCGACACCGACCTGAATGCCCTGGCGAAGCAGCTGAAAAATGCCTGCGGAACGGGCGGATCGGCCAAAGACGGCGACATCCTCATTCAGGGCGATCATCGGGAAAAGGTGCTGGGGTTCCTGATCCAGAAAGGTTACAAAGCGAAAAAGGCAGGCGGGTGATACAATTCCCGAAGCTTAAAAGAAGAAATATACATACCACATAGCCACATTAGAAAACATAGCTATTTTACGCTTTGTGTCCTGATGTGGCTATGTGGTAAACGTTAATGTTTTGACTTACCGCCGGTTATCGTCGCCGCTGAGCATGCCCAGGTAACTCCAGTACCGGCTTTCGGCAATCTCACCTTCTCCGACCGCATCTTTTACGGCGCAGCCCGGCTCATTGACGTGCAGGCAGTTATTGAAGCGGCACTGGTTGAGCAACTCCCGCATTTCCGGAAAATAATGGCTGATCTCCTCTTTCTGCATATCGGACAGCCCAAGCTCCTTGATGCCCGGGGTGTCGATGATGTACGTATCCGGACCAAGCTCAAACATTTCGGCAAACGTTGTTGTGTGCACCCCTTTGTTGGCAAAGGTCGATACCTCGCTTGTGCGCAGGTTGAGGTCCGGCGAAATGGCGTTGACCAGCGTTGATTTGCCGACACCCGAATGTCCCGACAGGAGCGTCACCTTGTTGTCGAGCAGGGCCTTGAATTCATCAACTCCCGTGCCTTCGAGGGCGGCGGTGATCAGGCAGTTGTAGCCAATCTTTTCGTAGAGGTCAATGATCTCCTGCTGGTATGCCAGCCCGTCGTCGTTCAGAATATCGGCTTTGTTAAAAACAATCGTGGTCGGAATCCGGAAGGCTTCGGCGGTTACCAGAAAACGGTCAATGAAGCCCAGCGACGTGCGGGGCATGGTCAGCGTGGCCAGCAAAACCGCCTGATCGACGTTAGCCGCCAGAATGTGACCGTGAGCCGTTTTATGCACCGATTGCCGGATAATGTAATTCTCCCGTGGTTCAATGTCGATAATGATTGCCGTGTTCTCGATTTCATCTTCGACCTCAAACTGCACCCGGTCGCCGACCGCAATCGGGTTGGTGACTTTGAGGCCTTTTATTTTAAACTTCCCTTTCAGCCGGGCGCGGTAAATATGGCCGTCGTTATCTCTGACGTCGTACCATGAACCCGTTGATCGTATCACTAAGCCTTGATGTGCCAAGTAGTAATGAGTTAAATTGATTGAATGCTCCCGCGTGGTTGTTTACCGGCGGGCAGGCAATAGCTGGTTAACGATATGCATAACCTTAGCGGTTGCGCCAATGTTCCGTACCACATAGCTGCGGCTGGTCGCCGAGGCTTTTTGACGGGCATTGTCGTCGCTGTACAGCCGTCCGAAAGCAGCTGCCAGCTCCTGCGTATTGTTGACTGAAACCGCCCCGCCTTCGGCAATTAAGTCGATGGCTTCCTGAAATTTACGATAATTCGGGCCAAAGAACAACGGCATGCTGAATGTGGCCGCTTCGAGAATATTATGCAGCCCCTTGCCGAATGCGCCGCCGATGTAGGCATACTGCCCGTACTGGTAGAGCGACGACAGCATCCCGATATTATCAATGATCAGCACCTCAGCCGCAGCCAGCTGACCGGTATCGCCGGCCGTTACCTGCGAATAGCGGACCGATGTTTTCCGGAGTTGTTGCCGCCACTTTTCGATCTCGTCGTCGTGAATTTCGTGGGGCGCAATAATAACCTTCAGCTTTTCTGTAAATCCGTTCAGAAACGGAATCAGCACATCCATGTCCTGTTGCCAGGCACTGCCAACCACCAGCACCGGCATGGGAGCAGCAGCTGCGTTGAGCCGGAATGCAGCGGCCACGGGAATTTCCTTTTTCTGGTCGGCTACCTGTTTAACACGGTCGAAGCGGGTGTCGCCGGCGAGGGTTGTCCGGGTAAAGCCGATGCTGTCGAGCAGCCGGACCGAAACCTCATTTTGTACCAGAATGTGGTCGAAATGGCTCAGGAGTGAGCGATAAAAGTCGCCATAAGGTTTGAAGAATAATTGCCCCGGCCGGAAAATGGCCGAGAACGAGATGACCGGTACCTGCGCTGCTTTCAGCTCATGCAGGTAATTGGCCCAGAACTCGTATTTGATAAAAAAAGCGATGGAAGGCTTGGCGAGCTGCACAAACCGGCGGGCATTGGCGGGGGTGTCCGACGGCAGGTAAGCGATAAAATCGGCACCGGCGTAGTTCTTCCGTACTTCGTAGCCTGACGGCGAAAAAAACGTCAGCAGGATCTTATAAGCCGGATATTGCTGCCGGAACGCCTCAATAACAGGACGGCCCTGCTCAAATTCCCCGAGCGAAGCCGCATGGAACCAGGCAACCGGAGCGGTATTACCGGCCATGGCCCCGGCCAGTCGCTCAGACCAGTTGCGCCGCCCGTCGACCCATAGTTTTGCTTTAGGGTTCAGCGGGGCAATTACCTGCAAAAGCCCCTGATACAGATAGATAGATGTATGATAAAGTGCCGAAAACAAGCCGGAAGTCGTTTAGTGAAAACTGAGCCGCAAAGGTAGGCATCCGGCAAGAAACCTGAACTTTTCGGTTATAAATTCGGGTTAAATAGCCAAAGAATGTAGTCAGACAACATGAATTGGAATAAACTAACCAGCGAATCTCAGCTTGATGCGATTAAGGAAGAATCGGCCACACAACCGGTGATGATCTTTAAACACAGTACCCGTTGTTCGATCAGTTCGATGGCGCTGAGCCGGATGGAGCGTAACTGGAGTGATGCGGCCGGTATTAAGCCGTATTACCTGGATTTGATTGCCGACCGGTCTGTGTCAAATCAGGTGGCCGACGTATTCGGCGTACAGCACGAGTCGCCGCAGGTTTTGCTGATTCAGAACGGCGCATGCGTTTACGATGCGTCCCACATGGGCATTTCGTTCGACAGCGTTAAACAGGCTGTTTAAATTAATGAATAATGGAAAATGGATAATGTACAATGAATGATGCGGTCACGCCTTTCATTGTACATTATCCATTTTCCATGTCTATGCGTTTCCGGTTGTTTTGTCGGGCTCGTCGGCACTTGACGGGGCGAGGCCGCCTTCAGCCGTAGACTTGTTCCAGGCTCCGTCCGGCGGTGTTACATCACCACCCGGTGCGCTTTCCGGCTGATAGGCTACCATCGGGTTTGCCGGATCGATCGTCGCGTTTTCGGCATCGATCGGCGGTTGTCCCCACGACGCGCGTTTCGCTTCTTCAATATCTGCTTCTGTGGTCGCATCGTCATTTTCGACGGCCAGACTTTTGGCTTCTACATAATCGCCCGGCACATCGGTATCGTTACTGTCTGCCCGTTTTGAGGGTAGTTCGTTTTCCAATTGCCGGTCGCTCAGCTGCGACAGTTCAGGCGCTAAACCCATCGGGCTGTGCATGGCCTGTGACGCATATGAATCTGTTGATTCTTTCCGTTGATTACTTGAGACGCTCATAACGTTGTTTAGTTAAAAAGGTGTAAGATTATTGTTAATACGCCGGTTTATGCTCCGTTGACGTACCGGTACGGGCGATGTCATCGTCCTCCTTGTTGTTATCGGCATACGGATTTTCCGGTTTCTCATGTTCCTTCGCTTCTTTTTCGGCTTCCGGCGTTTCTACGTCCTCCGCAGAGGCATAGTCGTCCGGACCGTGCGTAGTCACGTCGACGGATGCAGTTTTGCTGGCGTTCGGATCATCAGCGGCAATGCTGTGCTGCGCTTCTTCGGTGACCTCTACGGCGCTGTTGGCATCGTCGGTATCGTTGAACCGGAGCAGTCCGTTTTTACTGTCCATGTCGGTACTGGCAATGCCGCGGCTGTTGCGGCCATCCTGACCGCCGCGTACCTGCACACTGTCCAGCCCGTTGGCCGAATTCTCCAGTTCTTCCTGATGTTTATTATCCTGTACGCGTGAGTCGATATCGGAGCCGTCTGTGCCGTAAGGACCCTGGCTCCGGCCGTTTATCTGAGCCCCTTTTTTATCGGGACCATTTTTTTCATCTGTGTTCATAGCGTTGAGTATACCCGTGATCAGACACGGTGTACAGGTAATTAACTTATTTCTATCTGAAAAGTTTTTATATGAAAAAGCTAACTCAAGTATCAATTAGTGTATACATAACACATCCGAGAAGCCTAATAAGATTTGGAATGCGGTAGTTAACCTATCGCCTTTTGTCCGTATTTTTGATACCTTAGATTCATCACATCGCGCTGCTTATGCGACTCAATGTAGTCTTTCTTTTCTGTTTGTTATGGCTGCTGGCATTTACCGGTCAGGCGCAACTGGTGATTGAGGTGGTAAAAAGTCCACCCCTGTTGCCACTGACGTCGGGGCTGTATATTGCCGGTGATTTTAACAACTGGAACCCGGGCGACCCGGCATATAAACTGAAAAAAGGCGCCAACGGATCCTACTCGATTACGCTCCCGGATACGCTGAAACACTTTGAATATAAACTGACGCAGGGAAGCTGGATGACGGTGGAAGGCGGCCCTGAAGGCAAACAACGACCGAACCGGGTATACAACCGCCCTTTTGAACCCGACCCGAACCATATTCAGATTACGGTTGAGTCCTGGGAGTTTAAGCCGGCTTACCGCTTTGTCATCACGCAGGTTCCGGACAATACACCGCACGATGCAAAAATTTATATTACAGGTAATTTCAACAAATGGAATCCGGGCGATGAGTCGCTGCTGCTGAAACGCCAGTTCGACGGGACCTACCGGGTGTCGGTTTATACCGATCTGGAAAAGCTGGAGTTTAAATTTACGCGGGGTAACTGGGACTCGGTCGAAGGACGGGAAAACGGGAAGGCCCGCGCCAACCGTGTGATCCTGCGCGGCGACAATATCAACAATGAGTCGATTGAACTACAGATTCAAAGCTGGGAGGATCTGTCGGGGACGTTTAACTTTTACTCGGTATATGACCTGCTGCTGCTGTTTTCGGCCTTTCAGGGCATTTTGCTGATCATTGCCATCCCGACGATTCAGAACTATAACCAGGCGGCTAACCGGTGGCTGGTGATTCTGCTGGGCTTATCGTCATTCGCTATTTTCATCCGGATTTTTGCCAATTACCGGGACGTGGCGCAGTCGTACACCAAGCTGGTGCTGCTGTCTGACGTGATTCTGTTTACCTACGGGCCGTTGTTCTACATCTATATCAACAAACTACTGTACCGGTCGGGCCGGAAAGTGCGGAACTGGTCGTACCGGTTTATTCCGGCAGGGGTGCAGGTGCTGATTTACCTGCCGTTTGCGTTCATGAACAGCAAGCAGTTTCAGATTGATATTGTCAATCAGGATGTATTTGTGATGAGTCTGTTTCTGGGCGGGGGCTTTGCGGCACTTCTGTTTAATGCCGGTTACTGGCTGCTGTGCCGCCGTACGATCCGCCATTATCAGCAGGAATACGAAACGAGCCACTCCTTCGAGCATAATATCCAGTACCTCTATACCGTACTGACCATCCAGGCCATTTGTCTGGTGCTGTGGGCGACCCTGTTCCTCTTTATTGCGGGCAGTAAGCTTTTAGGGTACGATCCGACAACGGTGGCGGCCCGGCATGTCGATGCAATCTGGCTGGTGTTCTCGACGATCATTTATTTCCTGGGCTATTTTGCCATCCATCAGCCGGAAATTTTCAAGGTGCCGGCGTCGATACAACCGGTCGGGTTATTTGATAATACGCCCGCTATTCCGTTGCTGACACCCGGCAAACCGGTGCCTGTAGAAGAAGACATGCCGCCGATGATCCTCAACGAGGTGCATGAAGTGGTTGTACCGGCCGTGATCGAAACGCCGACCCATAAGGCCGAACCGCTGCCCGACGGCGAATTGCAGGTTCTGAAAGAGCAGGTAGAATCGTATTTGCTCCGTAATAAGCTCTACACAAACCCCAACCTGACGATCAACGAACTGGCCTCGAAGCTGAAGATGCAGCCGTATCTGCTTTCGAAGGTGATCAACGAAGGGTTTGACAAGAACTTTTTCGATTTTATCAACCACTATCGGGTCGAGGAGCTGAAGCACCGGCTTGATGATCCGCGCTTCAAAAACTATACCTTGCTGAGTCTGGCGTTTGAGGTCGGGTTTAACTCAAAAACGGCGTTTAACCGGGCATTTAAAAAAATTACCCGGCAAACGCCCAGTGAGTATATGAATGCGATCCGTGAGGTGGCTTAGCTTCGTAACGGCTGCCCGTCCGGAATGCCGTTGGCAGGCCCCTCGCCGGTAAACTGAATCCGGGTCTGAGGTAGGCTTTGCGGGTAGGTATCACGCAGAAATTCAATGATTTTTTCGCGGATATGACACCGCAGGTCAAAGGCCGACGGCGAGTCCTGGGCAGAGACCAGGATACGAACCTGAATGCAGGTTTGCAGCGTGTCGGTTACCTGCACGGCAAATACCTGCTTATCCCACAGCGGGTCGGCTTCGACAATTTCCTGTGTCTTCTCCCGCAGCTTGTCAACAGGAACGCTGTAATCCAGATACAGCATGACCGTACCGATAATCGACGAGTCGTTGCGGGTCCAGTTCTGGAACGGGGTTTCGACAAAATACGTAATTGGCAGAATAAGCCGCCGCCGGTCCCAGACCCGCACAACCACGTTGGTCAGATTAATTTCCTCGACGCGGCCCCATTCGTTTTCGACCAGCACGGCATCGCTGATCCGGATTTGCTGCGTCAGGGCAATCTGAATGCCGGCCAGCAGGTTAGCCAGCGTTTTCTGGGCGGCAAAACCGATCAGTACCGAGAAGATCCCTGCCGATGTCAGTACACTGAGACCAAGTTTACGACTGCCCTGAAACGTGATCAGGATAAGCGAAATCCCGACAATGACGACGATCAGCGAGATGAGCCGACGGAGAAAATGGAGTTGTGTAACAAACTTCCGCTGTGAAATATTGATGTCCTGGGCCGGATCGTAATGCCGGATAATTAACAGCTCACCAACTTTCAGGAGCCGCAGAATCATCCAGATAGACGAGGCGATGAACAGTACTTCCGAGAACTTATCGACCAGCGGATGCTGCCGCAGAAAACGCCCGGACTGAATATTGGCGGCGACCAGAAAAAATAAGGTCGGGACAAACACGTAAAAGGCTTCCCGCACATAGGTCCGGAGCAGCGTCAGCAGGGCGACCGGCCGCCGTCGCAGCACAAACGTGATGATCTGGGAAACAATGAAGCAGAACAGCACGCCGGCAATGGTTGTGGTAGCCATCAGGAGCCAGCCATTCCGGGTTGCCATCCGCCAGGTAAGATCCCAGTCAATGTTTTTGAGGTAGTGTTGTATTTTTTCCATGTGGTATGCTTCGTGGAGCAAAATAACAAAGCCACGTGTATTACCTAAACGTGATCAGGGTTTGTATGTTTTGCGGGTAATGATTTGTTGATGTTGCCCCCGCCGGATGCGGCCGGCCTGGCCGTGAAGATAATCAGGACAAAACAGACAGCGGGAACTTTTGCCCCGTATTTGCTGCTGCTACCTCAGGATGCACGGAAAAACAGCACGTTACCGCCGTTGCTATTAGAAACACAAGCCGTTATGTCAGCCCTGTTTGACCACTACATGAAGCTTCATTGCCCCGCCTTATCGGATGAGGACATCCGGCAGATTACGCAGGTGGCTACTATCCGGACCATCCGGAAAAAACAGTTGCTGTTGCAGCCCGGGGAGATGTGTCGCTACAAAATGTTTGTGCTCAGCGGTTTGCTGCGCACCTATCGTGTCAGTCCCGATGGTGTTGAACATACGCTCCAGTTTTCGCCGGAACAGAACTGGCTGACCGATGGAGAGAGTTACACCAATCAGGTTCCTTCGGTACATTACATTGATGCGCTGGAAGAAACGCAGCTACTGCTGTGGAGCCGGGATAGTTTTAACGCGCTGTTTCAGCACATTCCGGCCCTGAAAGCGTTTTCGGAACAGCTGATTGCCAATAATCTGTTTATCAGCCGCAACCGCCTGTATAAAACGATCAGTGCAACGCCGGCCATTAAGTACGAAGAGTTTATTGAAACCCATCCCGGCATTCTGTTGCGGGTGCCGCTGCGGATGGTAGCGTCTTATCTGGGCGTTTCGCTCAAAACCCTGACCCGTATCCGGCACGCTCAATTGCCACAAGACATAAAATAGGGTCAAATGTCCTCTTTTTGCCCACGTCTGTTCCGCAATTTTGTCTGACAGAGAGCAGAGACTACCGGGTGTTCCGGTACGCACTGCTCCGATAAATCAGGTAAATTATATGCGCGTATTCGTAACAGGGGCCAGTGGCTTTATCGGCTCCGCCATTGTACAGGAATTACTACAGGCCGGGCATCAGGTGACCGGTCTTGCCCGCTCAGAAGCGTCGGCGGCAGCACTGGTCAGCGCCGGTGCCGATGTGCTGGAAGGTAACCTCGAAGACCCCGACAGCCTGAAAAAGGGTGCTGCCGCTGCCGACGGCGTGATTCATGCGGCATTTATTCACGATTTCAGCCGGTATCTGGCAGCTGCCGAAACTGACAGGAAAGCAATTGAGACGATAGGTTCAGTATTACAGGGAACGGACCGTCCGCTGGTAGTAACCGCCGGCATTCTGGGCGTGCGGAATGATGGTCAACTGATCACGGAACAGGATCCGGCTCCCGGCTTTCCGCGCGCTTCGGAGGCCGCGGCCATGGCACTGGCAGAGGCTGGTGTACGGGCGTCGGTCATCCGGCTGCCACCGTCTGTGCATGACCGGGGCGATTATGGGTTTGTGCCGTTTATCATCGGTATGGCCAGAAAGCACGCTGTGTCGGCCTATGTCGGCGAGGGTACGAACCGCTGGCCGGCGGTGCACCGGCTGGATGCCGCGCGGGTGTTCCGGCTCGCACTGGAAAAAGGAGAGAAGGGAAGCCGTTATAATGCGATCGGCGACGAAGGAATACCGTTTCGTGAGATTGCCGGTGTTATCGGTGAACACCTGAATTTGCCGGTTACCTCGATTCCGGCGGAGGATGCTGAGGCTCATTTTGAGTGGATGAGCCGGTTTATCATGTTTGATAGTCCGGCATCGGCTACCGGAACAAAAGAATCGCTGAACTGGTCACCCCGTCACCCTGGTTTGCTCGACGACCTGAACATGGGGCATTATTTCGGCCACTAACAGAAAAGCTCTCCCACAAGCGACCCGCTTTCTGGGAGAGCTTTTCTGTTAATACCTCGTTTGCTCACTCACTCGCCAGGGTCGGTTTGCTGCCCTGCCAGCTGACCGGCTCGTTGGACAGCAGCCACGTGCGGCCCTTGTCATTGTTGCCCTGGTAAAACAGCCGCGTGTGCTTGTTGCGGTCTTCAAAAATATGCGGGTGGCCCGACTCGCTGCTGTTCCAGGTGCCTGGTGCACCGTTTTTCAGAAACGGTTCGTTTTGCATCCGTTCCCAGTGCAGTCCGTCGCGGCTGTGGGCGATGCCAATCTGCTGCGGCCAGTTGTTGTAGGCACCGGCATAGAACATGACCAGTTCGCCGTTCCGCTCAATGACCGAGGCTCCTTCGATGCATTCGCCTTCCCACGGCAGTTCCGGTTTCAGGATCGGCCCGTCGGTAGAAAGCTGTTTCCACTCATCGCGGTTAAACGATGTTTTCAGCGGCGCAACGGCTACGCCCAGAATCTGTTTTTTATACTCCGGATCGCGTGTGGCAAAATAGAGAAAATACTGACCTTTAAATGGATAGACTTCTGCATCAATGGCACGGCCACAGTTCCATGCACCGGTCGGCCGGAAAATCGGGTTGGTTTCGTTGCGGGTAAAATGAATGCCGTCTGCCGACCAGGCATGGCAGATCGCGTCTTTAGGGCCGCCGCCGTAGGTCTGGTAAAACAGTTGCACCTTGCCGTCTTTTACCAGTGCACCCGGCGCACAGATCCCCGCTTTTTCATAATCGGCCGCCGGCGGAATTTCGGCAATTTTCTGCCAGTCGGTCAGGTTTTTGCTTTCAGCGACACCAATGCCCCAGCCATGTTTCGTGCCGCTGGAATCCGTGTAGCCTGGTATCGAGAAATACATCAGGTAACGGCCTTTGAACCGGACTACATGCGGGTCTTTGGCATACGGGCGGCCCAGCCTTGACCGGTCGCCATACATCATTTTCGGGGTGTCGTATCGGGTAATGGGTTGTGGGCGCAGCCAGGCGGTGCTGCCGGTCAGGAGCAGAAACAGAAATAAACCGGCGAAGGAGTTTTTCATTGCGTCAGGGACTTAACGGGGTTGTAATAACACCAGTAAAAGTGCCGGGGCTGCCGGAAACTACCCGTTTCATAGGAAGGCTTATTCACGACGCTCTTCACGGACAGGCCGGACATCGGCCGGAATGCGGTCAGGATGATCCACCGGTATATAGTCCACGCTAAACCGGCCTTCATAGCCGAACAAAGGCCCCCAGACCGGATTTGTAACGGTAACGGAAATGGCAAACTGATCGGTTTGGTCGTCGTACCACTCTGTTACGGATGCATAGCCGGAGAAAAGCATGGGAAACCGGAAGCTGAGAGGGCCTTCATAAAAGCGCTGTTCTCCGGACCGCAACTGTAAGCTGCCGTTATCGGCCACCGAAACAGTAATATCAACGGCCAGGTGCTGGTGTGTACCCAGGTAATCAACAATTTTCCCGCGCTCGCGGCTGTACACCATGGTCGCGTCAAAATGCCTGATGGTATCCGGAAACCGGTATTTACGCACCCAGGTGACGGTTTCGCGGCCAAACTGATCAACATACGCGTAATTTTCAATCGTAAACGGAATGTGTTCGCCCTGTTGCGGAAACATGATGTTACGCCACGTACCGATATACAGAAAGGGAAGTACATACGGTTTACCGTACCAGACACGGCTCATCACGCCACGGCCGATGGCAGCGATTTTATCCGTACTGCTGAAGCCAAAGCGCTGCTGAATTTTTGGATGTAAACGGGTAAACGCGTCGCCTAAAGCCTGCTTATAAATGGAACTCATTGCGGTGCTTTGGTCAGGCTGGCAGATGCGTGCGGCATAAAAGGGAGCTGAAGCAACCCCATGACGGATAACGCAATCATGGCCAGATTAAGTGAAAACGGGTTAAACGGTAAGGCAAAAACGGCCGGATCGCTCACGGCTGCACCAAGCCCCAATAAGAGCAGACTGCCAATGTTGAGTAGATGGACCAGCTTTCCCGGCCGGAAGAGCAGCAGCAGACCAAAACCAATTTCGGCCAGTCCGACGCCCGTAAGTACCTGTTTTTCCACCCCTGGCAGCATGCCTGATTTTACCAGCAGGGCGAGCTCGCCGGTATCGGTGTAAAGCAGTTTGGGGACCAGACCCTGATAGATCCAGATAATGGCTAGACAGAGGGTAGCAAAGGCGGCAGTCAGGCTTGCCCGGATGGCGTGACGGGGATGAATCTCTTTTTCAATCTGATTTTTCAGGCAATCAAAGCTCCAGGCAGTTGCCCGGATCATGAGCGGGCGGAACAGGAACCGGTCGATCAGCTTTCCGGCCATGCCCCATCGCACCTCGTAGTCATAGCCGGTCAGGAAACGGATGCTTGCCCCCTGCGGAATATATTTCCAGTATCCGGTGCCTTTGGCGATCAGCGACAACGGGCTGTCGGCATAGAAACTCAGCACAGATGTCCGTTCGCCGTTTGGCTTTAGCTTCGTAGCGACGCTTTCGCCCACGCCCCGGATAACGAGGCCGAAGCCGATCCGGGTTTCATAGGTGAAGCGTTGGGGCTGGCCGGCGGTTTCTTTAGGCAGGTACGTGATCCGCGAAAAGCGCAAGTCCCACTCCTGATGCAGCGCCGGATTCTGGGTATATTCCCAAAGCTGATCCATCGGACCGGCAATGGATGTTTCGATATAAAGCGGTTTCGGTTTCATAATGGCTGGAAACGGAAGCCAAGATACAGAAGAAACCAATCTGTTTTGTCACCGCCAGTTCAGACCTTCCAGGAAGTTTTGAACCGCCAGGCGGCCCTGTTCCTGGAAGGTTTACGCCAG
This sequence comes from uncultured Arsenicibacter sp., assembly GCF_945952095.1. Classification (GTDB taxonomy): domain Bacteria; phylum Bacteroidota; class Bacteroidia; order Cytophagales; family Spirosomataceae; genus Arsenicibacter. The sequence continues at coordinate 462 of NZ_CAMFHL010000018.1, read as the reverse complement.
CAGCGGTTTCACCACCGTACCGTGCACATCGGTCAGGCGGTAGCGGCGGCCCTGAAACTTAAAGGTCATCTGCTCATGGTCGAGGCCCATCAGGTGCATCACCGTCGCCTGAAAGTCGTGGACGTGTACCGGATCATGGGCAATGTTGTAGCCGAATTCGTCGGTTTCGCCGTAGACAAGGCCTTTTTTTACCCCTGCACCCGCCATCCAGATCGTGTAGCAGCGCGGATGATGGTCGCGGCCGTAATTGTCGCGGGTTAGTTTGCCCTGCGAATAGTTGGTCCGGCCGAACTCGCCGCCCCAGATGACCAGCGTTTCGTCGAGTAGTCCACGCTGTTTCAGGTCCATAATCAGCGCTGCCGACGCCTGATCGACACTCTTCGTCTGAATCTGAATATTATTGGGCAGGTTGCCGTGCTGATCCCAACCCTGATGATATAACTGGACAAACTTCACGTCTTT
>NZ_CAMFHL010000017.1 GCF_945952095.1 uncultured Arsenicibacter sp. | reverse complement strand
AAAGGCGACTTGAGAAGTCCTATTTTCATTTTGGCCCCGTTTTGCAGCTAAGACCATAGTTTGTTAACGGAATTATTCGACAGTTCATCCACCGCTCAACCACTACTACCGGAGCGGATGGTATTTACCCAACGGGCTTTTTGGGGTGAAAAGGGCTTATTAAGGCTGACGGGCCTGGCTCCATTGACTACTGAAAGTCGGCAGAGAGAATTGAAAGTACGACGCACGATGCTGGTAAGCCATCAGGTATTGGGCTTTGTGACGCTGGCAGGCTTTATCGCTCAGGGTATTCTGGGGGCTAACCTCTACAATGCGAAAGGCAATGACTATACCCGCCTACGGAACGCGCACGAAGCGGTTGGCACCGCAGTCAACATCAGCTATGCGACAACGGCCTTACTTTCGCTGACCGCCCCTCCTCCGATTTTGGGAAAACGGCAAAGAGGGCTTAACTCGATCAAACTACACAAATACTTAGCAATCGTTCACTTGACGGGAATGATTGCCACAAATATTCTGGCGAAGCAGATCCAGCATAACTACGAGCTAAAGCCCTACCACCGGGCTGCTGCCTATACTACCTTCGGGGCTTTCGCAGCGGCCATGATCGTGATCAAGTTCTAACCTGAGTAACCCTATGACTATTCCTAAACATTACCTGCGTGAAACTCCTACTAATTCTCAGCCTGGGCCTGCTGGCGATTCAGCCACGTCGGGGTGGCCTCCCGCCGGTTAATCAGCATTGGTGCGAACAGCCAGTTCGTAAGCTACGATGGCTGAATCAAATGATTCAAAACGCCCAATCGTGGCCCACCTATCACTACGGTTGGGAAGTACATCAAGCCCATTATCAGGGTCAGGAAGTGTTTGTCCTGCATCTATGCCGCTATTGTGGCCGGAGCCGGGGGTTTCTGCTCTATAATCACTACGGCGAACTGATCGGACGGGGCGAAGGAGCCGACTCGATTTGGGTATCCACCCTAACCAACGACCGGCTTTTAGCGGCTCATCCGGGACGATTTATGGCTGCGCGATGACACCCTATATTGGACTCACGCAGCCTGACATATACACTTAACATACTGACGATTATCTAATTATAACGACTATTTCTAATGGCTGGCCTTTATTCCAAACGTTTATTGGCTACTACAGTTGGCTCAATAGCCTTATGCCTGGTGACTTGTCAGCAGTTGCGGGTTCGACCATCTTCACACTGGTGTGAACGTCCGGTCGAGCAATTACGCTGGCTCAGCGACTTGATCGCCGACGTTCGTTCTTACGCGGCTCGTGGTGGCTAGGAAATGCATCAGGCCCGCTACGAACGGCAGGAAGTATTCGTCCTCTACCTGATCGTACCAAGAGCCACCCAAAGTACCTTCGTTCTCTACAACCACTACGGGGATGAGATTCACCGTGCCCCTGTCAGCGATAGTGCAATTTTACCTAAACTACAGAATGACCGGCTATTAGCGGGTGTTGTCGGCAGGCACAACCTACGCTGACTCAAAACCGGGTGTTACTCTGGCTACACATTGATTATGCCTGAGTGATTTTTTCGTGATGCTCATGACAAGCATCGGCACATTTACGGCAAGCCTCGGCGCATTCCCGGCAGTGATCATGGTCGTGCTTACCACATTCATCCGCGCACATTCGGCATATCTCTTCGCAGATGACTAAGAACTGATGGCTGATTTCGGCGTTGCGCTCCAGCAATCGGGCACCCTGAAAGCAAATGTCGGAGCAATCGCGGTCGAGGGCAATGCAACGGGCCATCATCTGCACCTCGGGTTCTTGTAAACAGGCTGTCGCGCAGTACTCACAAGCACGGGCGCAATCGATCAGGGTCTGGATGAGCGTATCATCCTGGGCATCTTTGTGTTGGTGCATCATCGTTGAGGTTTTGTTCAGCCTCTTAACGAAACCTTACTCAAAGAGTTGCGAAAAATTAGCGTCCGGGGTATCTAATGCAGTATCAGCGTCAGAGCCATCTTGTTACGAATCGCCTGATAATCTTTGTCCTGGTACTTACCCGGAGTTTTATCCATAAAGTCCACGTCTAACACGTATTGCCCCGCTCCCGTCGAGGTTAGCGTCAATAGACCGTTGGCATCGGCGGTTAGCTTGCTCTGCTTGCCATCGGGCATTGTCAGTTTAACCGGCGCGTTGGCATAGGCGGCACCATCTTTTGTAATCAGAACTGTCGCTGCCTTACCCGCTACTGGCTTACTTTGCGGGGTTATATCCAGATAAAAAACAGGTTTGGCCGACAGCATTCCGCCACCAATCTGGCAGATAGCGCGCAGATATTCACGGGGACGCACGATACCAAGATTGTGCTTCGTCCAATCCTGAACAGCACGAGTATCGTTGACCAACAGCGCTTGGTAGGTTCCCGCCCGTCTGGGTATGAATTGTGCCTGATAGCAATTGTCGGCGGGCGAGAGTGTGAGTGGCTCGGTGGTGCCGTCAGGCAGCAGAACCGATGCGGTGAACGATTTGATGCCATTCAGGGCAGGGCCTTTTTCGCGCAGTCCATTTTCGAGTTCGCCGAAATATCATTGCACTGTCATCGGCTCGCCAACGTTGCCGGAACCTTTGAGTTCGAGCCAGTAGCTATGGGCCTCGGTCAGTAGCGGAAACAACAGCAGAAATAAGGATACAAGGGGTTTTATCATGGTTTTAGTGATTAAGAAAAAGAACCTTTAACAATGTAAAGAGTTGTGAAATGAACACGTATTAAATCAACGTTTATCATGGCACACGAACATCACAAAGAGGCCGCTTACCACTTCGGGGAAGCCGCTAAACACCACCAGAAAGCCCAGCAACTGCATGAAGCGGGCGACCACGAGCAGGAAGCCCACGAGGCTTACCAGGCTTACGGACACCACAGTCTGGCCGATGAACACGCCCATGCCGCTGCCAAGCATCATGCCGAAGGCCACGACAAAGAGCATTCAGACCCGATAGCCTGATCACGATGCATTCTGCTGTTTGCCGTAAATGAGACCCGTGGTCAGGTGGCTACGGGTCTCATTCGTTACAGCTCACTTGAATTTGAGGTTCTGAACCCGTACCGCGTTCAGGATGGCCAGCATCGCCACGCCCACGTCGGCGAAGACCGCTTCCCACATGGTCGCTAATCCGCCTGCACCCAGGATTAATACAATCGCTTTTACCACCATTGACAAGGTGATATTCTGCCAGACGATCCGGCGCGTAGCCCGGCCAATCTCGACAGCGGTTGCGATTTTGGATGGTTCGTCGTTCTGAATAATCACATCGGCAGTTTCGATGGTCGCATCAGAGCCTAATCCCCCCATCGCCATACCCACATCGGCCAGGGCAACCACCGGTGCATCATTCACCCCGTCGCCGACAAAAGCCAGCTTCGCTTTAGGATTGCCCGCCAACTCGGCTTTGAGCCGCTCCACCTGCGTAACTTTGTCTTCAGGCAGCAAATCGCCGTGCCACTCATCAACGCCCACCTGTTTGGCGACCGCTTCAACTACCGCGCTTTTATCACCCGACAGCATCACGGTGCGGATACCATCCGCTTTCAGGCGTTTGACCGCGTCGGTAGCATCGGGTTTGGCTTCGTCGGCAATAGTGAAGTAGCCCGCAAATTTGCCGTCGATGGCGGTCATTACAATCGTGTAGGGAATCTTGGTCAGGCCCTCGTCGAACGCTACATTAAACTTGCGAAGTAGCTTGGCGTTACCGGCCAGCATTTCTTTCCCTTCCACTATTCCTTTCAGGCCATGACCGGCAATCTCTTCCACGCCTTCCACCGACACCGTTTCGTGGCCGGTATCCGCGTGGTCAATGATCGCCGTAGCCACCGGGTGGGTCGATTTACTTTCCAATGCGGCCGTGAGCCGGGTCAGTTCAGATGCGTCGATGCCAACCGGCTTGACTTCCTGCACCTTGAACACCCCTTTGGTAAGCGTTCCCGTTTTGTCCATGACGACGGTTTTTACCTGCGTCATCAGATCCAGAAAGACGGAGCCCTTAAACAGGATACCCTGCCGCGATCCGGCCCCGATGCCGCCGAAATAGCCAAGCGGAATAGAAATTACCAACGCACAGGGACAACCGATTACCAGAAACACCAATCCCCGGTAGAGCCAGTCAGCAAAACGGTAGTCGGCCACAAAGAAGTAGGGCACAACCGTAATCAGCACGGCCAGCAGACAAATGATGGGCGTGTAAATCTTGGCAAAGCGAGCAATAAACTCCTGCGTTTGGGCTTTTCTGCCCGTTGCCTGCTGCACCAGCTTTAAAATTCGCGATAGCTTAGAGTCCTGATAGGGCGTCGTTACGTCCATTTCCACCAGCGACTGCCGGTTGATCATACCCGCCAGCACCGCTTCTCCTTTTTCGATGGTACGCGGTACGCTTTCGCCCGTCAGAGCGGCCGTATCGAATGTACCAGATGCCGAACGCATGGTTCCATCCAACCCCACTTTTTCGCCGGGCTTGATCTGCACCACGTCGCCCACCGCGACCGTCGCGGCTTTCACCACCTGTACTTTGCCGTTTTTAAGCACCGTTACCTCATCAGGCCGCACGTCTAAAAGGGCTTTGATCGACCGACGTGCCCGAAGCACGGCCGCATCCTGGAACAACTCCCCAATGGTGTAAAACAGCATAACGGCCACGCCTTCGGGATACTCCCGAATGGCGAACGCGCCGAGGGTGGCCACGCTCATCAGAAAAAATTCGGTGAAAACATCGCCCCGGATGCTACTGCTCCAGGCCCGGCGCAGCACGGGCCAGCCAACTGGAAGATAAGCCACAACATACCAGATAAACCGCCACGGGTCGTTGAACCAGGTCGTCGCGTAATTGTCCAGCGCGATACCACCCAGGAGCAGCACTAAACTACTGGTGGCTGGAGCATACGTGCGCCAAGTTTGTTCAGGACCTTTTTTTGCCGACGAGGCATCCGCTGCCGGTGTAGTCCCCTCCTCGATCAGTTCCACATCATCGTGGGTATGACCGTCTTCGTCGTGATTGTGATCGTCTGCCATTGTATTCATTAGAATTCGATAAAAAAGTTAAAAACGGCCAGCCCAACGAGCGTCAGACCGGTAATCAGGTTTTCATTGTGCTCGAACCAGTGTGGGTTGACCCTTTGCAAACCCCGTCGTCCAAGCGTTACCATCAACAGCATTCCCGACAGGGTGATGACGTTGTATATCAAGGCAACAAGTAGAACTGCACTCCAGCTCTTCGCACCCGCGCTGAGGAAATAGGTTTCGATCTCCAGACAGGGCGACAGAAACATCGCCAGTCCCAGCGACAACAGCAAGGCTGAAAACGACCGGGCTTTTCGGGCGGCTCCTGCATCGAAGTGATCGTGCACGTGCCGGTGGCGCAGGTGCTGCATCAGATACCATAAACCCAACGCCAGCAACAACAGCGGTATCGCCCGCTCCGACAGATCATGGTAATTCTCTGCTAACTGCCAGCCCGCCAGACTTACCAACACGCCCAGCAGTGTCGTGCTGACGGTGTGGGCCAGTCCCGCAATGGCCGTTACGGTCAGCGTCTGCCGAAGACTCCACCGTTCGGTTTGGCCGATGGTCACGAAGGGGAGCCAATGGCTGGGAATCAGGGCGTGTAGTAAACTCAGCGTTAAGCTACCAATGACGATTGTATCCATAGTTCGTTGCCAGTTTATGAGCGCATAGGTTATTTAATCGCGTTCCCGTTTGGCACTGTAGAGCACCCGCTTGGACAGGTTTGTAACAGCTTTTTTCTGACCTTTCGGCGAGACGGATTTGCCTGCCTGCCCCGTTTGGTTACCATTTGGCGACCGTCTGGTCGGTTTCGTCTGTTTCCTGACGATGCCGAACAAAATAGCCAGCCGGTACAGACACCACCCCAGCAAACCCAGCGCAAACGCTCCCCCAAATACGAGTTGTATAAGATGAATGCTCTGATGCATGGTTTCTCAAAGAATAAAGTAGGTAGGCGGTGCCGTTGGCTGTTCGACCACAGCCGCGCCCGTTAATTGATTTAAACTCACTTCGATCCCGTTCGCAATGGCCGTCATCGGCGTGTCAGTGGGCCGGTTCTCAAACGGGTCCTGCACCTGAATGGCACTTTTCTCGATCAGGAAAAAAGCAGACCCAACCAGTGTCACTAAGGGTACTTCCACGAAAAACAGATTTTCGACAAAGCCGAACGGCAACATGGCCGTAAACAGGATAATGAACACCTGTAAATAAAACGTGTAGGTCCGGGGGAATACGGTGTTCTTGATCCGTTCACACCGCCCCATCGCATCGGTTAGCCGGGTCAGCGTCGCATCTACCTGTGCCAACTGTATATCAGTCAGATGACCCGCTTGATACATATTTCGCAATTGATCGGCCTGAGCTTGCAGCAGGGCCAGGGGCTGGTGTTTGGCCGCCAACGCCCCGGCCTGCTCGGTGGGAATAACATACGTTTCGATGGCTGGCTGCGTAGGCTGGCCGCGCAGGGTCTGTCCCAACACGAAACACCAGCCGATTTGCCGTTGAGCAACTATCTGAACGACATCAGTAGGCACCAATTCGTCGGGCAGAAACGTCAGTAGTTGACGGACCAGCGTCCGGCTATCGTTAACGATTCCGCCCCAAACGACGCGGGCCTCCCACCAGCGTTCATACGCCTGATTGGTGCGGAACGCCAGCAATAGAGAAATGCACGTACCCATCAGGGCCGGGATAGCTAAGGGAACCGATAAAATCTCCAGCCCCACGTAATGGCGCAGGGCAAACATCAGATTGGCAAATACAAACACGGCCAACGCTTCGTATTTGATTTTGCCCAGCAAAAACGAAAATGGAATGGGGCGATTCAGCAGCATAGCCGTAGGGATTATTGATGCTTATAATAATTCAGTGTTACGGAAGCTGCGTTGCCGCGCTCACTCAGGGTAAAAAAGCCGTTGCCCGCCTTGTCGAAGCAAATGCCCTCCCCCTGCGGTTCGAGCTGGTAGGTAAGCGAATACGATTGCTTTCCCACCAATGCCTCTGCTACTGTTTGTCCCGTAAAGCGGGGCCAGTAATAAATACCCGTGTACGTCTTGAGCAGAACTTCCTTTCCATCGGGCGAGATGCTGCCCGACGTAACCAGGGTAAGTGGTAGTTCGCCCTGATAAACCGCCGTGTTAACCGTCGTCGTACTCTGCGGATAGGGCAACTGATACAACCGAGTGGTACTGTTTTCTTTGGAAACGATCCACAAATCGCGGGTGAGTGGGTCAAGCAGCAGCGTCTCGGCATCGCGGGGGCCGTCGCTGTATCGAAAGGCGATGCGGTCAGTCGATCCAACCGTTTCGGTCAGGCTTTTGGGTTCGACAAGCCGGTAGATTACGTTCTGATCGTTCCGGGCCAGGTTGTCACCGATGTCGGCCAGATACAAATAGGTAACGCCCGGTTGGGGACCGGGACCGGCTGCCATGTCTTCCCAGTCCCGGTTGGTAATCCCCGGCAGCGCAAGCCGCCCGGACAATTTGCCCTCGTGCGATAGTAGATTCAGTTGAGCAGGGGTACCACTGTCTTCGTTCACCCATACGTGACCATCCATGCTTCGGCTGTCGGCCAGCCCCGACGCTTCGTCGATCAGGCCGGGTGTGATCGGTGCCCGGCTCGGTACGGGAGCAAAGTCGATGCTGCCGGGTATGGTCACAACCTTTTCACCACAGCCCCCCAGTAGCCCCACCACGAACAGGCTTAGAAATACATGAGAAACAATTGGGAGTTTAAAACGGGGCGTACTCATACTCATAGTGTCGTCAGGCTATTGGTACACTGTCCGGCCCGTTCGGGTTGCAGGGCCATATGATTGATGTTGAACCGGATATTGAGCTGACCGGCTATCGTTTCTAAGCGAGTTGTCAGGTCCGCCGTCGTCAGCGTCTCGTCGGTGACGACATGCCCGCTCATGACGACAATACCCGAAGTAAGCGTCCAGATATGCAGGTCATGGGCATTACTAAGGCCCGGCACGGCGTTGATCATTTTTTCGACGGCTGTCACGTCCAGTTCGTCGGGCGTTCCCTGTAGCAGAATATTGACCGATTCCATCATCAGCTTCAGCGTGCGGGGCAGGATAAACAGACCAATGATGGCACTGAACAGCGGATCGGCATAGTACCAGCCGGTGTAGGTCATGATCAGACCAGCCGCAATAACTCCAATGGAGCTTAGCAAATCACTGACGACTTCCAGAAAGGCTCCTTTAACATTCAGGCTGTCTTTGGCCCCCTGCCGCAGTAGGTAAATCCCCAGTACGTTGATGAGTAGCCCGACGAACGCCACCAGGGTCATGTTGCTGCTGTCCACGGTGGGCGGATTGCGAAACCGGCCATACGCTTCAACCAGAATATACAGCGAAATGCCAATCAGGATCAGCGCGTTAACGAAGGCCGATAGGATCTCCAGCCGGTAAAACCCGTAGCTGCGCCGGGCCGTGATAGGTCGGCGGCTCATCCAGTTGGCAAACAGGGCCAGGGCCAGCCCGATGACATCGGTAAGCATATGAGCGGCATCCGAGAGCAGGGCCAGGCTGTTGGTCCAGTAACCGACCACCACTTCCACCAGAAAGTAGCTGAACGTCAGCCCGAAGACAATTCGTAAGTTCTTGTTGTAGCGGCCCGTAGCCGATGCGGATTGTGGGGGTGTCGGGTTCATCGTTTTATGCGTTAAAGAGTATCTTTCTCCTGAGTCAACTGCTCGATCAGCAGGATCAGCACGTGAATAACCTTACCGTGTACTTCCTGAATCCGGTCGGCATAGCCGAAATGAGGTACCCGGATTTCTACGTCGGCCCGACCTGCCAGCTTACCGCCGTCCTTGCCCGTCAGCAAAACGACCGACATACCTTGCTGCCGGGCCGCTTCCACGGCCCAGATCACGTTGGCCGAATTGCCACTCGTACTTAGGCCGAGCAGCACATCGCCCGGCCTACCCAACCCTTCGATAAAGCGGGAAAACACGAACTCGTAGCCATAATCATTGCCTACGCAGGTCAGATGACTCACGTCCGCAATGGCCAGACCCGCCAGACCGGAGCGGTCGTTCCGATAGCGACCGGATAGCTCCTCAGCGAAGTGCATGGCATCGCAGAGTGAACCGCCGTTGCCACAGCTCATCACCATGCCGCCCCGCTTGAGGGCATCGGCCATCAGCCGGGCGGCCCGCTCGATGGCCGCTATGTTTTCCCCGTCGGCCATGAACGTGCTGAGTACCGTTTGGGCCTCGTTGAGTTCCTGGTGAATTAGCGTTTGTAAAGATTGCATGGGTATAAATTGTCTGGGTATTCAGCCCTACAGCAGGCCGGAAACCGTGTTGATGGTCAGGGCGATAATGAGCGTGTTAAAGGCAAAAGACAGGACACCGTGCAGCAGGGTCAGTCGCCGAATCGGTTTGGCGGTAACGGCTACGTCCGAAACCTGAAACGTCATACCGACTACGAATGAGTAGTAGGCGAAATCAAGGTAATCGGGCGGCTCATCCCCCGGAAAATCCAGTCCACCCACTCGGTCCGTTTCATCAGGATCATAATACAAGTGAGCGTAATGCAGCGTAAAGATGCTGTGCGTCAATAACCACGAACTAATGACGGTTAGCCCCGATAGTACAACGTGCCGCGTTGCTTCGGGGGCTGACAGTCCCTTAACCGAACCCAGCAAAATGACTACGGCCAGCAGACTGACCAAAGCCCCGCCCACGGTAAAGAGAAAAATAGCGGGGCGGCTTTCATCCTCCCGCTGGGCCGTCTGTCGGGCATCAGCCCGGATGATGATTAGCCAAATCAGTACGAGCACGGTCAGCGCATAGGCCAGCCATCCCAGTAATAATCGAGTTTGCCAGCCTAACCGTCCGGCCAATAGCCACCAGACTACTCCACCAACGGTTAGAGCAATCAGTGACCGGGACAAGGCTGTCAGCTTCGATTGATTAAGTTGTTTTTTGTTCATGCTTAGTGGCCGGAGCGATATGGGTATGTATTCCCAACCTCACTGGTTACGACGGGTTATCCGTCAGCTTTTGCTGGGCCTCTTCGATGGCTTCTTCTACCGAATGCGACTTGCGTAAATCGCTTGCCTGCCGGGTCACCTCGGCCATCGTGTCGTAATGCTGACAGAGTACAGCTAACTCCTCATCCGTCAGGTTCTCGACCGCTACTAACCGGTTCGAGGCTCCCTTGGTGGCCGCGATCAGTTCATTAAGCTTAAGCTGCACAGCCAGCGAATCTTTATTCTGCGCCTTTTGGATGACGAATACCATCAGGAAGGTGATAATCGTCGTCCCCGTATTAATGACCAGTTGCCAGTCTTCGGAATAGCCGAACAACGGACCAGTCAACCCCCAGATAAGCACTACCGCGCAGGCCGTTAAAAAGGCGGCAGAACTGCCGGTCAGGTGTGTGATCCGGTTCGCAATGCGGTCGAAAATAGCGGCCCAATTCTGGGGGATTTTAGGTTGTAGTTCCATCACAAAAAACGGGTTAGTGTGTTGCTGTCATTTAGTGGGCAGAGGGGGTAGTTCATCATCACCGAACCACTGCCAGGCGACTTCCTTCTGATCGAGCGCGAAGCTGCGAAGCTCGGCCCGGAAGATAGCCTGCATCACCGGCGTAATGAGTGCTGCGTTCTCTGGTGTACCCACCAACGCGATGCGGGCAAAATCCGCCGTGACCGTCAGGTCGAACTGCAAATCCCGCCAGAGTTCATCCGGTTGCCAGCCCCGGAAGTATTCCATCTCCCAGTACAGCCGGGCTTCACCGGCACTGTGCAGCGTTGTATCCAGCAGCGGGCGCAAATCGTAGTAATCGTCCGCCGTAATGAAGTCGGCCACCCGCAGGGCCAACCGACCGGGTTGATTCAGCAAAACCTTAAACATCGTTCAGTACCGTTTGGGGGCCTGAAGCCATCAGGCTACCATGCCCAGAATTAAAAACAAGAGGAACCCGGCGAAGAACGTAGCCGTGAGCCAGGGTTTTTCCGGCCCTTCGTGGGCTTCCACCAACAGTTCCTCCGTAACCAGAAACAAGAGGGCAGCCAGCCCGAATGACAATACCATATCTAAGCCCGTTTCGGGCAGCTTGTGTAACAACGTCGCCCCGCCCACCGTACTGATGAAGAAAAGAGCCGACAGACCCAGCAACAGCCGAATAATGCGGGAACGTGGTATACCGTCCTCGGTTAAGGAAGTGGCTGTAGCCAGTCCCAGCGACAGCACCTCGACGCCCAGCGCAAACGCTAAGAGTATGCCCTCTTTGGCTCCGGCTGCGAAGCCAATGCCCAGCAGCAGTCCGTCGATAAAAATATCCACGCCAATAGCCAGCAAAAACGCCATCGGAAATCCACCTGATTTGGCTTCGCTCGTCGTCGCTTCACGCTTCGTAGAAGCCTCTTCCGGCGACTGGGTCAACCGGCGAATCAGCAGCATTAAGCCAATACCCACCCCAAAGCCGACCGCCGTCAGTAGGGGATCATGCAGCCGCACTACGTCGGGCAAAATCTCAACGGCCACCACCGAAAAAACGACCCCGGCTGCAAAATGCAGAATAGCCGAACGTACCTGTACGCCAAAGCGAACGAACAGGGCAACCAGCCCACCGCCGGTCAGGGCAACGGTCGGCAGCAGCGCATAGGTGATGATTTGTTGGAATAAGGGGGTCATAAGCAGACTTTGTCGTTGATGAGTTGACTGGTTAGGAGGTGTTTATAGCTCAGTCGGGGTTAATGGTGTAATACACGCGAACCAGAAAATCGAAGGCTTCGCCGTGACTGTCAATGCCTATGGTCAGGCTTTCCCATACGGCAAACGTTTTACCAATACTGGCTTCCTGCGGGTTTTCAGGTTGGGCGTAGGTATGCAGTTCTTCGCTCCAAAGCATAAAACCAGACTCGTCGTAGGTAGCCAGCGACAACGAGGGGTAGTGCGCGAAGGTCAGCTCATTCTCCGACACGAGCCGGTCGATACGCACCGAGCGGATACCGTCGCGGGCGTGCAGGTGAACCTGATGTCCTGTAGGGGTGAGTAGTACGTTGTCTTCTGTTTTCATCGATTTATCAGCGCCTGGTTTTTCATGAGACTTGGCCTTGTCAAACTGGGTCTGCCCAAATTCGCTTCGGGCAGACCCAGCCAACAGCGTACATTAGTGGGCGTGACCTTCCTCTTCGCCACTGGCGGCCTGTAGTTGCGAAAGGACCGCAAACGCGCCTTTCACTACCACCTGCACTTTGCCCAGGTCAAGCGTACCGGGTAGCGTCACCTGCGAATAGCCACCCTCTGTCACGCCCCGGCGCACCGGAATTTGCTTAAAAGCCTTGCCGTGCTGCTCTTTTTCACCTTCCTTATGGTCATGCTCCTCCTTGGCACTGTGTTCGGCTTCACCTTCTTCGTGTTCGTGGTGTTCAGGTGCCCGCTCCTCGGTGACGATAAAAATGTAATCTTTGCCTTCGGCTGACACGATAGCCCCTTCGGGCAGAGCCGCGACCCGGCTGGCACCTAAGTCTAAGCTCGCCTTCAGAAACGTGTTGGGAGATAAACGGGCATCGGGCTGGTTGAGCCGGGCTACGACTCGCACCGAACGGTCGGTTTCAATAGTTCGGTTGATGTAAGTAATGCGCCCACCGCGCTCCCGCCCACCTTCATTGTTGAGCCGGATGCTCACCTGCTGGCCTTCCCGAATCTGGGGCAGGTCTTTCTCAAATACAGTCAGTTCCGCGTAGAGTCCCTGGCTGCTGGTAATGCGGGCCATGACATCGGCGGGCTGGACATACTGGCCTACTGTGGCCAGCACATCGGTGACAACGCCCGATACCGGGGCCGTGATTACATATAGGGAACTGAACTTACCATCCAGCGCGGCCTGGGGCGAGATACCCACCAGCCGTAGCCGTTGAGCCAGGCCACCTAAGCGGGAACGTACCTGATTGCGCTCCGAAGCGGTCTGTTGAAACACTTTCAGGGCACTGACGTTCTGCTCGCTCAGTTCTTTCTGACGGGCATACTCGGCATCTAAATAGGTCAGGCGGCTAACGTTTTCGGCGTAGTCCTGCTGAAACTGCACTAAATCCGGGTTCTCGATGCGCGCCAGCACCTGCCCTTTCCGCACGGGCTGACCGGGCAACAGCGGCAGGCTCCGCACAAAACCGCCTTGTAGGGCGGTGATGGCTACCTGGCTTTGAGCGGGTACGGCGAGTCGGCCATTCACTTGCAGCAACTGGCCCAGGTTGCGGTACTCGACCTTGCCTGTGCTGACGGCACCGATGCGAAGCTGATCGTCAGTCAGTTCCACGACATCTGCCGGGGCTTCCTCGTGGGCCGCTTCGGAAGCTGGTTTCGCTTCCGCTGTGGCGGTTTCTTCTTTTTTGGCGGTGTCTCCGCACCCCGCAGTCAGCCACAACAGGCTAATACTAAACAAAATTCGTTTCATGATTGGACCGCCGAAGCGGTTGTCTTAGGGTAAGCCCAGCAGTTGTTCTAAGCGAATGACAGTTTGATTGTATGCCCCCAGCACATCGACGTAGCTGGCTCGGGTTTGATAAGCCTGCGTGATGGCCTGTGAATACTGGAGATAGCCGATTTCGCCCGCCCGGAAAGCCACCCCTGCTTTGTCGGCCAGCAGCCGGGCGGTAGGCAGGCCCGTTTGCTCATAATAAGTGAGCGAACTTTGCAGCTTCCGAATCTCCTGGATGGTCGCACTCAGTTCGCCCTGAAGGTTGCGTTGGGTCAGGGCCAGCGTAGCTTCGCCGACCTGTTGACCCAGCCGGGCCGCTTCGATGCGGGCCTGCTGCGGTTTTCTAAACAGGGGTATGGCCACGCCTGCCGTTAAGCCCTGAAACCGTCGTCCTCCCCCATAATAAACTTCTTGCTGACCAACCAGATAGGTACCGATGAGGGATTGATTGAAGTAGCCCACCGAGAAGGAGGGCAGCAGCCGCGCCTGCTCCACGTCAGTTTGGCGGGTTGCTATCTCGATCTGCTGGCGCAACAGGGCCAGTTCGGGCGTTTGGGCCAGCGTAGCCGAGTCCGTCAGGGCGGGCAACGCCCGGCGCGTCAATGTCGAATCGGATAGACTAACGGGCTGATTCGTATTGAGCAGGGTTTGCAGGCGGCTTACTGTAATCTGCCGGTCAGCTTCGGTCTGCGCCAGCGCATTGCGAATCTCACCCAACTGGTTGGTCGCCGTGGCGACTTCCACCGCCGTGCCTTCTCCTGTGCGTTGACGCAATTCCGTTGCCTGACGGAACGCGACCAATAAACTATCCTGCGCCCGGAGCAACCGCCTTCGTTCGGCCAGATACAACAGATCGAAGTAGGCCGCTTTAACCTGCGCCCGCAATCCGTTCTGCGTGACTCGTCCCTGCACTTCCGCCCCCGTGACATTCGCATCGGCCAGTCGGCCCAACTGTCTTACCAGTTTAGGGTTGGGTAAGCTTTGGGAAACGGTGAAGTTATTGTCGAAGTTGATGCTGTTGTACTGGCCACCGGTCCAGCCGAAACTGGTCGCGCCGACATCGCGGGCGGCCCGGCGACCCGTTTGCTGCTGGGCGATGCCCAGCGCACTGATACGGGCTGTGCCGTTGTTGGCCGTTGCCTGTTGCAGAGCCGCATCGAGCGTAATGGGGCTGGTAGCTACTTGAGGCACCTGTGCCTGAGCCGTACTCATTCCACCCAACACGAGCGTTGCTATCAATAGCCAACTGGCTACTTTACCTACTGTAGCCGGTATCGTACCCACGCTGCGTTTCCCGAATTTGGTCTGTTCCCACCAATACAGACAAGGCAATACCAGTAGTGTCAAGAGCGTAGCGGATACTAGCCCGCCGATAACCACCGTCGCTAAGGGCCGCTGTACCTCCGCTCCAGCGGTGGTTGCCAGTGCCATCGGCAAAAAGCCCAGCGAAGCCACCAGGGCGGTCATCATCACCGGCCTCAGCCGGGTGGCTGTACCCTGCAAAATCCGCTCGCGCAGGTCTAAGTCGGTTTCGTCTTTAAGGTGATTAAATTCGCCGATCAGCACGATGCCGTTAAGCACGGCCACCCCAAAAAGGGCAATGAAGCCTACACCCGCCGAGATGCTGAACGGCATATCGCGCAGCCAGAGCGCAATCACGCCCCCGATGGCCGAGAGCGGAATGGCCGAAAAGATCAGCAGGCTTTGCCGCACCGAGCCGAACGTGAAGAACAGCAGCAGAAAAATCAGCCCCAGCGCAACCGGAACGGCAATACTAAGCCGGTCTTTCGCTTCCTGCAAATTCTGAAACTGCCCACCGTAAGTTACGTAATAGCCCACCGGCAGTTTAATCTGGCGATCCATCTTTTGTTGCAGTTCGGTCACGACGCTTTCCACGTCGCGGCCCCGCACGTTGAAGGCTACAATGATGCGTCGTTTGGCATCTTCGCGCTGAATTTGATTGACGCTGTTCTGAAACGAGATGTTGGCAATCTGACTTAGCGGTACGGCCTGTCCATCCACCGTTGTTACCAACAGGTTCTGCACGTCTTCGAGCCGCTGACGGCTCTGCTGTTGCAGGCGCACCACCAAATCATAGCGCCGTTCGCCCTCATAGACTAAGCCCGCCGATGAACCGGCAAAAGCGGCCTGCAAATAGCGGTTGGCCTCTTCAACGGACAGCCCAAACCGGGCCAGTGCATCGCGGTCATAGTTCACCACAATCTGGGGCAAGCCCGATACCTGCTCGACGTAGAGGTCTTCGGCTCCCGGCACCGTACCCACCACCCGACCAATACGGGCCGCGTAATCGGCTAAGACTTTGAGGTCTTCGCCGTAGAGCTTCACGGCGATGTCTTGCTTGACGCCGGAGATCAATTCGCTGAAGCGCATTTGGATGGGTTGTAAAAAGCCGAAGCTCACACCCGGAATCTGATTCAGCTTCTGCTGCATCTTCTCGGCGAGTTCCTCGCGGCTACTGGCTGAGGTCCATTCGGTCCGATCTTTCAAGATAACCATCAGGTCAGTAGCTTCAATGGGCATGGGGTCGGTGGGAATTTCGCCCGCGCCGGTTTTGCCGATGACTTCAATGACTTCAGGAAAGTTTTCCTTTAACACCCGGCCGGCCTGAAGCGACGCATCCGCTGATTGCGAGAGCGACGCGCCGGTCATTACGCGGGTCTCCACGGCGAAATCGCCCTCGTCCAACTGCGGAATAAACTCGCCCCCAAGCCGACTAAAGACGAACAGCGAGAGGGCAAACAAGGCGACTGACAGGCCAACGACTAACCCTTTGTGGCCCAGCGTCCAGCGGATGGCCGGGTCGTAGAGCCGGTGGAAAAAGCCCATGATGCGGTCGGAGATGTTCTTCGTGCCTTCCTTAACGGGCTTTTTGCTAAGTAGCAGTGCCGAGGCCATCGGCACATAGGTGAGCGAGAGGATAAATGCGCCCAAAATGGCGAAGGCCACGGTCTGGGCCATCGGGCGAAACATCTTGCCTTCAATGCCGACTAAAGCCAGAATAGGCAGATACACGATCAGAATAATGATCTCACCGAAAGCCGCCGAGGAGCGGATGCGGCTGGCCGACTCGAAGACCTCTTCGTCCATTTCGGCCTGGCTGAGATTGTGCCGGTAGTTTTTGAGCGCAATGTGGTGCAGGGTGGCCTCTACGATAATGACGGCCCCGTCAACGATCAGTCCGAAGTCAATGGCTCCCAGGCTCATCAGGTTGCCCGACACCCCAAACAGATTCATCAGGCTGACCGCAAAGAGCATGGCCAGCGGAATAACCGACGCCACGACTAACCCCGCCCGCCAGTTACCCAACAGCAGCACCAGCACGAATATGACAATGAGTGCCCCCTCGATGAGGTTCTTTTCTACCGTGCCGATAGCGCGGTTAACGAGTTTAGTCCGGTCTAAGAAGGCGTGAATCTCAACCCCTTCGGGTAGAGACTTCTTGATCTGCTCGATGCGCTGCTTGACGTTGCCAATGACCTGGGAGGAGTTCGCTCCTTTGAGCATCATGACAATGGCTCCCACCACTTCGCCCTCCCCGTTGCGGGTCATGGCCCCGTAGCGGACAGCCGAGCCAAGCCCCACCTGCGCCACATCGCGCACCAGTACCGGAATGCCGTTGGGATTTCGGCGCACCACGACTTTACCAATGTCCGCCAGCGTTCCAATCAGCCCTTCCGACCGGATAAAATAGGCATTAGGCCGACGGTCAATGTAAGCTCCGCCCGTGTTCTGATTGTTTTTTTCGAGGGCGGCAAACAACTCGTCCATCGTGACTCCCGTAGCCCGTAGCCGCTGCGGATCGACGGCCACTTCGTATTGCTTCAAAAAACCACCGAAGCTGCTGACATCGGCAACGCCCTTGGTGCCCAGCAGTTGCCGCCGAACGATCCAGTCCTGAATCGAGCGCAGCTCCATCGCCGGGTAGCGTTTTTCGTAGCCGGGTTTCGCCCGGATGACATATTGATAAATTTCGCCGAGACCCGTCGTAACGGGGGCTAATTCCGGGTCGCCCGCGTCGGCAGGGATTTGAGAGCGGGCCTGTTGCAGCCGCTCGAAGACCTGTTGCCGGGCCAGGTAAATATCGACCCCGTCCTGGAGAACAATGGTGACGACGGATAAGCCAAAACGGGAAATGGAACGTACCTCGACCAGATCGGGCAGGGTAGCCATTGTCTGCTCAATGGGAAAGCTGATGAGCCGTTCCACGTCGGGCGCGGACAGAGCCGGGCTTTGGGTGATGACCTGCACCTGGTTGTTGGTAATATCGGGCAGGGCATCAATGGGCAACCGGCTCAGCGAGTAGCCGCCCCAGATCACCAGGGCCAGCGTGAAGAGGCCGATGATGAGTTTATTCTGAATGGAAAAACGGATGATGCGATCCAGCATAATCGGGTCTGAACAAATGAGAAATAAAAAGATGCCGGACGCGTATAGGCGGTACTGCTACCACCCAAAAGGACGTAGCAATAGTAGCCAACGCGAAAGGCGAGGGTGTTCAGACCCGAAGTTGAGGGGGTTGCCAGATGGCGGAAAGAGGAGACGCCCAGTGAACGGGGACGTACTGAAAAATGGCTGTAGCTATTGGTACAAGCTCAACCGTAGGCACTACACTGTAGTTAACGTGGGGGGCAATAGAGATCGTAGCCGCGCAGCAGGCACATGTACAAAAAGGTGTGCAGGCATCATGGTTATCATGCGCCGGGGAAGGTAGCGGAACTGATGCCGCGATCAATACCGCTCCGCGCTCCTGCCGAGTCATCGGCACAGCTTCATCGGCACAGGGCCATACAGAAAGGCCAAGCACGTAGAGGGCTAATATGAGCGTAGTCCACTTCACGGCGGCAAAGGTACGATAAACCTTTATGCAACAGGTAGTCAAAAAGAATTATAAGTTTTTCAAGCTCTCAAAACTTTGAAGCATTGATAGGTTTGCTTCTGCTTCTAATAGATGCCTATCTGCGAATGTAACAGTATCCATAGTCAGGATAGTTTGATAATCTTCAAAAGGAACCACGCCCAAATTCTTCTTCAACTGAGCTTTAAAAAAGGCTTGTCTTATGTCATTGAAACCTTTTATCATGTATTGAACAGGCAGATAAAGCGGAAGAAAAATCATCACAGGAATTACAGAATACTTAGTCTTCAGTGTAAAGGAGACCGCCCACGATTTCATTAAAGGTTCGTTAACTACATAGATGCCCGTTGCTAAAACCTCATTGGGCGGGAAAGCATACCAGTCTTCAAAATTATACAGGGGCGTTTCTGGTTCCATTAATTGATTTCTTACCCTTGTATACACGGGTTCAAACAAAAAAAGGTAACCAAACCTCTGAAACATCATTAGGTATGCGGTTTTCAATAGTGCCGTAAAGAATTTGTCCTCATCAATATGTGAAGGCGGCAGATTAAAGTTCAGGAGCCTACTATCTGGCTCTTTAGTTATTGAGTTAGCGAAATCTTCGGCTGTTGTAGGGTTATTATTGATGCGGCTGTGCTCGGCTGTCAAATTCCGAAATTCATCTACGTGTATTTTGCCTTTGACCTTTAAACCAGCCTGATTTGTAAGGTAAACATCAAATGAAGTATTGGGATGCAGTGCCAAGAGGTCTTTACGACGAAAATTGTTACTTAGATGGGAATCGACTTTAGAACCAAGTGTGTTGTTGCATTCTTTACAGGTCAATACGTTTGCCTTACCACCCAATGCTTTAGGTGGGGCATCTTCCAGTGTTAATGGATTTTGAACTGACTGGTCAAGTGATTTCTCGGAAAAAGGTCTTGTGCATATTGGACATAAATATGTTTTTAGGAACGGTAGATCTATTGGTGGAATAAGCCGATTTTCAACCAGCATTCGCAAATTTCCAGAGTACTTTGTGAAAATATCGTATCTACGTTTTTCAAACTCGTTCATCATATTTTTAACTATAGGTACTTTACTGTCAGTGGCTTTTAGAACCCTCGGAATGCAAACACAACACATTTTTGCCTAATAACGTTGACCAACAAGGCTAATTCTAATTATAAAGCAACCGCCCAACCCGCTTGGTTGGGCGGTTGTAGTTGTCAGTATAAATCATTGGTTAACCTAACTCCAGTCGTGGGGCCTGTTCCAACGAGCACCCAATCATTATATGCATCATCGGGTAACTCACCAGTGAGAACACTTACAGTATATAAGTTTCCATTAAAATATGCCTTCGAGTGATAATGCACTGTTTTCACAGGTGCCATTCCTAATCGGGGAATCATGATTGTTCTTCCACCAGTCTGGTTTTCGAATGCGAATCCATTCGCTTGTTTTTGTGAATAATAATAGTCTCGGCTATCTGCCATATATTTAAGTAGAAGGAGTTTAATTTGGGCCTTCCAATTATAAATAGTGCGGTGCTAACCCTAAAAATGGCGAAAGAGCTAATTCCAATATTAAATTATTGTTAACAAACATACATTTAATTGATTTTTAAAAAGTTAACCTATCCACGACCTCGGTCGAAACCCCAGCTCTTTCCACGAGCGCATCAATGCCCGGTACTTTTTCCGTCCATAATCCAGAAAAATGCTGTCGGCGGCAACCTCCACAATGTATAGGTTGTGGGGCTTCTGCTTCTGGATACCCAAAATAATAAACTGGTCGGCGCATTCTCCAGCCTGTCCGCATCCGTCAAGATAAAAAGCGGCCTGACGGTCATAGTCATACCGGTAACAGTTGCTAACGAACTCATTCTGACTTCGGGCTGAGGTCGTTTTCACGTCAACAATTAATCGTTCGTCAGGTACGCGCATATCAATCCGGGCTTTGCAGGGTAGGCCGGTCAATTCATCCTCCCAAAGTTGGGGCGTTTCGACCTGCGCTGACTCCATCAGCCGACAGAATAAGGAGTTGGCTCGTAGCACATCGAGCATACGTTTCTGTGCGGTGGCCCCCTTACCAGTCGGCACTACGTCGGTTTCGAGTAGCAGTAAATCATGAAATCGGGTGCCGAACTCCTGCGCCGGGCCTGATTGAAAATCAGGCTTGCCGAACAATTGGTTTTTGAGTTCAGTAAGGTCACTATTGGCAATTCGGGGTAAGCTGCGGTAATCGTTCATTATCAAGAAAAGAATAGAAGGGAAGAAAAAGCCGGGCAGCGGTGTTGCCACCCGGTTTCAAGAAAGTCAGTCCCACGATAGTACATTGATGATTGGTTCCGTATGAATGTCACCCAGAAACTTGACCAGATTACGGACATTCTTTAAGGTCAGCTTTGGCGCAATGGTACGACCGCCGTTGCTGCTTCCCACTACCAGCGCGATTCCATGAACAGGGTACTGGAAATAAGCAAATTTGAATGCGGGCGGCTGCGGCTCCGTCAGCAAAGCTTCGTCGTCCACGATCAGCGCGTCGCCGTTCGGCATCCGACACACAAAGTCGATGGTACGACAACCGATATGCTGGTAAAGAGCCGACAACTGGTTAGCTTCAATCTCAACTTCTTCGATAGTTCGTTTAGTGGGGTCGATACTGATGGCCTTAATTAACTTGCTCATGGTCGTTTACTGTCGGTTATGTTGTTTACTGCTGGTACTCGAAGGTTTTAAAATCGGTCTCGTCGGTTAGGATGATACAGCGGTTTCCGGCATCGTCCCAAGCATCATAGCAATACATTCGGGCAATCTCGCGGGGGCTGAAAGCGGTACGGTAAGCGGTTCCGTCGTTTTTGGTGAATGCGTACATGGCTGAGGAAAGAAATAGACCGGGACGGGTTGCCCCGGTCTATGATTGGACAGTTAAGCTACCGGGGCAAGGGCTTTTTGCTGGTCAATGGTCAGAAACCCGTACAGGTGTGCGCTTTTGAACCGGGCGGGGTCGGTTAAGGTATCCTGCCGGAAAATCGGGTTCTCCTGCGCGAACTCCTGCCGCTGCTTAGTTAGGTCAGTATCGGCCAATTCGTAGCGAAATTGGGCAATATAATACACCCCTTTCGGCTGGATTTTCGTGTTTTCCTTTCGCTCGGCGGTTGCAGTCAGCACTATATTAGCTAATGAATAATCGTCGTAATACAGTGGCTCAATCAGGCGAAAGATGTTATCAACCGAATACCCGTGAAACAGGACAGTAGCAACGCATTTCTGCTCGTCAATAAAGAACAATTCGGCCCATTGCTTCGACGGCTGGCCTAATATGCTGTCGGTAAAGATGCGCCATGCAATTGGCTGGAAGGTCAGCGACCGGCCTATCTTCTCTGTGCCATTGATGGAGAAAACACCTTCTTTGGCATCAAAACGGTAGTTTCTTGGATGGCCTTCCAGATACTTGTATTTGCTGACGACATCGCCGGTTTGCTGGTTGACAGTTTGCCATGATTTGATGCCATTAATAGGCTCCATTGTTTGGGGGTCGAGGACGCGGGCGGTTTCCATAAGTTTGAGGATGTTGGATTGCATCATTGTTGCTGAGGTAGATTTTGTTTCCTGCCCCGGCCTAATCCACCGGGGCAGGTATTGGCGTTAGTTGAGGGGAGAGAAGAGAAAGTCCGTTATATAGCTCATAGGGTTTGCCTTTTCCTGCTGCGTAGCTAATCCCAACTGACGAAGGGCGAAACCTTTAGCGTTGTTAAACTCCTGCTCTGTAATCAGGACGTTACCCGTTTGCAGCGCACCACTAATACCCTCGTAGCGTTCTATGCGCTCCCTCCCTCCTACTGTGCTACATAGTTCTACCTGCTGGTTTTGTACATCGACAGCGTAGAAGAAATTAGCAATGCTGTGTTTCAAATAGAGTTTCATACGTGCTGTTGTTGTCGTTGTTTGACTCTATAAATATACGTCATTATATTGTGATAATAAAATATTGATATAATGATTTGCAGCTTATAATGCGTAAGCCCAACTTTTTCTTCCCTTCTATTCTACCTCTTTAAATATCTGTCTATGAAGTAATTGCATAAAATATAATCAAACAGCACGAGGGTGCTGTTTGATTATATTGATAAACCACATTACCAATATATCAATATATTGTTTTACTTGCAGCCGAATAAACCTTTTTCAATGGAAGACATACGAATCATATCGGTCTGCTCACAGAAGGGGGGCAGCGGGAAATCAGCAATTACAGCCTGGCTGGCTAACAGTCTTCGCCGGGAGGGGAAACGGGTACTGGTGCTGGATGCTGACGGACAGCGGACCATTGCCAAACTACGAAGCCGGGAAGTTGACCGGCTTGGGGAACCGGAAAATGCCTGCGAGGTGATGGCTACCGACGACGTAGCAACGGTACTGGATGAACGCTACGAAGATTTTGATGTCATCTTTCTGGACTTACCCCGGATGACTGGCCCTGACGAAGCGGTGATGGCGCTCACCTTTTGTGACAGTATCCTTGTCCCAATTCGCCTTGGCGACTCCGACGTACTATCCGCTTTCGAGTTTATCAAGGCGGCTAAAAAGATGGGTGACATTCGCCGGGAACGCGGGTTCGACTTTAACATCTTCGGGGTTCAGAACTTCCGGCAACCCAACCTGCGCGAAAACAACGACATCAACCGGTATGCCGAAATGCTCGACATTACCATCTTCGACAATGCCCTACCCAACCGGGCTGACTTCATGCGTGTAGGAACCATCGACTGCCCATCCGATTATTCGAGCATTGCCGAGGTGTACAAAGCGTTCTATCAGGAATTTAAACAGCGATACCAAATCACGTAAGTCATGGCAAAAAATAAACGCCCCTTCTCCTCGTTTTTGGAGAACCCAGATACCAACAAAGCGGTACAGGAAGCCCTACACGCCCCTGCTCAGTTACCGGGCCAGGAAGTTGCACCGGAGCCACCTGCCGTTGAAACTGCTCCTCAGCCGGTAGCCGAGGTAAAAAAAGAAAAGGACGAAGAAGGCTACCAGGTCATTACCATCCGTCGGTCGGTACACCGGCTACTAAAAATGGCTTCGGTGCATTATGGCATAGAAATCAGGGAGATAGCTTCCGAAGCTCTTGCCGCTGATCCGCGAGTTCAGAATATGGTGGTCTTATTGGAAAAAAATAAACTTTAATACGTCGTTTTATAGAGACGTTTTTAGGTTTTATGTTTTAGATTTGTACTCAAGATGATGCTCGAAACAGCCGCATACTTGGGTACAAGTCTTTTTTTTGGCTTATTAGTCTTGTTTTCCTATCGGAACTATAAGAAATCTAACCAGCCAATACAAAAGCCAATAACGGTGCCACTACGGACTGACCGAACGTCATTGTTAGAAGGTCAACGGAAGGCAGTAGCTGACCGACGAAACCGACTAAAAGGCGAACCGGATTCTAAACCGCCCGAACGGGTGAAGCCCTCTGAAGAAACCCGGCCCGCTCCGGTTTCTGAAGAGCCAACCGAAAGTGGCTTTGGCGAAGACTTAGGTTCAGCGTTGACGCTGGACAAAAATTCGACAACTACTGAGAAAGTAAAGCGTAGCCGGAGTGCCAGCCAATCGAGGTTTGCAGCCTTGCAGGATGCGGCCGACCAGTTTAAGGACATATACAACCGTAACAGTCAGCTATGATGAAAAAGTACCTCCCCCGTCCGCCCTTGTCTTAAGGGACAATTCCAATTCCCAAAACTTGGGTGTGGTTGCCATCAGCCGCAGTACCAACGAGTTAGACGTATATAGCTATACGTAAGGGAAAGCTATGCCTCAAAATGAGGCTTTTAGAATAGCATCAAACAACCAATTACATAACCTAAAACAAATCGCTTACGATGAAAAAGTCGGTAATCTTTACGACTACGGCACTCCTGTGCCTTGTATCTCTGAACCTGCTGGCCCAACCGGGTGGAAGCGGAGCCGTTTCGCAGGCTCTGACAGGCTACTACAACACCATTGTTACCATCGGTAACGTCATCTTTGGTATCCTGATGGTCATTGGTGTGGTGAAGGTGGTTTCGGCCTTCATCAGTAACTCACCGAACTCGGTTAGAAATCTGCTGTACCTCGTCGTTGGAGCTATCATCTGGTTTGGGTTCAACCTGATCGTCAACGACGTACAAACAACGTCGGGCGGTTCGACGGGCGGCTATACCTTGACGCGATAGGTATGAAAGTGCAAAAATCCTTGGAGAAGCCGACGCGGATTCTGGGAATGCGGATGCAGGAGCTGGGGCTGTACGTCTGTCTGCTTATCGGGCTGATTACGTTGGCTTCGCTGGCACGGACTATCGTCCCGGTTCCCCGCGCTGTGTATGCGGTCATTCTCATTCTGCTGGTACTGTCTTGGCTGGTGCTTCGGTGGGGTGAACGACATAAGCACCCCTCCTTTCTGATTTCAATGATTTCCTGGGCCTGGCTTCAACCAAAGCGGGTCAATCACGTAACCATCAAATTTCGTGGCAAAGACGGTCAATTACGACGCAATATTTCCCGTCTTCAGCATCGAAGATAACCGCGATGGCGGGGCGGTCGCTGTGCTGAAAGATGGACGAATAGCTATTGGCTATCGGTTCGAGGGGGTCGAAGCTGAAAGCATTACGAGCGGGGAGTATGATGCGCTGGGGTCGGCCTTCTACCGAGCTACCCGGACGTTACCGGTCGGTACAGTCATTCAGCGGATGGATGCGTACTATACCGAACGCCACCGGATGCCGAAGGGGGTTAGGGAGCAGGCAAACGCGCCGTTTACCCAACAGCAACATGGGCATTTGCAGGAGCGGTCGGTACTGCACCACGCGGCCTATCTGTTCATTTCGTTTGGCAACGAACGGCAACCGCGCACGAACGCGGCCAACACACTCTGGGCACGGCTGGGCCTTCCAATGCTCAAAGACCCATTCGAGGGCATAAACGCACTGGTCGAGCGGGCAGAACGGGCGGCTGAGGAGTTTACGCAAAGTATTTCGCTGGGGAGACTCCGCCTTACCCGCCTGGATAGTGAAGGATTGGAAAATCTGTATTTTCAGTACTTCAATCTGGAATTCAACCGGCAACCAACGACACTGAACCGTTCCGTACAGCCTGACGCAACCTTCGTGGGCTTAGGCGAAAAGAAGGTCAATATTCTAACCATGACGGGGCAGCCTTCGGTCATCTATAACACCCAGCCGGGCAGGACGGGTGTCGATGCCCCGTTCGTGTCGAACCTGGCATTGGACCTGCAAGTACCGCACCTGCTGGTGACGAGTTTTCTGATCGAGGATACCGAAAAGGTAATTGGTTCTCTGGAGTTCGAGCAGAAAATCAACCGCAATCTTGATTTCCTGATGACCCACGAGAACAAGATCAAGATGCTCGAACTGGAGGACTACATCGACGGATTGCGGACGGACAACAAAAGTCTGATCAGTGTCAACCTGTCGCTGGTTGTCTGGAACACCGACAACCAGCTGCGTGAGGGATTGGTACAGCGGGGTATTGCTTCCTTCCGGGCAATGGGTGGGGCCGACGTATTTGTCGAGACAATGGACACGACGAACCTGTTCTTCGCGCTGGCTCCCGGCAATGGCTATCAAAATTATCGCTGGCTGTTGATGTCGGGCGATAACGCGGCCTGTTACCTCAACTGCGCGACGAACTACCGCACGGCCAATCAGGGCGAACTTTTATCTGACCGCTACGGGAATCCAATTCTGGTCAACCTGTTCAATACCGACCTGAACAATCAGAACAGCGTCGTGGTCGGGCCGACTGGTTCGGGTAAGTCGTTTACAATGGGCTATTTCATGCTGCAACGGTATGAAGCCGGGCGTAGGCAAATCATCATCGACGTGGGCGGTACGTACTACTCGCTGATGTCCGCTCTTGGTGGTCGCTACTACCAATACGACCCCCAGAACCCAATCAAGTTCAACCCGTTCGGGATTTTAGTGAACAGTGCTGGCCAGTACGTGCCGGATGGCGACAAGATCAACTTCCTCTCTACGCTGCTGGCTATCATCTGGAAAGGCTATAAACGTCCGGTGCGTCAGGCTGAACGGTCGGTACTGGTTCGGTTGATTCCGATGTACTACGATTGGTACAATGCACAGGCCGAAGCTCCGACACCGGTACCGAGCCTGGTAGGCTTCTACGACTTTTTATACCAATATCTGAAAGAGAATGAAGGCACCGAAGATTTGGTTCGCTGGCACAAGGCGTTTGATTTTGCTGAGTTCTTTACGTGTCTGGAACCGTTTGTGGTGGGTCATTATCGGGACGTACTGGATGCTGGGGAGAATGAAGACATCAGCGGCTACCGGCTCGTCTGCTTCGATATGGCCCGAATCAAAGACAATGAATTGCTGAAATCGGTGGTCACGATGCTGATTACCGAGCTGTCGTTAGATGTTATTCGTCGCTATCCGAAAGATGTGAAGTACCTCTACATGGATGAAGCCTGGTCAATGCTTTCGGAAGGGATGGGCGACTTCGTGGAAATGATGTACCGGACGATTCGGAAGAACAATGGGTCGATGTGCATCATTACGCAGGGGGTTAAGGAAATCGAAGATTCGGCGGTCGGTCCTGTGATTGTGGCCAACGCGGATACCAAAATCATCCTTAACCATCAGGACACCAAACAGCTTGACCGGGTGTCGGCGGTGCTGGGCTTTACCAAACATGAGTTGGATAAGATGCGCTCGATCCGGGTGTCGAAGACTTGGCGGGAAATTTTTATCCGGCAGGGTGAATACGGTAAGGTTTATCGACTCGAAGCCGCGCCGAACATCTACCCACTGCTGACCTCGAAGCCCGCCGAACGCGAACACCTACGCGACCTCACTCAAGAGTACCGGGGTAACATTGTGTACGCTGTCAGGCAGTTCAATGAAGACCGGGCGGCTGGCATCATCTAAACCTCATTCTTTATGAACGAAACTTCGTTTGGCTTCCTGATGGCCAATAACGGCGACCTGATCCGTACCAAAGTATTGGGGCTGGCGGCTGCGCTCATGCTCATCAATTTCCTTTGGGCATTGGGCCGAACGTTTCTGGTATCGTCAGATTTAACGACTGATTACACACCGGTGATTCGGGCAATCATTCTGACTATTGTACTAACTCTTTACAGCGACCTACTGTCTATTGCCACCGGCATGATTGATTATGTAGCCAGCCTTTTTTCGCCGAAAGACCCGCAGGAAGTTTTGGCTTCGCTTAAAGCGATGACCGCTAAAGTGGATGGGGCCTTCACAACGGCTAATTCCAACCTCTGGAAAGATTTCGACCTGAAATGGGACACCGATCAGATGAAGAAAGACATCGACATTGTGTTGGGCGTAATGAGCAATTCAATGGAAATGGTCATTCTAAAGCTGGTACGGTTAGTGGCTGAGGGACTGACGCTGCTGGTTCGGGCATTCGTGGCTAAGATGCAGGTTTTGGTTGTCGTTTTTCTGGCGATCACCGGACCGATTGCCATTCTGATTTCGATGATTCCGGGTTTTCAGGGCGCAATGGCCTATTGGTTTCGTAACCTGCTCCATGCCAAGTTCTGGGCGATGACCATCGGTGTACTCGATAACATTGTCAATTTCTACGTGGATAATCTCGTGGATTCGCACATCGACAACATGATGAATAACGCCACGCTCGAACAGCGATTCGGAGCCATCTTCAATTTAGTCGTCGTGCATTACTGTGTCATGGGAGCCTATTTAGCCACACCCTTTCTGACCAATACGTTTATCGGGGGCATCACCTCGGCGGGTGGTTTGGCAGGCTGGGCGGCTAACAAAGGGGCCAATCTGCCAGGCGAAGCCATGCGGACGGGTCAAGCCATGAGCCGGAACAGTTCGAGCGGCAACACATCGCGCTCGGCGAATAACAACACATCGAAAACGACTTCCGAAAAAGCGGCTAAGAACACATCTCGGGCCGAAAGGGAAGAAAGCTACGAAGCCCGCGTTGGCCGTCAGGCGGAACCAGAACCAAGCTACGATGCACCGGCCCTGAATGAAGGCCAGCGGAGAGCCGATGATGACCGTTACGATGACTATTCTTTTGTATAAACTATGATGCAGCAAGCAAACAACGTTACAACCCTAATCAAATCCTTAAAAGTCATTTGCTTAGGACTGATTATGGCACTGGCTCTGAGCAACGTCGCCTGGCTGTACGCCTACGTGCGGGAAACCAGCCAGAACGCTGAACGGGTCTATGTGACCACCGATAACGGAACCACCTCGGCTATTGCAGCCGGTCAGGTACAACCTACTCAATACGAGGCCCGGAACTTAGTGCGGTCGTTCATGGACCTGATGTTTCAGCACGATGCCAGCACCTTCCGCGAACGGGTCAATCACGGTATGAAGCTGGTTGATCACAACGATGGACGCGCTATCTACGAAACATTCAAGCGTGGGCAGGTGCTCGAAAACTACCACCGGTATAATTCGCACACCAACTGGACGTGCGATTCAGTATCGGTCGATATGAGCGTCGAGCCGTACCGGGGCATCGTGTGGGGAGCGCAGGAAGTGGTTTATGACAACCAGATTGCTGTACAGCCCGTTGCTGCCCGGTTCACACTATCGCGCCAACTCCGATCAGACATTAACCCTTACGGTCTGCTGATCGACGGGTTCAACTTTATCGAATACCGTCGTCCGGCTCCCGATGGCTCCCGCTCAAATAAGTAGCATATCCTTAGCAACATTTACGATGAAAAAGCACTTCATTCCCCTACTATTGGCGTTCGGGCTTTCCCGACTCAGCCATGCACAAACTTACCTGCCTGATACGATCCGGGTAAACCGCCTGACGACGACCTATCTTATTTTCCCCTCGAAAGTCGCTTTGGTGGACATCAGCCCGGAGTATCTGGTAAAGATCGAATCTGGCAACATCGTGTTTATCCGGCCCCGATTAACGTCGGCCCGTAAGTCGCCATTCTTTGTTCGGACGGATAACGGCACATACCTCGGCTATCTGAGCGTATCAGGTAAAACACCTCCGGCCTTTGTCGAAGTCGCTAAGTTGCTTAACCCGCCGACCGCTAAACCGGGTAGCGGTGGTACGGCCATAGCCGGGCAGTCCATTCAGGGTACTGCGCCCGCTACTCAAACAGCTTTTCCTTACAATGGGCCACTACTTGCATCTCTGAACCCACTAACGGGCGTGACTCCACCCGTTGAGGGCCGCGCAACTGTGGTAAACGTACCTGTTAGCATTGTCAAAAATGCGTTGCAGGTGCGAATGGACTCGCTACTGAGTGGCCACGCCACGCACCATGACCGGGAGCGAAACAGCGGGATTTCGGTCAAATTGACCCACCTGTTGCACGACTCGACGAACACGTACATTCAACTGACGGTGAACAACAAAACGGCCATGCCGTTCCTACTCGATCAGGTTAGTTTCTGGTATCAGCATCAGGCCAAAAAGCGCAAGGGGGCTTACCTCGACGGGGAAACCTACCCGATGGAACCGGTATTCAAGACGATACCGGAACGAATCGAAGCGGGTCAGGAAACGCGACTACGGTTCGTACTGCCCCAATTTGCCCCACAGAGCCGCAGCCGGTTCGTTATCAATGTCCGCGAGAAAACCGGCACCCGGAATGTCACATTGAGCCTACCAATGCGCGAGGTATTGTACGCCTGGCGCAAAGCCACTCCGCACCGAAATCCACTTTTCAAGGGACGTTTTTTTGAGACAGAATCCATCCTGACCCTGCTACGAAAATGAGTAAAAAGAAGAAACCAGAAGCCCGCTTAGACGACGATGCTTTCGGCCAGGCCGACGCTCCGGCCGATCAGTTTGGCAATGAACATCCTGCGGCATCGACAGGCAATGAACCTGCCGAAGAAATTGATGAGGTCGATGAAGAATACGAAGAATTAGACGATGATGATTCGGATGAATTAGCATCGACACAACAGGATTCGGCATCGGGCAAAGCTGACTTATCGAAGCGAAAACGGCTGGTTATCGGCGTGTTGATAGGGCTAATTGCTGTACTGGGCATTGTCGGTCTCCTCTGGAAAATGACGATTTCGACTAATGGTTTTAAAGCTCCAGTGCCCACTGAACCAATCGACGTGGCCGAACGGGAAAGTAATCGTAAAAACCAGCCCACCGACTTCGCCGACGAAGAACAGATGCGAACGATGAACTACGATGGCGTAAACAACATCTATGGCCTGGCTCTCAAACAACAGCAAGCCAATCGGGTGCCGAAAGATTCGGTTCATCAGAACCCATCTGTTCAGGGTGAGCTGAACCGCTCTCAGCAATTAACGCGGCAGTCAGGCAATCGGCGAAACGCATCGGGTAGTTCTTACGGTGCTGCGCCAAAGCGTCGCTACCAAACCGATTCGTATGGCTCTGACTATTCGGGCCGTTCATCGGCTTATGGTGATCCGTACCATGCCAACCCTACGAGGGAAGATATGTTGCTGAGGGCAGGCTTTAACACCGTAAAAGCTGAAGGTAATGGCAGCAACTCGTATGCCGGGCAGCAGACATTGCCGCCCCCGTCGCTGGCCACCGTTGAGGTAGAGGATAACGAGCCGATACCAGGCGTGGTCAGTGGCGACCAAACGATTATGAACGGAACGCGGGTGATGTTCCGAACGCTGGCCGATGCCAAAATCCGAGACCGCTTCGCTCCGAAAGGTTCGATTCTGGTCGGTTTCGCGCAGGTCGGCAGCAACCGGGCCATATTCAACATCACCACGCTACGGCTCAGTACAGGTGAAGCCGTGCCGGTGCGTCTGCGGGCGTTAGACCCGGATATGAATGAGGGATTAGCCCTGCAATCAGATAAACCCTCTCGGCAGCAAGTCGATCAGGCTACCGGTAGTGCCATGAGTCAGGCAGCGAGTCAAGCCGCCTGGTCTGCGGGCTACTCGATCAATCAGGCAACCCGTGTACCAGTGGCCGGCAATGCACTGGCATCGCTCGGTGCGGGTCTGGCTTCGGCGGCAACGACGGGCCGACGGCGTGAGGTACGGCAGAAGCTGAATTTACAGGATGGTTTTAAAGTATTCTTTGTCCCGGTCAAATGAAAAAGACAATTCTTCTAACCCTGCTGGCTACCCTGCTGATCGTGCCGGTGCCGGGCAATAGCCAGGTAGAAACCATCGTCAATCTGGGGCTGTCGCTGCTGGGTCTTAAAGGCGGTAAAGACCCTTATGCCAAAGCCCGGCTGATGGAACTGAAAAAGATTCTGGACAAGAACAAAAAGGAGTTGGGAAAGCTGGCTCGTATTGATGAAAGCAGCCAGGGAACTGAACTTTACACACAGGCACAGTTGGAGATTGCCCGAAGTGTCGAGGAACTGATGCGCTCGGTATCGGAACTGAAGGCGATCCGGTCGCGTGATGGGCAAATCAAATTCAACGACCTGGTTGTCTTCAACCAGATTCAACAGGAAGTAAATCAGTATCTGAGTGGCTACGTACCTGCTCTGTTTTTGCAACAGTTGGAACGGCAAATCGCCGATGGTGCGGCCCGAAATTACCCGCTGGCCAAGGACAATGGTGGTCAGATTTACGATATGTTCTTTGGCAAGTCGGGCCTTGATGCCCGGCAACCCGCCAACCTGACCGACCTCGGCACGGCGCGGGGTGAGGAAGCCCAGCACCTGCTACAATTCCAGACAGCCGCGCAGAAAAAGAAAATCGTGCAATCGCTGCTGTATTACAAGCTGGCCGATGAACTCTACGCGCAGTCGGTTACGCTGAATAATGCCCTGAACGATGAGCAGAACGGCACGGCCATTGACATCGCCCGCCGACTGCGGCAAACCGTGCTGCAACGCATGAACGAATCCAGCATTCAACAGTTGATCGCCGATCCACCCAATATCGGCTCCGGCTTCGACCTGATGTCACTCGGTGATCTGAGCAGTTTACCCGCTGAAATGCAGAGTCAGCTACAGAGCATGATAGAACAGGTGAACAACGATGCACAAAGTTTTTTATCAAATATGGATGGTGCGTTTCAGAATACACCTATGTTCAATCCAAACTCACCTGACATGGGCTATTTCGCCGATCAGAATGCCCCTCGCGGTCTGCGCCTGAGTACTGGAGAACGGGCATCGCTGCAAAAATCCGCGATGGACATGGCTTCTCAATCGGTCGAATACCGGCAGAAGGGCGATAAGCTGATGGAAGAAGCGTTGGAGAAAACACCGTTACAACAGGTGCTGGAGATGAAACGAGCACGCTCGTATATGCAGGAATCGTACCGGTACTTAGACCTCTCGCTGTAACATGAAAGACAATAATAACGAACAGTTTCCACCCGTTAGCTCGAACGGAACCGGGCCTACCCATCGGACCAAACGGCACGGCTCGACGCGCCCGGCTGATGGGGGAACCCAAGAAGCAGAACGGCCTAAACAATCACGGCCCACCGGGAACGCCAACCAACGTAACACCGACGAACGTACTCGACCGGCGGCTAAATCAGAACAGAAAGAAGATCTGAAACCGGCTCAGATTCTATCGGCGAAGGTTTCGGCCTACATCGCCAAATATCCATTTCAGACTATCGGAGGGCTACTGGCGGTGCTGCTGGTTGTCGTGCTGTTCAAAACGTTTTACCAGGGCAAGAAATGGAAAGCGAAGCGGATGGCTGAGGAAGCCTACTTCGTAGCTAATCAGTACGCCCGGAACAACGGTACGAACCTCCACCCCTATCTGTCGCGGGCCTTCCGCAAAGAAGTTCGTCAGTTACCGGGCCTGCTGCCCCTCTCGATGCAAACCGCCACACGCGGTGGCACCATCACCGGAGCCGAGTCCGTGGGCCTGCGCGAAGTCACCCCCGATTCAGTCGTCATTGAGGTAGCCTTGCGCTACGAGAATGGAAGGGAAGAAAAACGCTATCAGCCGTTGGTCTATGAGAAGGAGCAATGGCGGTTGGGGTTGACGTACAGTCGATAAACAAGCTAAAAGTCCTCTCAGAGCTTAGTTTCTGAGAGGACTTTTTTAATGCTGACCATTATGGTCTGTCTCAAATAGTTCCTGTTTTGGCTCTTCATTCTTCGCTGGGTCTGCCAATGCTTTTAGGCTACTCCATACCAAGAACAAATAAACTATTACAGCAAAAAATCTGTGCCCATCCTTCCACAACGCAATATCGAATGAGGCAATCAGAAATGCCCCAATCAGATAAACGAAGACAGCAGCCCCAATTAAAACGCCAAAGAAAAACTTTCGATTGTTCATAACCTATTAAGGTTTGTTTAGTGGTTTACAGTTTTACAAAAACGGGGGTACCTACCTGATCAGGTAGAAAGTGCGAACAAACTTTATTAGTAAGATACTGAACACGAACGTGTTGCTGTATCATTCCAGTATTCCCGTTGTAAGACAAATAATCGGAAATTTCATTATCCTGTGTCCAGTTCGTCACTAAGTTCACAAATAACCCAACGGCCGTTGAAGCCAACACGCCATTAGGCCAAACTACCTGCGGTCGTCCTCCTACCTTGCCATACTTTGCTGCTTCCCGAGCAAGTTTTTTCTCAGTCAGAAAACCAAAGCAACTCATGCACGGAGAGCCGGGCAACGATAATATCACCTGCCCTGCAATTGCGTGGGGGTCGTCATCTATCTGGTAAACGTCCATACCAATATCAATGTACGGAATCAAGTAGCGCCGACACTCAGCTTCCGCCTGCTGTCTTTCTGCGTAAGAATCTACATTCCCAAACACTACATCGCAGGATTGTAATAATTCTGGGTTATCCTGCCAACGGCTGTTTACCGGAATAACATTAGCTGTCGGTAGAACCCTCTTGATAACCCGCTCGGCAACAGCCGTCTTAAGAACAGCGTTTTTTATGTCGCTGAACCAAGCCCCTACCAAGCGGTTCAGGTTCGTATCCTCAACTTTGTCATCATCAAAAATAATTATGTTCTTAACACCAATATGGGCCAGTTGCTGGCCGATGTGTGAACCTCCCCCACCATACCCAATAATACCAACCCTGATATTCTCGAACATGAATTGAGACGATTCACCTAAAAACGACTGTCGGTCATACACCCTATTTCTTAATCTTTTCTCGTTGTTGAACGCTAACAGCATCGGTTTTCCGACGACGGAGACCACTTCTGGTTGCATGAACTCCTTCGCACCGGGAATTTTAATTGATGCGTAAAACGAATTCTGACTGAGTATCAGGAAGCCGTTAGCCTGGGTAGGGGCAATATTACCAAGGCTCTCGACAACGCCGGGTAAGCTATTGTTATCCGTTCGGCTAGGACCGGGATGGCCACGGTGGTCATGCAAATGAACGTGAAAGCAACCGCCCTGCTTTTCTAAACTTCGTTGCATAGCCGCTCTAATTGCGGCTGAATTTATTTTTGCCCCTACCCTGTCATCTTCAATATAGTGTTCATCATTTACGGGTGTGTATTCTGTGGCAATGACAAGCACTGTACCATCAGCGAGAACTTTAGATGTAGTGTGTAAAAACCCTACACGTTCATCAGCAAAGGTGTGGGGACGACGCAGATCATCGAGCATCAATTGATGCAATGTCTGCGGTATTCGCAAGCGAATGATGTGGTCTTTTAATTTCATTCAACGAAGTGCTTTTAAGTGTACACTAAGTATTTCTGCCAGTCGGAGTCCGGGTTGGGTTTGCCAAGATATAGCGAACCAGTTCCGTTCTAGCACCCGGATATTGCCGTTCCAGTTACGTACTGTTCCACTCGCTATTTGCTCCGAAAAAAAAAGACGGGAGTTATATCCATCTCGCTGTGTCGAACACAGTAGTGCGTCCACAACTGCGGGATGACAACCATTCGGCAATACCAATCCACTAATATAGATATAGGTATAACCCCCCTCCTGGGCTACGCTCAGGTTGGGGGTTATAGTCTTCAATTCATCAATTTCTTCTTTAGGAA
The DNA here is from genome assembly GCF_945952095.1 of uncultured Arsenicibacter sp. Taxonomy (GTDB): domain Bacteria; phylum Bacteroidota; class Bacteroidia; order Cytophagales; family Spirosomataceae; genus Arsenicibacter. Next base: position 17,199 of record NZ_CAMFHL010000017.1, on the reverse strand, counting down.
AGTACATGGCAGCAACTGTTTAGGAAGAAGAACCGTCCCGAACGTGGGCAATAAATTGTTCACCGCCTTTGATGACAACTATGGCCGCATCGTCAAGCGGGGTCAGGTTGTGGCCTTCCAGTGCATCCATCTCATCCGAAGCCTTCACATTCCCGATTTTCTTGAGTTGGGTCACCGTGTACGTACCGCGCTTGATCTTGAACTCTATGTTATTGATGCGGATGACAACCTCCAGCTTCACAACGTAGAAGCGTTCTAACCCCGCCCGTGTCAGGTCAACCCGGTTAGCATCAGCAACCAACTCGTCATCATGAGGCCGAGCGACAGACAACCAGATTTCATCACCTTCCTCAATACCGCCTAACTTGCGAAGTTCTGCCCCGGTGATAAAGGGCTTATCCCATGCAAGTTTTTTATTTTCCAGTTGAAATTCGAGGGGCTGGCGGATGTAGAATTTTTCTGTTCCCGGTCTGGCGAGGTTTATATTTTCCTCGTTGGCAACGAGTACATCATCCCACGGATCAATAAGCGAAAGGTAAAGCTGTTGTTCTGGCTTCAAACCGAACAGCTTCTTCAGCTCCGCACCAGTGGCGTACTGCCGGGGCCAGGTTAATTTCTTATCTTGGAAAGTGATGGATAGGGGGGCGATGCGTCCTGCATCGTTGCCCCGATTGCTTTGGCTGTCTGACATTAGAATGAGAAGCGTTGGATAACCGCTCATTATTGTCTGTACCAATGGCGCTGTTTTTCTCCATCAAAAAATATTTTAATACTTACGGCAAATTTTGGAAACTTGTGTACAGTGGTGTTTAAAGACCCACATCACCTAACCCCTTTTTGATATGAATAAAGAATCTGTTGACTCCTTCATCGCTTCGCTAAATTGGGGGAAGGAACTAAAATTTGCTGAAGCGATAGCGGCCAAACGCTTAAGTACTTTTCGTAAGGACGAGTGTAATTCAAAAGGGAATGAAGCACACGATATTGCTGTGGGCGTGATTTCTAAGTTTCTGGATGACCCAGCTTTATTACTCAAAGAGAGTGATTTAGGTGTACGTAATTTTCGTGCACGAATCAGAGGAGAGATTAATAATGCTGTTAAGCTTATCGTAAAGTCAAAAGAAGTTCGTACTACGGCATCCTATAGTTATAATGAAGTGCTGTCTGATGAAGCTTTCTTTGACTATGTAATCCAAACGCCCTCAACAGCAGAAGCTGAACTAAACAGCAAGCAGGCTGTAACTGCCTATTTTGACCAAGTTGGCGAAAAACTCCTTGCCAAGCCTGACGAACAGGCTTGGCTTATTCTGGAGGAGTTACGTGATGGCAAAAAGCCACAAGAAATAGTTGAGGGTAATAACCTGACTATTGAGAAGGTGTATAGCGCAATCAAGCGTATTCATCGTGCAGCCCAGCAGGTGAAAGAGCCAGAATTATACGTCTAGCAACCACGCAGTCAGTAGTCGTGGGCTGACAGATGATAGTACTGACCCTAACAAATAATAGTAGTTTGCCTAACAGATGATAGTAATAAGCCACCTGCCGCGCTGAAACCCTATCGCAAGTAACGCGAACTGATTATTCCTAAACCACCCTACAATCGACAATCATGAACATGAAACCGACCCGCAAAAATGAGGCTAAGAGCCTATTCTCTGCTTTTTCGGAAGCTATTAGTCACGACGAAGAATTGGCTAACGAAATTTTAATTAACAATGGGAGTGATCCAGAACAAATCGAACGTAATGGGCAAGAGTTGTATCAAAAGTATGTGTTACGTAAGCGACTAGCTCATAATTCTATTCAAAAAACATCTCTTCTACAGTCATTGTCAGAGAAGGTAACTAATTACTTACAAGAACAGTCGGTAACCATTTCTTCTACCTTTCTGCCTGGTCAAGTAGGTTCACAGCAACAAGTATTTACGATGCTTTGTAACAAGTTTAAGGAAATATCTCCTGAAGATTTAAAAAGCATCATGCAAGATGAAGCTGTTTTGAAAGAATTAAAGAAGATTCAGCAACCAGAATCATGATGCAACATCGAGACCCAAGATCAGCCGCCCGAAAGATTTTAACAAAACTCAATGTCAGTGATTTAACGGGCCTTTCTCTGAAAGATGTTGTCCAAAATTTCGGGCCTTATGTTAAAGAAGACCCTATGGTGGGCGCACAAGGACGAATTTTATTTATAGGCTCACTCGCTCTGATTACAATTAACGCCAACATCCAACATTACGGCCAATCAAGATTTGTACTGGCGCACGAGTTTGGTCATGCTGAGTTACATGCTGGAATAAAGCCAATATTTAATTGCGATGAAGATTCTTTCAAGCAATGGCTTAAGAAAGGAGAGCAAGAACATGAGGCAAATGAATTCGCGGCAGAACTTCTAATGCCATCAAAAATATTTGCTGGCGAGTGTATTGGGCAGGAATTTTCGCTTGATTTAATCGCACATTTAGCGGATCGTTTTCAAACCAGTCAGACAGCCACCGCTTTACGAATTGTTGAGCAAGGCCCTTTTCCAATCGCCATTGTTTACTCCGAAAATAAGAAAGTTAAGTGGTTCGCAAAAAATCGCTTGTTTCCACTCGGACACGTAGTGATTGGATCAGATACGCCACCAGAATCAGCCTCCCGACACTGGTTTAACACTGGTATTTCAAAACAAAAGGTTTTAGATTCTTGGACTTGGTTCTTCAATGATTATAATCAACAAAATTTTAGCCGACAACGAGTTCGAGAATTTATCTTGCCGCTACCACGATACAGCGGGGTGTTAAGTTTCCTCCGCTTAGAATAAACAAATAAGGCAATCTGATCAGATTGCCTTATTTGTTCGCACCGTTTATATCCGACAACGGCACCTCCTTCCGCACCCTCACCCGAACAGGCAACAGCGCCGTCGGGTCCTGGTTATTGATGCTCACTAAGCGATAGTCCTGTCTCTGCTTCGCACCGGATTTGTCGATCAGGCCCACTTCGATGGTAACATTCTGCGCTTTCCGGGCCGACAAATAGCCATCCAAGACACGGTCGGCGGGGACGTTGGCGTAGATAGTCGTGTCGTATTCGTTCGTGAAATAGACTGTCCGGTTGGTCAGGATACGGGTGTTGCCATCTTCGGCACGGTAGGTCAACGTATCGAAGCCTACTTCGTTGCGGGGCTGGCGCGGATCGGTGGGCCTGAAAACCCGGAAATTATAGTATGCCCGCGTTGTTGGGAAATTAGGTGTGGGGTCGTCCTGGTTGCATCCAGCTATGGCCAATGTAACTAAGCTGGCCACAATCAGGCCAGTCAAACTATGACGTTTCAAAGTATCCTCGTTGTTTAAGTCCAAAAAAGCAGTGAGCTGTAGCCAGCATATCGGCTAAAGCGTCGTGCATTCCTTTCATTTTTTTGCCCGTCAGCAACTGATACAGTTCGTCTAACCGTACAGGCTCCCGGTTGGGCGTTACCTTCGCGCTGACATCCATCGTGCAGAGCACCGGTCGGGTGGGGAACTCCCCTACCCGACCGAGACCATCCAGTCCGGGTTGCAATCGTTCTGCCCGAATAAACTCGGCTCCAATTACGCCGTAGTCCAAATCTATATTGTGTCCTACCCAGGCATCGGCTCTTTCCATAGCCGGGCGTAGCTGATTCAGCACGTCGGTCAATGGCTGCCCTTTCGATTCGGCCTGCTCCGGGGTAATGCGATGAATCTGTTGCGCTACCTTATTCCAGCGGTAGCCATCAGGTTTCACCAACGCATAGTGCCGGCATAGTTCCTTACCATCCTCCTCATACAATCCCCAGGCTACGGAAATAAGCCGGGGCCAGTTGGTCAGGTCAGTTACAGGTAGGTGATACGACTGCGGCAGGCCGTTGGTTTCGGTGTCAATGATTAGGTAGGTCATAGCGGATTATCCTCTCTTTCTTAACAAAAAATCAAGCAAAATCCGTCCACCAAACCACAAAAGCACGAGGAGTAAAGCCCCTAACAGATAAGGCATTGCGGCTTTCTCAATGCGTTCTGCTACGTTCATTTGCAGTAAAATTACTAGGTTCATCATCGTTTCATTCCGGTTGGGGCATTATGGCCGTTTGACAAAACAGGCATATCGAATTTGGGCATCATCTTCGGGCTTTCGGCGGGTTGGTTTCGCGCCACCTGCTGTTTGGCTTCGCCGGGCAGGGCGGGTAACGTCAGTTTTTCATTCCGTTGTAAGTCCTCGGTGAAGTCCTTATGAACGGGCAGCTTTATGGCAATCACCTCGTTCAATCCTTTGGCCGCTACTAATTCATTCTGTGTCCGAATCAGGTTCTGCCGGGTATTGGGCATCGAAACTTCAAACTCGGTACGGTTCCCCTGCCAGCCCTTTACGCTAATGCGGGCCTCCGGCTCATCGTCGGGAGCGTTCTTGTTAAGAGCTGTCGAAAACCGCTCGGTAAGCTGCTGCACCTGCTGTTTACCCGTCGCCTGATCGGGATAGCTGACCGATACGGTTAGCCGTAGCTGGCTTGGTGTCGGTACGGCCAACTGCGCCTGAATGTTATTGCTCTCCTCGACACCCGGATACCGCAACCGCCCAACCAAGTTGATGTTGTTGCGAAAACCGCCGTTATCGTTGTCGTTAGCCATCACAATCTGTTTGGGCTGGTAGCGGTCGATGAGCTTCTGCACCGTATCGGGTGCGCCCGATGAGAGGTTGCCCGCTGTGCCGAGGTAAAGCCTTTTTTCCCCTTCTACTGGTGGTTTCAGTTGATGAAAAGCCATCGCGTCGATGGGATTTTCGGCGATGACCATCCGATCAGCGCGGCCACCGGGTTCGATGACCTTCGGATTAGAAATCCAGATACCATCCCCGCGCGGACCTTCGACCATCTTCAACCCATCGTTTCGCACGATGATGGCTACCGTTCCTTGCTCGTTCTTGATCGGGAACACGGTATTGGTGTACTGCTTGCCCCGGCTGCGGTCGAAGTACGTCCGGTTAAACGCCGTGTTTTCAAACTCCGGTGCGTTGACCGTCGCGGGTGACAACCCCCGACCTCTCAGGTACGTGTCGTCGGTTAGCGGTTTTAGGTCGAAACTGCGGACAACTGCCTGTTCGCGGGTAGGTGCCGGTTGATCAGCGGGGGACGGGCTTGGCCGAACCGGGCGTTGCTGCTCCGGCACCTGGCCTATATACCGTTGCAGGGTTTCAATAGTGTCTTTCCATTCACCTGTGCCGCGCCGGTGCTGAAACTGCACCACCGTGCCTTTATCGGCTCCATCGTTCGGGTTGAAGTAGATGTCCACTCCGCCCCGCTGATTGGTATAAACTACAATCTTGTCGCGTCCCCTGGCCTCGTCCTTATACAAGGCTACGGTGTTACCTCCACTACGTTGCCGGTCTTTGACGTAGCCCTGATCCATTGCGTACTCGACCAAGTTGATACGCTGCTTAAACTCCTCAAAGTCAACCTTGCGCGGTTCGTAGGCGGGTTGGTTGACCTTCGTTCTCTCCGGCTGGCGGGCGATTCCTATTACACGCTCCTCTATATACGCAATGTCCTGTAAGTCCTTCGGTCGCCCGGCAGCTTTCTTACTGGCAACCAGATCGTGGGGCGAAACAACCGTGTAGTCGGTGCCGTCTTTCGTGCGGGCCGGAACACGGTTCGGATAATGGTCAGAAAACTGACCCAGACCCGGTACATCCTTGTGAAGGTCGATCCGGTACGGGTTGCGCCCGAAATACACAATTTTGTCGTCGGTAAAATCGCGGGGGTGCATATTGGCCCCCAGAAACTCTTTAACCGACGACACCATCTTATTGGCGTTGTCAGCCGATGGATTTATCCAAACGTCGATATCATCGGCTTTGCGGGTACTTCCGTATGATTGGACTGCTTTTCCCCCGATGACAACATACTCCACCTGGTGCCGATTGAGCACCTGCAAAAACTCCTCCTGATCGCGGGTCATTGACTAATTCGGTACGGTTACTGATTGCCTCTCTCCTGATCCGATGCGTCGGACCGTTCTTCCTCCTCTTTCATCATGGCAAAATCTTCCTGGCTCAACTTGCCGATGATCCAAGGTTCGTCAGCCGGTTTCTCGGCGAATCCGTATCGTTCAATAGTCTCCTCCCGAATGGTATCGAAGTCCACTACGAGGGCTTCGGGCGTTACCGTGACGTGCGGCCCTAACTTATCTCCTTGTATATTCTCCATAAAGTCGATTGATTTAAAACCCAAAATTACACCTAAATAGAGACATTTTTAGGTTTTAAATAATGCTTTTTTCAACAGAAAGCAGGTTGGCGACTGCAACATCATCAAGACCTAAAATCGTCGCGCAATCCAACACAATGCTATCCATATTCAATTGTAGGTCGTGCTGCGCGGAGAACTTAGGTAGGTTTTTGATTAGCTGTTGATCCGGTTCGAGTGCAATCCGTCCCCAAAGACGCCCTTGCTTCGACTCGACGGTGAAGCCAATAAATTCGCCTTTGTCGAACTCATGTAAATCTTCGGGGTTGACAATCGGGCGTTCCTGTTTGCGGTAACTGATGGTGCTGCGACCCCGCTGCGGCTGGTGTCGCCCATCGAACAGGCTGCCGAGGTCAAACGCTGGGCTGTTGTCGCGGGATTCTTCCGGTGTAATGACTTCGTGTTTACCGATCAACCGACTGACATAGCTGGCCGTTTCCGCGCTCGACACGGCTCCATAGAACTGGTTGCTGAGGGTTCCCAAAATCATCTGGCTTTCCTTTTCGCCGTAATATTTGCGAACCTGTGACAAGTCCTGACACATATACACCGTCGCAATCTGAGAACTTCGGCCCGTAGCGGGTATCTGCTCGAAATTAGGAATGTAGATGGTCGGAGCCTCATCCAGCAACAGGATAGAATGGTGCTTGCCCTGCCGGTTCATGCGTTTCAGGGCTACCGTGCTATAGAGTCCCAACAATGGCCGTAGTGAATCCATCACTTCGCGGTCACCACCCAGGCACAGGAAAATTGGCTTAGTGGGGTTGTTGAGATCCATACTGAACCCCTCGTCGGTGGCCGACATTACCCAAAATACTTCGGGCGTGGCCAGCTTTGCCAGCATAACCTGTAACGTACCAATAACACCCGATAGCTGATCGGCGGACTTGTTACCGATGGCCGTAATAACACTCATGACGTAGCTCAGACACTCGGAGTCGGTGCCGATCATTGTCATCAGTTTGTCGTAAGGCATTTTTGTTATCAGTGTTACGGCATGGGGTAACGTACATTGGGCTGGGTGATGCTTGCGTAAGTACCAGATTAGACCCGTCAGGACTGCTGTGCAGGAACGCGACCAAAAGTCCTGTTTTTCTATCGTTTCCTGCTGTAGATTTTTGATTAGTGCCAGGGCGTATTCTTCGGCGTAGGTAATGCTCGGTATGTTTTCCGGGGCAATTGGATTGAGCCGGTGCGTCCGGTTCATATCCTGAAAGTTGAGGATACAGAATTGCGTCGTAGCGTCAGGATTCAGCTTACGGTAGTGGTAGGCATACTTTGTCAGTTCGGGAAACTTTACGTCGTAGAGGATACCGCAATAATTCTGCGCGAGGGACTGCCGGATAAACGGCTTGGCCAACGACTCCGATTTCCCGGAACCTGGGCCACCCGTAATGAATATGCCCCGGAATGGGTTAGGAATCTTTATCCAGCCGCCCGACATCGTGCGGAACTGGAACCCTTTTTTTGATACACCGGCTTTCCGGTCTTCAGTAATCGGTCGCTTGGGCTGTGGGCGCAATAGCCAGAACCCGACACCGATGCCAAACAGGGTACTTACCCCCGCCCCTACCGGCATAATGTAAGCGAATTGGTACGGAAACCGGTGCGCCATACCTAACAGAGTTACACCGACGAGGTAGCCTAACAGTGCCACAAGCTGCACCTTCATCGTCGGGCGTTTGTCCTTTCGTAGTTCCCGGTAACTCTTAGTGTCGTCGGGTAAGGCGAAGGCCATCGGTATCATCAGTGAAAACAGCACCCGAAAGAGCCAACCGCCTTTCATGTAAAGATTCAATAGTTTGGTGTACCAAACTGCATCACTCGGCGCGACGTGCAAGAGTAAAAAGTATTCACCCCCTACCAGCAGGGCGACGAGGGAGACCAATAATAGTACGGCGTTACGGTTCTGATTCATCGAATTGTTCGTTAGATTAAGCGTCTCAGCGCGGGCGGCACTCGGTAAAATGGAGTTTTATCGACGACGTTTCAATCGCCGACGGTAATCGTCGTCCTGGGTGCGGGCCTGTTCCCCTGTCTCCGGTACACTCTCGAATCGGAGCGCGCCGATCAGCGGGCTTAGGTCGGTACGACTCGGTTTAACGTCCTGTTTGTTGATTGATTTTGTTGCTTCTGATTTGGCTGCTTTACTGGTCAATGGTTTCGGCTCGGTTGAAGCAGTGTTATCCCGTCTGGGTTTTTCCTCAACCGGGGCAACGAGTTTTGCCGCTACTGACTGACGGTTCGTGGCTCGTTCAGATTGAGTGCCAATGGTTGGGATATACGATTGAATAGACCGGCTATCCTCCGGCTGGTGCCGGGCGTTTTTTGGTTTCGGCTCAGTCGATGCATTCAGCCGGTCATATGCCTGGTTAGCCGTAAAGATGCTCCCCTGCTTTACCCCCCGCTCTACCTGGCTCATGCCTTTCCAGAAATCGGTCGAATACGCATGGTGTCGGCCAATGGTCATCATTCGTTCGCGGTCAAGTGACAAGCCCGCTCGATCCAGCCGGGCAATCTGCTTTTCTAACCGCTCCTGATGTTGTTTCTCTGTTACAGTTGTTTTGTAGCCAAACGTCTGCTCAAAGTCCCTATGATTCTTTTGAAGCCAGGCTTTGTAATTAAACTGGTTACTGCCGGTATCGGGATGTAGTGACCGGCTCATGGTTCGATCCCGTGCCGATACGATGACGTGAATGTGGGTTTGCTCCCCCTCCTTACGCTGCCGGGATTGCGCCTGACCCGTCTGCACGGCATCATCCAACCCTGAATAATGGCGGCTCCTGTGAATGGTTGCATACCAGACAAGGTTGTCACTCGTCAGCGGCTCCTTACGTTTCCGGGTAAAGTTGGCCGCGTAGTTTTCCATCACCTGACGGGTGTACACCTGCAACTTGTCGGGATCATCGTTCAGATGCCTTAGCTCATCCTGGCTTGGCGAAATGACTAAGGAATGAAACAGGGGTTTGCCTTTCTGCACTCCTTCTACGTTTGCGTCGATGCGTTTCTGAACTTCCTCGGCTCGGATACCTTCGCGTTGCTGGTCGAAAAAGATAGCCTTGTCCGACTGCTTTTCTTCCCGCGTTTCGTGTTCGAGATAGTTGACTAAAAAATGGGACGAGCCAGCATTTGAGTAAATGCCTCCCTTACTGGCTGGCAGTACACGAATTACCATGTAATTGGTATATCAATCTACTGTGATATTAATATTTCAATAACTCAACATCACAATATCATAGTGTATCAATATTTTTTCATTAATTCGTCGTACCGCTCCTGATACCGTTTAGCCGCCCACGTCTGGATTTCGGCTAAATCGTCGGGGGCATCACGGTACTGATGAAACAGAAGATTCAGCACCAAATCACTCGTCAGGTAACTGAACAAACTCATCTCTTTGATAAATTTTAGATCGGTCGGTGGCTCTGCTGCACCGGGCAAATCCGACTGCTCCAAGCGGGCATCTACTTTTTCAAGATGCTGCCTAACCGGTTCCATGTACCACTTTTCGTGGCTTTGCAGATAGGTGATGATCCGGTCGGTGGTGCGGACGACGGTTTCCTTCAACGGGTTCTTGTCATCCTCCCGGCTGGGGTCGTATCCTAACTCGATGTAATGGTCAACGGCCTTGCTTAGATACTCGTTGAACGTAATTTTTTGAGGTTTGCCTGGCCCTTTTTTTCGGGCCAACTTCTGGTTTAATTTCTTGACCTGATCGCGGGCGCGTTGAGCCACTTCCGCGTCAATCTTCACAGTTTCTCGCTCCATCTAAAAATCAGGCACTTACGGTAAAAAGTGTACAATTCTAATACATTAACTATCTGTCTAACAATTGCTTACAAAATTATTGTACACTATTTTAAAGTATTGGCTCGTCTATACAGTTGGCAATCAACAGGTTATAAGTTTCTATCTTGCTATCGACTAAAAGGCAAAATAGCCACTGCTCCTATTGACTCAATAGGCTAACGAAATTAGGTGAATTTGATGATTTATCGAAAGCGTTCAGCGACAAAAATAAACGCCCGTACTTAGTCGATGCAATACGCTATCGACTCCATGAACTGCCCAACTAACTCCAAGTCTTCAACTCGCCAAGTATCCGGGTGGTCTCGTCGTCGGGCCAAATCTCGGTAATGTTGCAGATTTAGTAGTCGGCGATATTGAACTAACGGTACGTGTGAATCCTGTAGGCAGTTATAAATGGTATCACGCACCTCAATGAACTCTCGGTACTGTGTCATTTCTTCTGCTGTACCGAATCGGTCAAGAAGTAAGCGAACATCCTTATACGAAAACCTCCGCTCACCCCGCCGTTTTGTGTAGTAGTTGGTTAGGCTCAATCCTAAGTAAGCGGCTATTTCCGGGTGTTCCAAATCCTGTTTCAAATAGCTATCAACCCGCTTCAACAAACCCTGATAGGTTCTGACAATATCAATCAACTTACGCTTGACGGGGGGAACATCCGTTAGCATGAACAACAAAGGTTAAGGATTTGGAACTGTAAAGAACAGACAAAATCACGTAAAACCTTTGTTTAAATCGTTTAAACGGTATTTTTCTTATTTCAACGTTACCAAACAGAATAAAGTGATTAGAAAATATAATAGTATTATACGATAGTGCGATAACAATATTATACTATCGTAACAGAAAACGGCTACATTTCCTCGGTTTCTTCAGCAATCCGAATCATCTGTATAAAGTCGTCCGGGTGTATATGCGTCCAATTGGGATGCCGAAAAGCCTTCCCGTCTGCAAAATCGAATCTGACCAAATCAGTCGTCTGATCTGGCCGACCGGGACGATACTGCTCAATAAAAATCATCCGTTGCGGATTGACTCCGTATTGTCTGACTACTTCGTTAGCAATTTCGGCGCAGGCATTCGTAACGCTCATGCCTTTGTCAATGTCGGTTGCGATTACAATGCCCGATTGCCGATAAATGGTAATCTGGCATTCGCTCGGATACCGATTTGGGGCAATGAATTTCATGTTGTACTGTTCCATAGTTCTGAAATTTTATCCTACTGCCCACCCCTGAAAAGGCAGGCAGTAGGGGAGGGGTTTAGGCTTCGTATTGTGGGTTGAGGTTCTGAATGTAGTTAGCGGCCTTCTGTGCTTTCTGGGCGGCTTCAAAGAAAAACCGTTTGTCTCCCCGTAGCTTGTTCAGCCAGCCACTAATATAGGCACTACTGTTGTCGATGGTAATGGCACTGATGCCGGTAACGCCACAGAGGTAAGCCGCGCCTAACTCGGCGGTTAACTCCTCCTTGCTGTACGTCTGTGAACCAAACGAGGCCATTTCTGAAATTTCGGTCCGGTTTAATCGGCTGCTGTGGCCGGTTGCGTGTACCAGCTCATGAAACAGGACACTGTAATAATCCTCTGCTTTCTTGAAGTTCTGCGCGGGGGCCATGTTCACTACATCTAAAAACGGTGTGTAGTAGCACCGGGCCGGGTCGTTGTTTACCAAGCGGGGGCGGTTCGGCATCTGGTCAACGATACGCTGACAGCTATCAATAACAACCGGCTCCGGCTGCTGCTCCGGGTCTCTAATTTCTATCGGCAATGTGGTATCTTCAATGTTGAACACCCGATAATAGCGTAGTACTAACTTATCCTCTTCCTTGCCCTTTTCCCCTTTCACCTTGATTGGTTTCCAGAAAACAATGGGTAAACTGGCTGCCCCTGTTTTTACCATGCCGCCTGACTCCTTTACTTGATTGAAAGTCAGAAACATCGGTGTACGGTAGGGGGTAAGTGCCAATAAGAAAGCGTTAACGCCGGTATAAGGGCGTTTCGTTGCGTAGTTGTGGGGTACAGTGTATTGCTGTCCTTCTACGATAGCCACTTTCCAGGGCTTGCGCCAGGGCAAAACGCCTTTCTCTAATTGCCTAACTACCTGTTCGTTGATGAATTCATAAATGTCAAATTTGACTTCTTTCTGTGCGCTCATAATGCTGTTGTTTCTGCGTTGATTACAGTACTAATTTACGCATTATATCATTATAATAATATATTGAGATAACAGTATAACGATTAAGCTTGTCTTTTTCTTCCCTCCAATTCTATAATAAAAACGAACATCCGCGCGGGGCCTTTTCGGCCTGGCGCGTCCTATTTCACGCCGTGGCCCCTTTTCGGGGCGACCGCACACAACCAAACATTTCTATTATGCAGTAATACGAAACGCTTACTATTAAAGCAACAGCATTACACACAGCGAGATAAGCGAAGAAGTATGGTAGGCTCAGAATAACCCTTCTCTCTGGAAACTACGCTACATGCTTTGGAGTAGTTTAAAAATGTAGCTAATCAATAAATCGTTATATTAATATCACATTACATTAATATACTGATTTGCTGTTATTACGGAAATCAGCTTACAATTCGTAATTTTAGCTTCAGGTAATGGCTCTTAACTCGAATGTTGATAGATAAACAGGCGACCTTCACACAGATTCAAGCATTGACCAAAGCATTTGCTGGTCAATATTCGTACTACAAAACACCTGCTTACAGCGAAGCGCAACTACGAATCGACTTTTTGAATCCGTTGCTAAAAGCGTTTGGCTGGGATGTCGATAATATCGACGGTAAATCGGCCTATTTACGCGATGTCATTCAGGAAGAAGCAATTACGGTTGAGGAAGATGATGCAGACGGTAGTTCCACGTTAACCAAGAAGAACCCGGATTATACACTCCGGGTAGGAGGGGAGCGAAAATTATTCGTCGAAGCAAAAAAGGTCTCCGTCGATGTAGAAGGCAATCCAAAGCCAGCTTTTCAAACCAGGCGGTATGGGTGGAACGCGGGCTTGATGGTATCAATCCTGACGAATTTCGATAAGATTATCCTGTACGATTGTCGAATCAAACCTGCGGCCAACGATCCCGCATCAACGGCGCGTCTGGCTGTTTTTACGTTTAACGATTTGGTCGAAAAGTTTGATGAACTTTATGAGCTACTCTCATTTGAGTCTATAGCTTCGGGAAACCTCGAACAGAAATACGGAACGGTACCCAGGCAGGCCCAACCATTCGATGCCTATTTTCTTCAACAGATTGAACACTGGCGTACTCTGCTGGCCACGGACATTATGGCCAAACAAGATCTGGATGAGGTGACCATCAATTTCCTAGTTCAGCGGCTACTAAATCGGATTGTTTTTCTGCGTATTTGTGAAGATCGAGCTATCGAACAGTATGCCACGCTACAGCAAGTCACGGATTATAGTCAGCTCAAAGCCCTGTTCCTTCGGGCAGACAAACGCTACAATGCCGGGCTATTCGATTTTATCGAAGACGAGTTGTCGCTTCAGAGTACCGTCGATACCGGTACGCTGGTCAGTATATTCAATGAACTCTACTACCCCCAAAGTCCTTATGATTTTTCGGTTGTTGATCCGGCCATTCTGAGTCAGATTTATGAGCATTATTTGGGTAGCCGTATCGCCATTGTGGGCAGGGGACCATCTGGTAGGGGGTTAGTCTCCATCGTAGCTGAGGCAGAAATAGCTGCGTCGGATGGCGTGGTATCTACACCCAAAGCAGTTGTCGAAAAGATTGTCAAAGAAACGCTCCATCCACTGTTGCACGGCTGCACGGTTGCCGAAGTCCTACAGCTTCGGGTCGCTGACATCTGCTGCGGTTGAGGTTTTTCTTACAAATGTCCGGAAAACGGCGTTAGTAAACTACGCTTTTAGTTTTGAGGCATAATTTATACACTGTTCTATACGAAATTTCCAGTTGCCTTGAAATAGGGTTCTTCTGGTCCGCCAACCCGGTCCCAACCGCAGCGGCGGCCAATGAGTTAGTTTACTCTGTTTGACTATTTGCACATAGTTTTTAATCTTCAAAAATATATTTAAGCAAATACTTAAATACTGTTATATTTGCCCAAATATTAGTGGCAGATATGGAAGATGTAGAAAAAGAGTCAGATCAAATTAGTAGCTGCATCCGTTTGTTCGCGGATCAAGAGCAGATCCAACTATGCAAGGAAACCTTAGACGAAAATGAAGACGCTTTTACCAGGTTAGCGCAGGTTTATGCGCTTGCTGGAAATGAGGCCCGGCTTAAAATACTTTATCTTATCCAGCAGCAGAACGAGCTTTGTCCTTGCGATTTGAGTGATATTTTGCAAATGACCGTCCCTGCTATTTCTCAGCACCTGCGAAAACTGAAAGATGCCAGTTTAGTACGTACCAGAAAAACTGGACAAACTATCTTTTATTCGATCATACCTGATCAGGCCAGTATCATCGGTCAACTATTTGTTGATATCCCCAGTCAAGAAAGTGTAGCCTTATGAAAGCGTCCAAAATCACCGCTAATGCCAGCATACTAACTGCATTGGCAAGTTCTGTTTGCTGTATCACACCATTATTGGCCATGGTGGCCGGGACAAGCAGCTTGGCAACCACTTTTGATTGGATTGCGCCTGCGCGTCCTTATTTTATTGCTGGAACCGTATTGATTTTGGGTTTTGCATGGTATCAGCAGTTAAAACCCGCTTCCGAAGACTCATGTAATTGTGGACCTGAAAACAAACCATTTATGCAAACCAAAAAGTTTTTAAGCCTGGTAACCCTTGCAGCAGTACTTCTGATTGCCGTCCCAAGTTATTCAGGACTGGCCTATCAGCAAAAGCAGGAAGCACAACAACCGGTTTCCAAAACAGACCAAACAGCCTATATAAAAATTAAGGGAATGACCTGTGAAGGGTGTGAACATCATGTTAAACAGGAAGTTAATAAGTTAAAAGGCATACGGCAGGTTCAGGTCTCGTATAAGAATGGCAATGCAACGGTTAGATATGATAGTAAGAAAACGTCACTGGCAGAAATTAAAAAGGCAGTCGACGCTACTGGTTATAAAGTTGTTGAAACAAACTAAGCAGTTATGAATTTAATATTGGAATCCATACTTACTTGTCCGCATTGCGGCACCCGACGCTTGGAAACAATGCCTGTTGATGCATGTATGTACTTTTACGAGTGTACAAATTGCAAAACATTGTTAAAGCCTGCTTCCGGTGACTGCTGTGTTTTTTGCACTTATGGAACCCAAAAATGTCCCCCGATACAATTGAATAAGTCGTGCTGTGCTTGAACTAAATGATATCAGTATCTATGAAAATGAAGAAAACGATCCCAGCTCTTCCTGTTAAAAACATTGACGAATCCGTTAAATTCTATTCTGAAAAGTTAGGTTTTACAGCACCTTATTATGACGATGGCTTTGCAAAAGTAGTCCGGGACGAAATTGAAATCCACTTGTGGGCATCTTCGGATGAAAGCTGGAAGAATAAAGGCTTATCCCTGGTAGCAGATCCAATTTGCAGTGGGGCTGAAAGCTTTCTGGCAGGCACGGCCAGTTGCCGGATTGAAGTCCAGGGTATTGATGAGTTGTACGAAGAATATAAAAAGCAAGGTGTAATTTGTATAAGTCAAGACTTGATCTGACAAACGAGACTCATCTGATAGTTTGCTGAGTGAACAACATCTTGTCCGATAAATCCTTTTCCCAAGCTAACTTCACCGAGTCCACAAAGGTTTGATACGGCGTTTTCCCAAAGCAATATTTGCCTTGATGCGTCCGCTCCCGGTTGTACTCTTCCAACCAATCGTCCAGGTCTTTCTGTAACTCTTCCAAGCTTGAATACACCTTTTTTCGGAACGCAGTGGCATAAAACTCATCCTGAATCGTCTTGTGGAACCGTTCGCAAATCCCATTCTGCTGGGGAGAGCGCACTTTAGTCTTGGTGTGGTCGATGTCCTCAATCGACAAATAAAGCTGGTATTCGTGGTGCTGGGGCTTGCCACAATACTCCGTTCCCCGATCAGTGAGCACCCGCAAGAGCTTGACGGCATGGGTCTCAAAGAAGGGTAACACCCGGTCATTTAACAGATCAGCGGCTACTAAAGCCGTCTTACGCTCATACACTTTAGCGAAGGCCACCTTCGAGTAGGTGTCCACGAAGGTTTGCTGATAGATACGGCCAACACCCTTGATGGTCCCCACAAAGTACGTGTCCTGGGAACCCAAATAACCGGGAAACCCCGTCTCGATTTCGCCCAGAGCCACTTTTTCCTCTTTTGCTTTCTCCATCGCCTTGAGTTGGGCCTCCGTCAGAATCAGCCCATCCTGAGCCACTTTGGCTTCCAAGGCCTTCAAGCGTTTGGCAAATAGTTCTAGATCGTGCCGCAGCCAGACCGAGCGTACACCACCAGGCGAGATGAAGATGCCTTTCTTCTTCAATTCATTGCTCACCCGCACCTGTCCGAAGGCAGGCTGATCAATGGCCATGGCCACCACCGCATCTTCGACTTGGGTGGCAACGCGGTTCTTTTCGATGGGCTTTCGGCGAGTCAACTCCTGTAAAGCCGCTTCTCCGCCCGTGTCGTAGAGGTCTTTGAAGCGGTAATAACTGTCTCGGCTGTAGCCCATCACTTTACAGGCTTGTGAGACACTACCTAACGTCTGGGCGAGTTTGAGAACGCCCAATTTGTTTTTGATGATCTTATCTTGTGTAGTCATCGTAACTTTGATCTGTTAAAGGTGAAACAAATTTACACCATTTGTCAGATCAAGTCTTGACTTATACATGTAATTTATGATATTGACACTGTTGTACAAGAGCAGCCATGGGGAGACCGGGAATTTCCGGCACTAGACCACCATCGCAATCTGTTAACTTTTTATGAGGAGATTTAGAAAAGCCAAGATCATCATTGATGCTAAATTAACGCGGTTAAAGAGTATCCTTCGCTTTGGATAGGTAGTTGTAAACTGTTCCATAAGCTATTCCTAGTTGTTTAGAAATCTTGTTCATTGATAATCCTTGCTTTTGCAAATCAAAAATTTCATTCTGTCGATCCATTGATATAGTTGGCCGTGAAATACGTTTTCCTTGTGCTTTTGCCCTTGCCATACCGGCTTTAACCCTTTGGC